>DATJIP010000001.1:0-7840 GCA_035493235.1 Steroidobacteraceae bacterium
CTCGTCCTTGACCATGAACTCCATGACGCGCGGCGGCACGATGTCTCCGTGCTTCTCGGTGTAGGTCGGCATGAGCTCGCTGATCGACAGCATGCCTTGCCAGCCCACTTGCGCGACAGCGGCCGATTGCGGCAGCAGCGAGGTCTGGTAATTGACATCCAGCATGCGCGCCGTGTTCTCGGCCCGCTCCGTGTAGCGGGCCATCCAGAAAAGATGATCGGCGGTGCGGCTCAGCATCGTCATTCCTCCAGCACCCAGGTGTCCTTGGTGCCGCCGCCCTGCGATGAGTTGACCACGAGCGAGCCCTCCTTCAGCGCGACCCGCGTCAAACCGCCCGGCACCATCTGCACCTCTCGCCCCGAGAGCACGAAGGGCCGCAGGTCGATGTGACGCGGCGCGATGCCTGCATCCACGTACGTCGGGCAGCTCGAAAGCGACAGCGTCGGCTGCGCGATATAGCCTTCGGGCTTGGCGATGAGTGCCGCGCGGAAGTCCTCGATCTCCTGCTTCGTCGCCGCCGGGCCGACGAGCATGCCGTAGCCGCCTGCGCCATGCACTTCCTTGACGACGAGGTCCTTCAAATTTGCGAGCACGTATTCGAAATCCTCCGTCATGCGGCACATGTACGTGGGCACGTTCTTCAAGATCGGTTTTTCGCCGAGGTAGAACTCGATCATCTTCGGCACGTAGGGATAGATCGACTTGTCGTCCGCCACGCCCGTGCCCACGGCATTGCAGATCGCCACGTTGCCGGCCTGATAGGCATCGATGAGGCCGTGGCATCCCAGCGTCGAGGTCGAGCGGAATGCGGTCGGGTCGAGGAAGTCGTCGTCCACGCGGCGATAGATCACGTCGACGCGGCGCGGGCCGCGCGTCGTGCGCATGTAGACGAAGCGGTCCTTCACGAAAAGATCCTGCCCCTCGACCAGCTCCACGCCCATCTGCTGCGCGAGGAAAGCGTGTTCGAAGTACGCGCTGTTGTACATGCCGGGCGTGAGCACGACAACTGTCGGATCGGGCGCGCCGGGCTGCGCGGACGAGCGCAGCGTCTCCAGCAGCAGATCCGGGTAATGCTGGACCGGGGCCACCGGGTACATCGAGAACAGGTCGGGGAAAAGCCGCATCATCATCTTGCGGTCTTCGAGCATGTAGCTCACGCCGCTGGGCACGCGCAGGTTGTCTTCCAGCACGTAGTACTCGCCCTCGCCCTGCTCATTGGGCGCACGCACGATGTCGACGCCCGCGATGTGCGAATACACGCGATGCGGCGTGTAGATGCCCTTCATCTGCGGGCGGTACTGAGCGTTGTTCAGCACCTGGTCGGCCGGCACGACGCCCGCGCGCAGGATCTCCTGGTCGTGATAGACGTCGTGCAGGAAGCGATTGAGCGCCGTCACGCGCTGCACCAGGCCATGCTCCATCCGCGTCCATTCGGCCGCCGGGATGATGCGCGGGATCAGGTCGAAGGGAATGAGGCGCTCGGTGCCCGCGCCGTCCTCGTCCTTCGCACCGTACACGGCGAAGGTGATTCCCACGCGGCGGAAGATCATCTCCGCCTCCGCCCGGCGCGCGTGCATCACGTTTTCGGGCTGACGCGAGAGCCATTCGCAAAATGCGCGGTAGTGTTGGCGCACTGCCTGCCCTTGCGACTGGACCTGGATCGTCCGTCCTTCGGGCAGGCGGGTGAGCATCTCGTCGAATTTGTGCATGGCGTTCTCTTCGTCGAAAGGATAGCAAGTTCCAGGCCGCGAAGGGGCTGAATTCACGGCACGCGATGCATCCAGTAGCGGCGCGATTCCTCGCGCTGGCAGACGACGCGATCGGGCTCGCCGGACTTCCATTGGGCGGCGCCGCAATGCGGGGAGTCGACGACCGTGATGGCGCGCTCGCGATAGCGGTCCATCACCAATGGCGCAGGATGCCCGAAGCGATTGCGGTAGCCCGCCTGCGCCAGTGCGAACGAGGGATGCACTGCGTCCAGGAACGAGGCGCTGGAAGACGTTTTGCTCCCGTGGTGCGGCACGAGCAGCAGGTCGGCCCGAAGCGGTGCACCTTCGGCCACCAGCCGCGCCTCCTGCGGCGATTCGAGGTCACCAGCGAGCAAGGCGGTGCGCACGCCGTTGGAGATGCGCAGCACGCAGCTCATCGCGTTTGGTTTGGCGGCGGCGGCGTAGTCGTCCGCTTGCGGATGGAGCACCGTGAAATCGACGCCGTCCCATTGCCAATGCCGCCCTGCGATGCAACGTTCGGATTTGCGAATCGATTGCAGCGGGTTGCCGTCCTCCAGCGAACTCACGAGCTGCGCTTTCGGCTGCATCGCCAGCACCGCGGGCGCGCCGCCCGTGTGGTCGCTGTCGCGATGACTGAGCATCAGCATGTCGACGTGCTCGTCGAAAGCGCGCAGGAGCGGAACGAGCACACGATGGCCCGCATCGCTTTCGGTGCTGTAGCGCGGGCCGGTGTCGTACACCAGCGTGTGCATCGCGGTGCGCACGAGCAGCGCGTTTCCCTGACCGATGTCGGCCGCCATCACTTCGAATTGACCCATCGCGGGCCGCGGCGCCTGCCAGAGCAGCACGGGCACCAGCAAGGGAACACCGAGCAGGCGCGCGTGCCGCGGCACCTTCATCGCAAGCAGCAGGCCGCCGCACACGCCGAGCGCGCCGGCCCACAGCGGCGCGGCCGGCATGGAAACGGTTGCGAAAGGCAGGCTCGCCAGCCATTCGAGATAGACCTGCAGCACGGCGATCGCGCTCGCGGCCACATCCCACAGCGCATGGAAGGCGACACCGATCATCGCAAGGGGTGTCACCACCAGCGTCACCCAGGGAATTGCGATCGCATTGGCGAGCAAGCCGACGACGGAGACCTGCCCGAAGAGCAGCAGCGTCAGCGGCGTGAGCGCGATCGTCACCACCCATTGTTCGTGCAGCGAGCCTCGCACTGCATGCACGATCTTCTCGCGCACGCTCGTTGCGGGAGCGCCGGCCTGACCCGGGTCCGTTGCGAACAGCACGCCCACTGCGACAAAGCTCAGCCAGAAGCCCGCCTGCAGCATCGCCCATGGATCGATCGTGACGACCACGGCACACGCCAGCAGCCACACCTGCGTCCATGGCCATCGTCGGCCCGACATGCGCAGCACCCCGACGGTCGCGAGCATCCAGATCGTGCGCTGCGCGGGCACGCCCCATCCCGAGAACAGCGCGTACGCCGCCGCGAGCACAACGCCGCCAACCAGCGCCGCATGTGGCGCGGGCCACGCGAGGCACAGGCGCGCGCTTCGTCGCCAGCACCATCCGACCGCGAGCGCCGCCAGCCACGCGAACATCGTGATGTGCAAACCCGAGATGCTCATGAGGTGTGCGACACCCGTGGCGCGGAAGATGTCCCAGTCCGCGCGCTCGATCGCGTTCTGGTCGCCTGCGATCAGCGCCGCGAGAATTCCTGCGCTCTTGCGGTCGTCCACCGTGCGAAACACGTCATCGCGCACCGACTGGCGCGCGCGTTCGACCGGGTGCCACCATGTGTCCGTCACCAGCACCGGCGCCGGATCGCGCGCACCGCTGCGCACATACCCCGTCGCCTGCAGGCCCTGTTCCCACAGCCAAAGTTCGTAGTCGAAGCCATTGGGATTCACGTTTCCGTGCGGCGCTTTCAGCCGCACGTTGAAGCGCCATCGCTCCCCTGCGTGCAGCTCGGGCAAGTTGGAGGAGAGGTCCATCGAGCCCGCGTCGTCCGTCGCGGCGTTTGCGTACCAGCCGAGATAAATCTGCGGCGGCAAGTTCGCGGGCGACTCGACGTCGAAGCGGAAACGCAAGGCGCCGTCGCCGCGCTGGGGCATCGCGGCGATGACGCCGGTTACGGAGATGTCGCGGCCTTCGAGCGAAGGATCAAGCGCATGCGACTGGAATTCGATGGCGCGAAGGCCGGTGAGAGAAAAAGCGAGCAGGCATCCGGCGATGAGCACCAGCATGTCATTGCGGGCTCGACCCGCAATCCAGACCGAGACGACACCCAATGCAAGCGCCGTCGCATAAACCCACGCCGGCCACAACTGCGCCTGTTGAAGCTGCAGCGCCGTGCCGGCAACAATGCCGATCAACGCCGGCGCAATCCCTCTGCCCATGGGGAATCACAACGCGCGAGCAGCGGTGCCGGAAGACAATTAAAGGCGGCTTCCGTAGAGCAGCGTGATGTTGATGCGCCGATTGAGATAGCCCTCGCGAAAGCGCGGCTGGTCGGTCGCGTGGAACAAGTCGGAATCGAACATCACCGCGCGATTGGCGCGATACGGGTAGCGCGTCGGCTCGCTGCCGACGGACTTCAGATAGTCGCGGATTTTCTCGGGCTGGTCGTTGAACGCCTTGAAGTCCCAGTCCTTCGGCGCGACGTGCTCCCATACCTTGAGGCCACCACACGAATCATCGAGGTTGGCTTCGTCTTCCGTGATCCAGAAATTCACGTTGACGGCCGCTGCGTCCGCATGCACGGCCAAGCCGGGCAAGGTGGCGTCGCACTTGAAGCCCCACATCATGTTCAGCGGATGGTCGCGGATCACGCGCGGCATGTGAGCGCGAAGCTCCCACGCAAGGCGCAGCAGCAGCTCGGAGCAAAAGCCGTCGTAAAAATAAGCGCCCAGGTAACCCGGCTTGATGTTGTTCCAGAAAGTGCTCTCGCGGCAAAAGCGCCGCATCGCCGCCAGCGCTTCGGGCGTGAGCAGGTCGTCGACCGCGATGACGTTCGGCTGCGCGGCGAGGTAGCGGTCCTGGATCTGCTCGAAGTCCAGCTGGGGGTTGATGATGGTCGACGCGGGCGGCGGCACATTGGCGATGTGCAACGGCCGCTTGTAGGTGCGCGCGACCAGCGGATGCTGCGCCGCATCGAAAGGCGCGAGCGAATCGGCGTCCACATGGCCGCGAATCTCGGCGTAGAGCGCGCGATAGTCCTCGAGCACCGGCGCATAGGCTGCGGGCAGTTCGCCGCGCTGCAGCAAGTATTGGAACTGCTCGCAATCGTGTTTGAGCTTGACTTCGTTCACGCCCATGTCCATGGGCTCGAACGCCGGCGCGTGATCTTCCTTCAGCTCTTGCGCGAGATCGCCGCGCCAGGGCTCGCCGCGCTGCAACCGCGCGCATCGCGTGAAGCTCTGGCTGGCTTCGTCCAGGCGCCCCAATTCGAAGAGCGCCAGCCCCCGATTGAAATGCGCCTCGGACGACGCCGGGTTGATCTCGACGGCGCGGTCCAGGTGCGCGAGCGCCTCGTCGAAGCGCCGCTGCTCCTTCGCCGCGACGCCGAGCATGCACCACGCGTCGGCATGCTGCGGATCAATCGCGACCAGCCGCTCGAAGCAACGCTGCGCCGCAGCGAAATCATCCAGGTGCGTGTGTGTGGCGCCAAGCTGCAGCAGCAGCGACGCGCTCTCGCCACCGGCTGCGATTGCGCTTTCGTACGCGGCGGCCGCGTCGCGCAATTTGCCTTCACGCCGAAGCGCTTCGGCGCGCGAAATCCATGTCGCGGCGTCGGTGGAATCTTTCACGCGCTTGCCGCGCAGCAGCGAATCGAGGAACGATTTCATCCGGCTGGAGGATACGCGAGGCGCCGCGATATCCACCGCCGCTGTGGATAACCCTGTTGGTTTGTTGCGGACGTGTGCGCCAAACGCAGCATCCATGCGGCTTGCGTTGGCGTGCTCGCGAAACGGGCATGCCCTGTAACCAGATCGTGTTCGCCACTTGACAGCGACGATCCCAATTGATCACAGCGCACCGAACGGCTAGGTCATGCGGCCGATGGCCGACCAGACTTTCGCCTCACGACACAGCCCGAGCACGGCCCTACTCTGAGCCTGGTCAGCTGAATCGAGGAGCGGCACCGACATGGGTTCATTCAACAAAGCATTCCGGCTGGTGTGGAACGAGAGCACCGGCACATGGAACGTCGCGCATGAACTCGCGCGCGGGCGGGGCAAGAGCTCGACGTCGGTGCGGCTTGCGCCGATCGTCGCCGCGTGCTTCGCGCTGACGGCTGGCGGCAACAGTCTGGCGGACGTGATCGTGGAGAACGTCTGCGTCACGACCGGCGGGGTGGCCGATTGCGGCAACCCCGGCACTTACCAGCACATCCTCATCGGCCAGGTCTCCACGCAAATCAGCACCACATCCGACACGATCGTCATCGGATACGGAGGGGCCTCGGCCAGTGCGAACAGCGGCGTGGCCATCGGGTATGACGCGACCGTCAATGGGGCGGGCGGCGTTGCCATGGGGTTCAACTCTTCGGCCAACTCCGAGGCTGTCGCCATCGGCACTGGCGCTGGTGCGAGCAATTCCCAGACGGTCGCCATCGGCGCGTCCAGCTCCGCAACCGCCGCCTCTGCTACTGCGGTCGGATACGGCACGAATGCAGACTTCGTCGGGGCGACCGCCATCGGATACACCGCCCAGGCCGGCGGCAATTGGTCCGTCGCGCTTGGCTTTAACGCACAGGCAGCAGCGAGTTTCGCCGTGGCGCTGGGAACCAACTCGGTTGCGGGCACGGTCAGCGGGACAGGCGCCTTCACGGGACAAGCGGCGCCGGCCTGGGGAATGGTTTCCATCGGAACGAGCACCAACCAACGCCGGATCACGAACATGGCGGACGGCTCGGCGTCGACCGACGGTGCCACTGTCGGCCAGCTCACCACCGTCTCCAGCTCACTCTCGTCGGCCATCACCAGCCTGTCGACCAGCACGAGTTCGAGCATCACTTCCCTTTCCACCAGTACCAGCAGCAGCATCAAGTCGCTGTCCAGCGGCTTGAGCAGCGTGAGCAGTGGCATCACGTCACTCTCTTCGGGCCTCACGTCGCTGTCCACCAGCACGAGCAGCGGCATCGCGTCGCTGTCGTCAAGCGTCGTCTCGCTGTCCAGCGGCTTGAGCAGCGTGAGCAGCGGCATCACGTCGCTCTCGTCCGGCCTCACATCGCTGTCCACCAGCACCAGCAGCGGCATCACGTCGCTATCGAGCGGCCTGAGCAGCATCAGCAGCGGCATCACTTCGCTCTCCAGCGGTTTGAGCTCGGTCAGCAGCGGCATCACTTCGTTGTCCAGCGGTTTGAGCAGCGTGAGCAGCGGCATCACGTCCCTCAGCAGCGGCATGACATCGTTGTCTTCAGGCCTGACGTCGCTCTCCACCAGCTCAAGCAGCAGCATCGCATCGCTGTCGTCGGGCATCGATTCCATTTCCAGCGGCCTCAGCTCCCTCAGCAGCGGCATCACGTCGCTGTCCTCGAGCCTGTCCACGCTGTCGACGAGCACGAGCAGCAGCATCACGTCGCTCTCGTCGAGCATGAATTCGCTCTCGACCAGCGCGAGTAGCGGCATCAGCTCGCTGTCTTCCAGCATGGCATCGTTGTCCACCAGCACGAGCAGTGGCATCACCTCGCTGTCGTCCAGCGTGACGAGCCTGTCCACCAGCGCCAGCAGCAGCATCGCGTCGCTCTCATCCAGCGTGTCGTCGCTGTCCACCAGCACGAGCAGCAGCATCACGTCGCTTTCGTCGAGCGTCACGTCGCTGTCCAGTGGCTTGAGCAGCATCAGCAGCGGCATCACTTCGCTGTCCAGCGGCTTGAGCTCCGTCAGCAGCGCCGTGAGCAGCAGCGTCACTTCGCTTTCCTCCAGCGTGACGTCCCTGTCCACCAGTACGAGCAGCGGCATCAGCTCGCTCTCCTCGGGCGTCACGTCCCTTTCGTCGAGTGTCACCTCGCTGTCATCGGGCCTCGTTTCGCTTTCCACCAGCACGAGCAGCGGGCTCACGTCGCTGTCTTCCGGCGTGACGTCGCTCTCCAGCGGATTGAGTAC
>DATJIP010000002.1:0-26324 GCA_035493235.1 Steroidobacteraceae bacterium
AGTATCGCGCCTGACTCGAACAGCGCGAGCGGCGAACCGCCGGGGCCGAGCGGATCGATGATCGCCGGGATCTTTGCGTACGGATTCAATGAGCGAAATTCCGCCGAGAGCTGTTGCTTCAGGTCGAAGCGCACCAGGTGCGGTTCGTAGGGCAGACCCGTTTCCTCGAGCATCACCGACGCTTTCACGCCGTTCGGCGAGTTGATCGAATACAGCTGAATGCGCTCCGGGTGATGCGGCGGCCACGTCCGGGTGATCGGAAAGGATTGCGGGAATTTCATCGTGCGACTCGCTTGCAGTCCGTTCGCGGGCCATGGTATCCGTTTGGGCATGCAACGGGCGGCGATGCGCGCATTGTTCATACCCGTCTACGGCCTTGCCGGGTTCGGCACCTTGGCCGCTTACATTTATTTCGTCACGGGCGTCATTGCGGGAGTCGAGGCTGTCGCGGACGGCAGGTACTTCCTGGGCCCCGTGCTTTCGCTGCTCAGCCTGTTCGGTGCGTTCGCTCTCTGGCGAGTCTGGTCGATTGGCGGCCGCATCTGGCGCTACGGCGCTTATATGAATACGTCGCCGAAGGACTATCGGTACGACCGTGCCGGCATGGCGGCCGCCGGTGCAGCCTTCATCGGCTTCGTCGCGATCTCCGCTGCGATCGATCGAGGTGGCGTCCTATTCTTCAGCTTCGTGCTCATGCCGGCGACCTGCCTTGCGATCCTTACGTTTCTCTGGATCACGTCCGACCCGTCATCACCGCCGGCTCGCAGCAGCGAAGGCGCCAACGATCGTCCCACCTCCGCAGGTTTAACGCTCGCGGATTTGCCAGGCGTCGTCTGCGGAGCGGTGCTTGGTCTGTACGGGGTCTATCGTTTCGTGCCGCTGCCGGTTTCCGGCATGGGTATTTGCGACTGGACTCTCTTCTATCCGCTCGAGTCGGGCCTGTGGCCCTACGACCGGAGCGAGGTGTTCGATGGTTGTAGCGATGGTGCGTCGATGGTCAGCATGATCTGTGGCGTGCTGTCGATCGTGTGCGTGATTGCCGCCGCGGCCGCTGCCGTCATCGGCAGAAACGCAAATGCACTACGCGGGGCGTGGGCTACTGGAATCGTCGTCGCAGTTGTTCTTGCCAGGTTGGCAATTCAGAGGGGCTTTGCTCCCGGTGCGCAACACGTCGGGTGGGTGGCGTCAGCCATAGTCGGCGCACTCATCGTTTTAGCCGTCGCGTGGCTCGGTTATGTTGGTGGAAGGCGTGGCGTAGAGTTGCGCCGGCGTTTGTTCGGCCAAACGGCTCCCGCTACTGACTTAGTGAAGGGGAATCCATGAAAGCAACTCGTATTGCCGCCGTATCGATCCTCACCGTCGCCAGCGCATTGGCTCTCCATCTCGCGTCAGCGCAACAGCCGGGGGTCAAGCGAACCGAGCTGCAGCGGCACGATCTCAGCACTCCCGGTCGTGAGATGGTTCAGGTGCGCGTCGAGGTCGACCCGGGTGTGGCGTTACCGGTCCACACGCATCCCGGCGAAGAAGTCGTCTACATCCTCGATGGCACCTGGGAATATCAGATCGAAGGCAAGGACATGATGACGCTCAAGGGCGGCGACGTCGCGTTCGTTCCGGCGGGCACGAAGCACAGCGCGAAGAACGTCGGCAGCGGCAAGGGCTCCGCGGTCGCGACCTATATCGTCGAGAAGGGCAAGCCGCTGGTCGTGCCGGTGAAGTAAGCGACGTGTCTAGTGCAGAAGATCGGCGAGATAAATCGCCTCATTCGCTCTGAATCGCGCCTCCTGTGCGAGCGGGCTCTTGCCGCTCTCCGTGTTTCGCCACAGTTCGGCACGCTGCTCGCAGAGTTCGCGACAGCGGCTGCGTTCGGCGGCGACGTGTTTCGACACCAGATTGGCGATTGCCTCGAGCAGAATCGGGCGAGCCGCCAGCGGCACGGGCAGCAGTTGATGTTTGAGCGCGTCGGCGACGAATTCCGGAGTGATGTCCGACATGGCGTACCTCAAGAATGGATCCTGCATGTGCGGGGCAGTGAAGTTTACCGTCTCGGATGACCTGAAGCCTCCGGACGCTTGCCACTGCGTGCAGTGTCGGAAATTCTCCGGGCATTACTGGGTTGGCAGCGACGTGCCAAGGAGTGCAGTCAAGATCTCAGGTCTCGAGCACGTCACTTGGTATGACTCGTCGGCGAAGGTACGTCGCGGCTTTTGTGCCGTCTGCGGGTGCTCGATGTTCTTCGATCCACCGGCCAAGGACTGGATTGGAATCTCCTTGGGAGCGTTCGACAGTCCCACCGACACGCACCTGCTCGGTGCCTTCGACCGAGACCGGATCAGGCAGCATCCATGCCACATTGCACTGGCAGGGAATGACAGTGCGCGATCCGGACGGCAATCAAGTACCGTTCTCCGTCTGCTCGGTGAGCGGAACGGATTGGGCGGCAGCGCTATGAGCGGCGATCAATCGTCGTGATCGTGTCCCGCTGTGCTGCGCACGACGCGACCGTTGCGTGCCTGCAGCGGGCGGAAGTTGTTGCCCAGGATGTGGTTGAATGCCTCGAACTGCGCTTTCGACAACGTCGCCGGGTGCTTGAGTACGAACCACGTGACCGTCTCCGAGCACGGCGGTGTCGTGAGCGAACCAGCGTAGGTGTAGTAGGCAGCCGTGTCGGTCAGGCCGTCGGCCAGATCGATGGAATGACCGGAGTGCGTCTCGTCACCTGATTTCTGCGGCAGGCCGGCGTTGATCAGTCGATCGAGAAAGTGGCTCTTGGGTCCGAGCTCGTAGATAACGCCGACGACTGCCATCGTGCCGTCTTTCAGATTCTTGAACACCGCGTGCTGTTCCATGGCGCCGCGATGGCCGTGCACCGCGTGCTCGGACAGCGCGTGGAAGTGAAACTGCTGCAGCTCATAGACGGCGCCGTTGAGCACGAGCTCACTGCCGTTCTCGTACTCCTGCTCGATCGTATGACCGTTGTTGGTCAGCGCGATTTCAGTTTCGAGAATGTGCAGATCCAGCCGCCGTAAGTGCGGATCGGCAACTGTGTCCCGAATATCGATGGGAGTCTGTCGCGCGCCGGGCTCGGTACTGCGCCCGCACGCTTCCCATCCAGGCGTCTCGCTCCAGAAGCCGGGACCGTGATCTCCGTTGTAGGAGAACTCATCCGCCCAGGCATTGCCGGCGAAGCAGGATGCCAGCAGCAAGCTGGCGTACATCGACTGTCGAAGCAACTGGCCCGATTTCATCGCACACCTCCTGGTGATGAGATCAAGCCTCCCCTTGCGCGGGTTCTTATAGCTCCGTGGATCGCGTAACTTCATTAATATGACGCAACGTTTGGGCCCCCATGAGGACCGGCTTGATTACCGTCGTCCAGATCGCGTAGCCCTGCGCGTTCATGTGGATGCCGTCCCAGCCGTACAGGTCGCCCCGCGGATTGCCTTGCGCATCCAGCATCGGCGGCACGATATCTATGTAGTGGAGTCGTGAGTCGCTCGCGCAGTGATCGCGGATCAGGCGATTGGCGATCTGCATGCTCGGCCACTCGGCAATCCGCCTTCTGGGTGGCTTGATGGAGATGAAGTAGATCGGGGTGCCGGGCTGCCGCGCAAAGATCTTCTGGCAGAATGCGCGAAATGCATCGCGGACTTCCTCGGGCGTCCGCTTGCTCGACCAAAGCACGCCAGCCATGTCGTTTTCGCCGGCGTAGAACACGATCGCTTTGGGCTTGTACTGCAGGACGACGCGGTCGGCGTAGTACGTGACGTCGTCGATCTGCGATCCGCCGAAGCCGCGATTCAAAACCGGCAGCGGCGACATGTCAGCGACCAACGTACTCCAATAGCGAATGCTCGAGCTGCCAGTGAAGAGGATGACGTCGTTCGGCACGCCGTCACGGCGATCGAATTTGTCGAAGCGCCGCATTTCGCCAGCCCACACGGTTGGGTCCTTGCGATGAATCTTGATGACGAAGCGGAGCACGACGACTGCGAATGCTGCGAGGAGCAGCAAAGCGATCGCAGTGAGTGGGTGTGCGCTGATGAAGCTCATGACCCGTGCGCCCGTATCGGCCAGTTTCTGGGGTAGAGATTGAGTAACTCGCTGCGCTCTTGCGCTGAGAGCGGGAACATCTTTGGCGATGACGCCTCGAACGCGTCGGGTCGGCAGGACGCCGGACGTCCGCACATCAGTAGCTGCGGATCGCGGTTGTGATCGAGACCTAATGCGTGACCGATCTCGTGCGCGATCACGTTCTGCACGACGTTCGGCAGCGATAGCGGCGGGACGGTGCCGTCCTTGATACCGATCACTGCTCGATTGCCGCGCAGCGCGGTGAAGGAAATGAACTTCGCGTTCGAGAGCACGATGACCATGTCACCGGGATAGCGCTCGATGCTTTCCGGTATCGAGGGCCACGGATTGTAGTAGCGGACTTGTCGGGCCAGCGATTGGATGTCGCCTTCGGGCACGGACTCCGTCACCCACTGCACTTCGCCCAGGCGAAACGGCGTGCCGAGGTCGGCGAATGTGCGATTCCAATATGCGACTGCGTCGCGGACCGCTTCGCGTCGTGGGTCGTTCGCCTCGGAAACGACAGTGATGGTCGGGTTCTTCGCCCATTGGCCGCCGAACGCCGCGCTCCACGCGATCGCACCAGTCGCGGCGATTGCGGCGAGTAACCAGAAAACCACGCTCCAAATGCTGCGATTCATGCTCCCCGAGTGTAACGTTTGGACCGCTCCGCGAGATGAGTTTTCGCAGCAACTGCAACGCGTTCTGTGGCGCAGTCGCGCTACGTTCACGCATTTGTGGAGGATCAACTCGTGATCAGGTGGATCTGCATCGGCATCGCGTTCTGGGCGGTCACTTCGCACGCGCAAGAATGTCGCCAGGCGCCGCGCCTGCACGCGCTCGATTTCTGGATCGGCAAATGGGATGTGTCGCAAGGCGGCCAGCTCGATGGCACCGACATGGTCGAAGCGACGCTCGATGGCTGTGCAATTCTCGAACACTGGCGCGACGTCCAGGGAGGCGAGGGGAGCAGCCTCTTCTACTACGACGCGGGCGCCGACGTGTGGAAGCAGGTCTGGGTCACCGACCAGGCGCTGCGACTCGGCGGCATGAAGGAGAAGATCGAGCAGAAGGAGCTCACGTCGAGTACCCGCATTCGCTTCGAGGGTACTCTCGATCGCACCACACTGACTCGTGAGGCCGACGGCAAGGTGCATCAGCTCATCGAGCGCCGCATCGACGGCGGCAAAAGCTGGCGAACGACGTACGATGCCATTTACGAGCGCAGCTCAGCTCAATCCACCTCCGCTTGCAGCTCATCGCGTGACGCAGTGGCCGCGGCGCCGCTGCTGCTGATCGACAACAACAACCGACGCGATGTCGAAGGAGTCCTCGCGGGCTACACCGACGACGCGATCTGGCTCTCACCTGATCAACCCGTCGTTCGCGGTCGCCAGAATTTCCGGCCGCGCTACGAGTCCTTGTTTCGCGACAACAAGCTCGCCTACACCGCCGAGATCACCGAGGCGGACGCCGACGGTTCGCTCGGATACGCATGGGGCAAGATCCGTGGCACCAGCACGCCGCTCGACGGCAGTCCTGCGCGCTCTGTCGAAGACACGTTCATGGCGGTCACTCGCTGCGAGTCAGGCAAGTGGCGTGTGTCTCATCTCATCTGGAGTCACGCGCCGCACTGATGCGTGATGCAGAAACTGCAGATTCGCATCTGTTGATCCCGCAATGACTGCTCCGCCCGCGCGGAGCGGCGTCACTATGGTGACACCCTGAATCACAACCAGGGGAGTTGCCTCATGTCTCGCAACAACAATCTCGCACTGGCCGTGCGTCGGGTGCTCGTGCTCGGTGCTGCAAGTACTGCTGCTTTCGTTCTGCCCACTCATGCTGCCGAAGAAGGATCGTCGACGATTTCCGAAGTCGTCGTCACCGGCTCGCGCATCGCACAGCCGGGGCTGACGAGCATCAGCCCGGTGGTCTCGGTCGGCTCCGATCAGATCAAGATCGAAGGCGTCACGCGCGTCGAGGACCTGATCAACAATCTGCCGCAGGCAGTTGCCGACTTCGGCGGCAACCTGTCGAACGGCTCGACCGGTGCCGCGACCGTGAATCTGCGCGGGCTCGGCTCGCAACGCACGCTGGTGCTCGTGAACAGCCGCCGCCTGATGCCAGGCGACCCGACGCAGAGCGGCGCAGCTTCGCCCGATCTCAACCAGATCCCGACGGCGCTGATCGAGCGCGTCGAAGTACTGACCGGCGGCGCGTCTGCCGTGTATGGCGCCGATGCCGTCGCCGGTGTCGTCAACTTCATCATGAATGACAACTTCGAGGGCGTGCGCCTCGATGCGCAGTACAGCCTGTATCAGCACAACCAGCACAACGACTCCATTGCCGATCTGGTGCGTGGACGGAACTTCAATCTGCCCGACAGCAACGTGGCGGACGGTGCATCGAAGGACTTCACGTTCGTGGCCGGCATCAACACGCCGGACGGTCGTGGCAACGCGACGGTGTACATCGGCTACCGCGAGCTCGATGCTCTCAAGCAGGATCAGCGCGACTTCAGCGCCTGTGCGCTCGGCTCGGGAAACGCGTTCACTTGCGCGGGATCGTCGACCTCGGCGCCCGGTCGCTTCCGCACGGCGCCGGACTCGCCGTTCGGCAGATTCGACAGCACCATCGGCCCGGACAATCGGCTGCGGCCCTTTGCGGCTACCGATCAGTTCAATTTCGCGCCCGACAACTACTATCAGCGACCCGACGAGCGCAAGACCGCCGGCCTGTTCGCGCACTACGATTTCAGCGACAAGTCCACCGTCTACAGCGAGTTCATGTTCATGGACGACCGCACTCTCGCGCAGATCGCTGCCAGCGGTGCATTCCTGGGCGGCGGCCCGGGACAGCCGCCGTTCTTCGGCAACCAGGCGATCAACTGCGACAACCCGCTGCTGACGGCCGATGAGTTGAACGCGTGGTGCGGCGGCAATACCGGCGCCGGCGACGTCTTCATCGATATCGGTCGACGCAACGTCGAGAGCAACGGGCGTCTCGACGATCTGCGCCATACGTCGTTCCGCGGCGTTCTCGGGCTGCGGGGCGACATCGCCGACGGCTGGACCTATGACATCTACGGCTTGTACGGCACGTCCATCCTGTCGCGGAACTATCAGAACGACCTGTCGCGCTCGCGCATCGGCAAAGCGCTCAACGCGGTCCGCGACACGCGTCCGGACTCGCTGACGAATGGTCAGGTCATCTGTCGCGTCAATGCGGATGCGGACCTGTCCAACGACGATCCTCGCTGCGTGCCCTGGAACATCTTCAACTTCGAAGCCGTGACGCCGGATCAGCTCGCGTACCTGCAGATACCGGGCGTGCAGGAAGGCTCGACGACCGAACAGGTGCTGAGCGGCTCGATTTCCGGCGATCTCGGTAGTTACGGGATCAAGATGCCGACCGCAAATGACGGCGTGGCGTTTGCCCTCGGCGCTGAATACCGCTCCGAGCGCTCGGAGCTGCGCCCGGATGCTTCGTACCAGTCGAACGATCTGGCCGGGCAGGGTTCACCGACCCTCGACACGATCGGCGGCTTCGACGTCAAGGAAGTCTTCGCCGAGTTGCGTGCGCCGCTGCTGCAGGACAAGGCGATGGCGCAGACGCTGTCGTTCGAAACGGGCTACCGCTACTCGGACTACAACCTCGGCTTCAAGACCGATAGTTACAAGCTCGGTCTCGACTGGGCGCCAGTCGACAGCGTGCGATTGCGCGGCAGCTATCAACGAGCGGTGCGCTCGCCGAACGTGCAGGAGCTGTTCCTGGCGTCGCGCATCCAGCTCAATGGCACGTCGGATCCATGTGCAGGCGATCTGACCACTGCGACCACGGCGGACGATCCGACTGCAACGTTCGAACAGTGCGCGCTCTCGGGTGTCACGGCGGCGCAGTACGGCAACATCCTCGCGAACCCAGCGGGACAGTACAACGGTACTGTGAGCGGCAATCCGAATCTCGAGCCGGAAGAGTCCGACACGTACTCGTACGGCATCGTGCTCACGCCGTCGTTCCTGCCGAACTTCAGCCTGTCGCTCGACTACTACGACATCTTCGTCGACAAGGTGATCGGCCAGGTCGGTCAGGATTTCATCCTGGGCCAATGCCTCGCCGGCGCAACTGAGTTCTGCGGCGCCGTGCATCGCGTGTCGCAGAACGGCTCGATCTGGCTCGGCTCGGGAACGGTCGACGATCCGATCGTCAACAAGGGCTCGCTGCAGACCAAGGGCATCGACATCGATGCGAGTTATCGCTTCGACGTCGGCAACCTCGGGCAGATCGCGCTGAATCTGGTTGGCAACTACACGGACGAGTTCACTGTCGAGCCGCTGCCGGGCTATCCGAAGTACGACTGCGCCGGGCTCTACGGCACGGTGTGTCGCGTCCCGACGCCCGACATGCGCTACAAGCTGCGCACGAGCTGGACCTCGCCGTGGGGTCTGGATCTGTCGCTCACCTGGCGTCATCTCAACCAGGTCGATCTCGACAGCACGCATCCGGAGACCGGCGCGCCGCCCGTGATAGCGACGGATGCCAAGCTGGGTGCGCGCGACTACCTCGATCTGGCGGCGACCTACAACTTTGCCGACATGGGCGCGTTCAGCAACCTGAGTGCTCGTCTCGGCATCAACAACGTCACCGACAAGGATCCGCCGCTGCTCGGGGCGAACAACTGCATCGGGGTCTATTGCAACGGCAACACGTACCCGCAGGTCTACGACACGTTGGGCCGTTATGTATTCATGGGGTTGACTGCAGACTTTTGAGAATCGCTTGCGCACGTTTCGACGGCGGGCCTGCGGCCCGCCGTTTTTTTGCAGCTTGTGCAACACCGGGCGATTGACCTGACGGTTCCACGCAGTACGCTTGGGTCGGGAGGTCGCGATGCTGCTGTTTAGAAGGCTGCCGGTGCTCAAGGACCTGTTGCGTGAAGGCGATTACCGCCGGTCCTTCTACGCCGTCTGGGGCAAGGACAACGTCGTCATGTACGCCCCGGAGACGGACGCCGAGTACCACCCGTTCGAGCAACGCCTTTCAGTCAAGGCTTGCTGGGGTGGCGAAGAGCGTTACTTCATCGACAACCGCACGCTCACTGTCGACGACGACAACTACCTCATCTTCAACGACCGTCGCACTTACGCCAGCTCGTTGCACAGCGCGCGACCGGTCCGCAGCTTCAGCATCTTTTTCCGACCAGGCTTCGCGGAAGAAGTCCTCGGCGGCATGCTGACGCCTGAAGATCGCATCCTCGAGCGCGGCAGCCAGACTGAAACCAAGTCGGTCGAATTCGGCGAGCACCTGCGCCCGCACGACAAGATCGTGACGCCGGTGCTGCGCTACATCGCGTTCCATGTGGACCGGGGCATCGACGACCCGGCGTGGTACGAAGAGCAGCTGAGTTTTCTGCTCGAGCGCATGCTCGGCAGCCATCGCTCGACCAACAAGGCAGTGCAATCGTTGTCGGCGATCCGTCCGGGCAAGCGGCAGGAGCTGTATCGCCGCTTGAGCTGGGGCCGCGATTTCATCCAGAGCAATTATCGGCAGCAGATCACGATCGACGAGATGGCGAGCGCGGCGTGTCTGTCCAAATATCACTTCATTCGCCTGTTCCATTCGCTCGAAGGCGTGACGCCGTACAGATATCTGCAGCAGAAGCGCGTCGCCGCCGCGCAGCGCTTGCTGGCGACTACGAATCTGACTCACGTCGAGATCGCCGAGCAGGTCGGCTTCGATCACCGCTCGACCATGTTCCGGCACATGCGGCGGCTGACCGGCCGTTCCGGCCGGCAGTGGCGCGGTCAGTCTTTGGCGGCGACTCGCGTGTAATAGCCGTCGAACCACGGCTTC
The DNA here is from genome assembly GCA_035493235.1 of Steroidobacteraceae bacterium. Lineage (GTDB taxonomy): Bacteria > Pseudomonadota > Gammaproteobacteria > Steroidobacterales > Steroidobacteraceae > Steroidobacter. The sequence continues at coordinate 9,928 of DATJIP010000002.1, forward strand.
CAGGTCTTGCCGCCGTCGTCGGATTCGTGGAATTGCTGGCGCACCCGGCCATCGGGCAGCTTGTTCCAAGTACCGCGCAACAGGGTCGTGCGATTCTGGCCGATGTAGTGCGCGGGACCTTCCATGATCATCGCGTCGCCTTGCATGCCGCCATCCATTTCCAGCACGACGCCGAGTCCGGCCCAGCGCTGCTTCCAGTGCTTGGTGTTGGGATCGTAGTAATTCAGGCTTTGACCGGTGCCGCCTTTCGAGCCGCGCCAGTGCTCGACGACGACGCAGCCGCGTTCCTCGATCGTGACGTTGTTGCGGCCGGCGAGCTGACCCTTCTCGTCGTGCACGTCCCAGATGCCAGCCCAGAAGTCGAACTCGCGGTGCGGGCCTGAGGCGCACGGCCCATCGGGCGGCACGTCTGCGGAAACGGAGGTCTGCGAGAACACGGCGGTCATGGCGAGAAGGGCGGGTACCCAGCGCGAGGTTCTGTTCATCCGCGGAGGGTATGCCTGCGGGGATGTGCTCACGTTGCAGTTGTTGCACGTCTGCAGGTGCGTTTCTGTAACGCTTCGGCTGCGCAGCCGTCTTTCAGGCATGGAGACCCTGACGATTCTGGCGATGACGGCGGCCATCGCCGGATGGCGCGCGGACTACGCGGAGCTCAAGCACGAGCTCGAGCAGTCGTATTCGCATCTGGCTTGGGTGGCGAGTCCGGCGAGTGGTGTGGATCTGCCGGCGTTGGATCGCAGTACGCGGCTGGCGCTCGATGCGGCCCGATCGGATGCGGACGCGAACGCGGCGATTGCGAGCTTCATTGCTGGCTTTCATGACGGGCACCTGGCAATCGTGGTCACCCCGGAGGAGGTGAGCGCCGCGACTGAGCCGCCACAACGGGCCTCTGATACAGATGCGCGCGCTGCGTGTGCCGCGTTCGGTTATGGGCCGGTGACTCGCGTCGCGTTCTCCCTGCCGTTCGAATCGCTGAACGGATTCAAGCTGCAGTCGGATGGGATCTCGAGCGCATTTCGCAGCGGCACCGTCAGTGTCGGCGAGCATCGCATCGGACTCGTGCGGATCCCGCGGTTCAGGGCGACGGAGTATCCCACTGTGTGTATCGAAACCTGGTCGGCGCTTCACGCCAGCGGCAGCGTGCCCACGGCCGACGCAGTTCAGGACGCGATCAACGCTGAGTGGCTACGCGAGCTGGCGGATCGACTTGCCTCGTTGCGTGCCGAGCGTGTCGAAGCAGTTGTCGTCGATGTTGGCGGCAACGGCGGCGGCAACGATCTTGGCGAGTGGGCTGCGCGACTGTTCACATCACATGAAGTCCACTCGGCGCGGCTGTTCATGCATACGGGCCCGCTCGGTGCGAAGTACATGGATGAGCAGCTGGAGGCGCTGAATCAAGCGCATGCTGCGCACGCGGGCGACGTTGCGATCGAACCCGCGTTGGTTCACGCGATCGAAGATTTCGAACGCCGCAAGCGCGAGTCGTTGCAGCCTTCGTGTGACCTCTCTTGGGTGTGGCGCGAGCAGCGCCGCTTCGATCCGGCAAAATGTTCTGGACTGGTCGATGCGGGCTCCGCAAGCGGCGCGCTCGACTATCTCGCGCCCGGTTCTGCGCCGGATGCCGCTGCCGCGCTGTACTGGGCGAGCGCGGCTGATCCGATGCGCGGTGCCTGGGATGGTCCGGTCTATCTCGTGACGGACGCAGGCACCGCGTCGGCGGCCGAGATGTTCGCCGCTCTCATGAAAGACAACGGCATCGCCAAGACAGTTGGCGCTCGGACGCTCGGTTTGGGCTGCGGCTCGATGCTGGAAACCAAGCCGCTGACGCTGCCGCATTCGCGGTTGTCGATTCGTATTCCGAACTGCGTGCGTCTGCGCGCAGACGGCACGGACGAAGTCGCCGGCATCGCGCCCGATTTCCCAGTGCTGCCTGCAGCAAACGAAAGTCCGCGAGCGCGCGCGGTGCGCGCGCTTACTGTGATTGGCGCGGACTTGCCCCGAGCAGCCGCAAAAGAATGAGTCCGCCGAGAATCAAGGCAACGAACGAACCGCCGGTGAAGGCCGCGCCGGGTCCGGTCGCTTGCGACTCCGGGTGGCTCATCAACCAGCCGTAGTAGCCGGTCACGAATCCGTTGTACGCCGCGTGCAGCAGAATCGAGGGCCACAGCGATCTGCATCGCTCGTACAGCCAGCCCGACACGATGCCGAGCACCACCGCCGTGGCCATCTGGTACAGATTCAGATGCGCGATACCGAACAGCGTTGCGGACCAGAGGATCGCGAACGTGCGCGAGTACTGACGCAGGAAGCCGCGCAGGATCACGCCACGAAACAGCATCTCCTCCAGCACCGGCGCTGCCACGCACGAGAACAGGATCGGCACGATGCCGGGCGCCATCGTGTCCTCGAAGCGCGAGATGTCGTCCGCATTCATCGGGACCAGATACTGCACGATCGTGTTGAACGCGCCCGCCAGGAACACGAGCCCGGGTACGACCATCAGGACGGGCACGCTCACCAGCGCCATCGTCGCTCTGACCGAATGTCCGGCCGGATGGAACAGCGCGCGATAGCCGATACGCTTGTATGCCATCAGGCCGACGAACAGGATGCCGTTGCCGACGACGGTGATGAAGCCGTAGACGTCGCCCTCGTTGACGCCGGCAAGGAGATCCGCGTCGAACACCGCCGCCGCGACGAACAACTCGATTGCCATCAGCAGCGCGATCAGCAGCAGCGCCTGGACCGCGTTCGGATATGTCGGGTGCGGCTCGTTCATCGCTGCGTCATTGCGGCTGCGGAACCCGCGGCGTCGTGTCGACCCATTGCGTACGGCATTGGCGAACGTCGGTGTCGACGCCGTGCCAACAGGTGTGGAAGACGTACCGCACGTGGCGATGTCGTGTGTCTTTCGTGAAGCCCCACTGTTTGTCGAAATACAGGTACTGCCCGGCCCCGAGCGGGTTGCCGTTCTGCAGGTACTGCCAATAGTTCTTGATGTCGCCCAGGCCGCTGGCGGGTGCGTTGCCGGTGCTCGTCAGCTGCACGCTGTCGATGGCGACCGGGCGGTTGCTGGTGTTCTGGATCGTCACACCGAACTTGCTGTGATCGAATACCTTCGTGCCGTCGACGTCGATCGGAGTATCGGGATCGAAGCGCGGGTACTCTGGCTTGAAGAAGAGCAGCACGGGCTGATAGGGGCGTTGCGGATCCTGCATCAGCTTTTCCAGCGCTGCATCCAACCGTCGCACTTCCTCCTGCTTGCCGGCGCGCTCGGCGAGAAATCGTTGCCAGCGCAGCGCCTGCAGATCGTACGGATTCTCAGCGAGCGCCTGCTCGACCCAGCGGCTCGCACTTTGCGGATCGCCGGCTTCATTGTAGGCATCCACCAGCGACATCTCGACGCCGCGCCCGATCGCTTGCAGCGCCGGTATCGCCAGTTCCGGGAATCCGAGGTAGCGCACCCGTTCGCCAAAATTCTCGAGCACCCACGGGTCTTGCGGTGCGAGGCGCAGCGCGCGCTCATAGTCGAGCAAAGCCTGCGGAGCGACGAAGCCATTGCGCATCCACAGTTCCGCACGCCACAGTGATGCGACGACATCGTCCTGGTCCAGCGCCTCGAGCCAGCGCGACAGTGAGATGTCCCCGAGATCCATCGCTCTCAGGTTGTACCACTGCCCCGAGCCGAACTGCTTCAGCGCGAAGGCGTACGGCGTGTTCGAGTTCCGCAGGAAATAATTACCGTTGGAGTCGAAGAACAGGTTCTTCCAGGTCTCGACCAGATCGATGCGCCACAAGCCGTCTTCCCGATGCAGCAGGATCGGCACGAAACCGCGCGCGGGGCGTTTGCTCGTTGCAACCGCGTAGTCGTCTTGCACGACGTACTGCAGCGGCTCTGAGGCCTGACGCGTTTCGAGCCGGCGTGCTTCCTCGAAAGGTGCCATCGGGTAATACGCGCGCATCAGGCGCGAGCCTTCGGTGAAGAGCTCGAGCGTCGGATCGCCCGCCAGGTCCGCGCTCGCTCGCAGGAACGCTGCGACGGAGTCCTGCACGTCCTTCGCGGGCTCGTAACGTGCGCGCCGCTCCGGCGGCACCGGCTTCTTGAAATCCAGGTCGCTCGGGCTGTTGGCCAATGCGGTCCTGGCTCCCGCGCCGCCGGACACGTATTGCTCGTAGTCCAGATAGGCACGCGTGTTGCGCAAATCTTCGGGGAGGTTCAAGCGCCCGAGCGCCGCTGACAGGTAGACGTGATCGCGCAGGTAGTGCAGCACGTCCATCACCGCCATGCCGGCCACTCCGTACGAGGCGTACGGTGCGAGCTGATCCTTGGCGATCTTGCTCATGTGCAGGTCGGTCAGTGCGCCTTCGAGCGTGTAACCGACTTCGATGCGCGCGCTGTGCAGTTGCGGATTCAGGATGATCAGCAGTCCGCCAACGGCTGCGTTGCGACCGATCTGTTGACCCTCGAACATCGCAGTTGCCTGCTCTTCGATCGACGACGCGGCATCGTTGCTGGTTGCGACGCGCACATCGATGCCGAGGTCTTTATCGAACGCATCGGCCATCCGACCGAGTCGGGGAACGAACGGCCCCAGAATCGCTGCGTCGTCTGCGATCCGTGCGTGCCGCGGCTGATCAGGCGCCTTTGCCTGCGAGGCGACGGGAGCAGCAGGCAGTGCCGCTGCCGGCGCGGACGTCTGTTGTTTCTGGTGAAGCCACAACCCACCGCCGGCGACGATTGCGAGCAGCGCCAGGAGCAGAACGGTTCGAGAATTCATTTCTTTGACGGAGCTTCCAAGCCCTTGCTGTAGAGCACGCGACCATCGGGCGTCACGAGGATCGCGTCGATGTCATCGAGGCGATTGTAGATTTCCAGCGCACGCTCGGGTCCGAGTACGAACGCGGTCTTCGACAGGCCGTCGGTACGCGTCGCCGTCGGTCCGATGATCGTCGCGCTGCGCACTTTGCTGGCGGAGTGGCCCGTGCCCGGATCGATGATGTGGTGATAGCGCACGCCGCCTTCGTCGAAGTAGCGCTCGTAGTCGCCGGATGTGGAGATCGCTGCATCCTCCAGCGGAATGCGCGCGATCACTTCGTCCTTGCGATCGGGATGCCGAATGCCGACGACCCACGGCTTGCCGAAGCGATCGCCGATGATGCGGCTGTCGCCGCCGGCGGTCACGAGCGCGTGCGCGATGCCGCGTCCTTGCAGGAGTGCGATGCCGCGGTCGACTGAGTGTCCCTTGCCGATGCCGCCGAGATCGATGCGCACACCCGGCTGCGTGAAGCGCACGGTGTGTTCCTTCGGATCGAGCACGACGTGCCGATAGTTCACGCCCGGCAGCGCCGCCTCGATCTCCTTCTCGTTCGGGTGGATGTGCTTGCGGAAGTTGTAGAGGTAGCCGACGCTCGCATACGTGATGTCGAACGCGCCGTCGGTCACGCGCGAGTAGTCGAGCGCGGTGTTCAACAGGTCGAAGAGCTCCGCCGAGATCTTCACGGGTCCTTGCGCGGCGCGCGCGTTGACCATCGAGACCTCGCTGGTCGACTTGTAGGTGCTCATCGACTCGTCGACCCGCCGCATTTCATCCAGCACCGCCTCGATCGCGGCCTGTCCCTTGGCCGGGTCGTCGGCCCACAGCTCGACGTGGATGCGCGTCCCCATGATCCCGTCTTCGACCCGGTCGAGCCATTCGGCGGCGGCCAGGCCGGGGGCCAGCAGGCAGATCATTACGAAGACGAGTTTCATGTACGTATGGTAGAGCAGTCGGCCGCTTTCGGTATCATCGCGCCCCATGGAGCAATTCGACGTAGTCGTCATCGGCAGCGGTCCGGCGGGCGAGGGCGCCGCCATGACGGCGGCCAAGCATCACAAGACCGTCGCTGTCATCGAGCGCTACTTCGAAGTGGGCGGCGGAACGACGCATTGGGGCACGATTCCGAGCAAGGCGCTGCGACACGCAGCAAAGATTCTGCACGACGTGCGCCGCAATCCGTTGCTGCGCGAGGTCAGCGACGCCTCGAGCCTGACCTATCCGCAGCTCCTGTCGTCAGCGAACAAGGTTATCGACACGCAAGTCGCGACGCGTCACCGCTTCTACGAGCGCAACCGGGTGCCGATCTATTCCGGCGAAGCCTCGTTCGTCGATCCGCATACGCTCGAAGTGCAGCCAGCCAACGCCAAGCCGATCCGCTTGTCCGGCAAGCACATCGTGATCGCCGCGGGCTCGCGGCCGTATCACCCGCCCGAGGTCGACTTCACGCACGAGCGGATTTGCGACAGCGACACGATTCTGCGCTACGGCCAGCATCCGTTCGCGGTCACGATCTACGGCGCCGGCGTCATCGGCTGCGAGTACGCTTCGATTTTCGTGAACCTCGGCGTCAAGGTGACGCTGGTCAACACGCACGACCGCTTGCTGTCGTTCCTCGATGACGAGATTGCCGAAGCTCTGTCCTATCACCTGCGCGAGCAGGGGTGCGTGATTCGCCACAACGAGCAGTTCAAGGAGCTGGAGGCGCGCGAGCGCGACGTGGTGCTGCACCTGGAGTCGGGCCGCAAGATCAAGTCGGACGTGCTGCTGTGGGCGAACGGCCGCACGGGCAATTCGCATGCGCTGAAGCTGGAAAACGCCGGGCTCACGAGTAACCAGCGCGGGCAGATCGCGGTGAGCCGGCAATACCAGACCGCCGTGCCACATATATATGCGGTCGGCGACATCGTCGGGCCGCCGGCGCTGGCGAGCGCGGCGTACGTGCAAGGCACGCACGCGGTCGAGCACATCCTCGATCCGAACGTGGCGCAGCACCAGCTCGAGATGATTCCGAGCGGCATCTACACGATCCCCGAAATCTCCTCGATCGGCCGCAGCGAGCGCGAGCTGCAGGAAGCGAAAGTGCCGTACGAGGTCGGCCACTGCGCGTTCAAAAACCTGGCGCGTGCGCAGATGACCGAAGAGAAGGTCGGCATGCTCAAGATCATCTTCCACGCGGAGACCATGGCGGTGCTCGGCGTGCATTGTTTCGGCGACGGCGCCTCCGAGATCGTGCACATCGGCCAGACCGTCATGGCGAGCAAGGACATCAACGACATCCGTTATTTCACCGGCACGACGTTCAACTATCCGACGATGGCGGAGGCGTATCGCGTCGCCGCCTACAACGGCATCAACCGACTGACCTGATACGAATAACCCGAAGGGGGTCTGCGATGAGCATCGCCAAAGAGTTTCGCGAATTTGCAGTCAAGGGCAACGTCGTCGACATGGCAGTCGGCATCATCATCGGCGCGTCGTTCGGCAAGATCGTCAGCTCGCTGGTCAGCGACGTGGTCACGCCGCCGCTCGGCTACATCATCGGCGGCGTCGATTTCACCAAGCTGGCGATCACGCTGCCGAACATCCGGGAAGGCGCCGAGGCGGTCACGATCCGCTACGGCGTATTCCTGCAGGCGCTGTTCGATTTCATCATCGTCGCGTTTGCGATTTTCATGATCGTGAAGCTGATCAACAGCGTCCGCCGCAAAGAAGAAGCGAAGCCGACCGCACCGCCTGCGCCACCGCGGCAGGAAGTGCTGTTGGAAGAAATCAGGGATCTGCTGAAGCAGCGCTAGTTCAGTGCCGCGAAGGCATTGCGGGTGAGGTTCTCCGACTCGCCCGCGGTGCACGCGACGTTGTCTTCGACGCGGATGCCGCCATAGGGCCGGAATTCCTCGACGCGACGCCAGTTGATGTGCCTGCCGTGTGCGCTGTCGCGCGCTTCGTCGAGCAGCATGTCGATGAAGTAGAGCCCGGGCTCGATCGTCACGACGAAGCCGGGTTCCAACGTGCGCGTGAGGCGCAGGTACGGATGACCCGCGGGCGGCGCTTTGCGCGTGCCCTTCGCATCGACGCTGAAGCCGACGACGTCGTGCACCTGCAGGCCGAGCAGGTGGCCCACGCCGTGCGGGAAGAACACGCTGGACAGGCCGCTCGTCACCGCGTCAGGCGCAGTCATCGTGATGACGCCCGAGTCATGCAGCAGGCTGGCGATGCGCTGGTGCGCATCGAGGTGAATGTTCGCGTAGTCGACGCCGTTGCGAACCTGCGCGCAGAGCTGCAGCTGCAGTGATTCCATCCCAGCGATCAACGCCGCGAAGTCACCATCGCTCGCAGCGTAACTGCGTGTGACATCTGCCGCGTAGGTGTGAAACTGCGCGCCTGCGTCGATCAGAAACGAGTGATGCTTGGCCGGCACTTCGCGCTCCTGATGCTGATAGTGCAGCACCGACGCATTCTTGTTCAGCGCTACGATGTTGGAGTAGGGCAGCTCCCGCTCTGAATGACCCGTGGCGCGTATATACGCCATGTGAATCTCATACTCGGACTTGCCGGCGCGGAAAGCAGCTTCCGCAGCGACATGTCCACGCGCAGCGGCGTGAGAAGCGTGCCGCATGCACTCCAGCTCGTATTCGGTCTTGATGGCGCGCGGATAGTGCAACCGGTGCAGCAGCTCTTCCGGATTGGTCTCGCTGAAGCCCCAGTCCTTGAACTGCTCCTGCGGTTCGCCGATGAACGCGCAGCGGCCCAGCTTCGTCAGATGGCGGCGCGCCTCGCCTGGCTCGCGAATCACCTCGATCTGGAAGTGATGCGTCCAGAAGCCGTGCGGCAGCGAGGGCGGCTTGTGCCAGTAGTCGGCCGGCTGCAGAAAAATCAGTCGCGGCTTCTCGCCGGGGCGATACACGAGCCAGCAGTCGACCGGATCCTCGAGCGGCACCCACAACTTGAAATGCGGATTCGGCTTGAACGTGTACGGATGATCGTCGAGGAACAGCATGTGCGGACTGCCCGCGTGAATCGCGAGCGTGTCGACTTTGCACGCGACCATCGCCGCGTCGGTGCGCTGACGTTGAATGCGCAGATGATCGTCGAACAGTGCAGAGAGCGAAGACATGGTGGTGGTCTCGATGGTCGATATGTCAACGTTTCGTCATGTCAACGTTTCGTCAATGTCGCCACGTGCACACAGTGCACGAAACGCTGGAATTTCCAGGTTCAAAACGCTGCGCAAACACACTAGAATTCTGCGCGGTTACTGTCCACCTTCATCAGTCACATCAGGGTGATCATTGTCATGAACACAAAAATGATTCTCGCCGCAATCGCGCTGTCGCTGTCGCTCGCTGCTTGCGCGAAGAAGGAAGAGGCTGCTGCTCCCGCTGAAGCTCCTCCCGCTGCTGAAGCTGCTCCGGCTCCGGATGCGGCCGCGACGGGCGACGCTGCCAGCCAGGCTGGCGATGCCGCTGCCCAGGCTCCGGCCGAGACGCCGCCTGCCGACCAGCCGCCGGCTGAGCCGCCGAAGCAGTAAGAGACTGTTTACTGAGTCACTCAGTAATCGTCCCAATATCGACGAGCAATCGTCGAATTCAGGATACCGGGCGGGACTCTCCGCCCGGTATCTTTGTAAGCGGAGCCTCCCTCGGAGGTGAGCCGTGACAGTCAGCATCCGCGACGCGCAGAATTCTCCGCAGGACCGTGCCTGGATCCAGGCCCAGTACCCGGAATATCTTGAAGACCTGTCGCAGACGAGCATGAACACCGGGATGTTCCCGGCGAAGGGCGAGCATGGCGAGCGCGAGCAGGAGCTCATGGCGCGCTGGTTCGCGGACGAGACGTCCCATCCGCTGCTCATCCTCAAGAACGACAAGCCCGCCGGTTTCGCGCTGGTGAGCCGCCCGCCGCGGCATCAGCGGCAGGAAGTCGATTTCCGCATGGCCGATTTCTTCATCACGCCGCGCTCGCGGCGGCTCGGCATCGGGCGCGATGCTGCGGCCTTGATCTTCAATCGATTCGCGGGGACGTGGGAGATCGTGGAGTTCGTCTACAACAAGCCCGCGGTGATGTTCTGGCGCTCGATCGTCGGGGCGTACACGGGCGGCAAGTTCCGCGAAAAGGTGGCGCAGGGCGAGGTGCATCAGGTGTTTACGTCGGGGAAGGCTCGAGCGGGCAGATAAAAGTCAGGCTAAAGCCTGACCCACCATCGGGCTGTGGGTCAGGCCTTAGCCTGACATCCCTGCGACCTTCTTTCGCGCCAGCTTCACCTTCCGCTCCAGCACTGGCCGCAGATACTTCCCCGTGTAGGACTTTTCGCTCGCCGCGATATCTTCCGGCGTGCCTTTCGCCACGATCGTGCCGCCGCCGGCGCCGCCTTCCGGCCCGAGGTCGATGATCCAGTCCGCGGTCTTGATCACGTCGAGGTTGTGCTCGATGACGACGATGGTGTTGCCCTCGTCGCGCAGGCGATGCAGGACGCCGAGCAGCTGCTCGATGTCGTAGAAGTGCAGGCCGGTCGTCGGCTCGTCGAGGATGTACAGCGTGCGGCCGGTCGAGCGCTTCGACAGCTCCTTCGCCAGCTTCACGCGCTGTGCTTCGCCGCCCGACAGCGTCGTCGCGTTCTGACCGAGACGGATGTACGACAGGCCGACGTCCATCAGCGTCTGCAGCTTCGGCGCGATCGCCGGCGCGTGGCGGAAGAAGTCGAGCGAGTCCTCGACGGTCATGTCCAGCACTTCGCTGATGGTCTTGCCCTTGAATCGGATCTCCAGCGTCTCGCGGTTGTAGCGCCGGCCTTTGCAGACGTCGCACGGCACGTAGACATCCGGCAGGAAATGCATCTCGACTTTGATGACGCCGTCGCCCTGACACGCCTCGCAGCGTCCGCCTTTGACGTTGAAGCTGAAGCGCCCGGCTTCGTAGCCGCGGGCGCGGGCTTCCGGCACGGCTGCGAAGATGTCGCGGATCGGCGTGAACAAGCCGGTGTAGGTCGCGGGGTTCGAGCGCGGCGTGCGACCGATCGGGCTCTGATCGATGTCGATCACGCGATCGATGTTCTCCAGGCCTTCGACGCCGTCGTTCGCCGCCGGATCGGTCGAGGCATCGTTGAGTTTGCGTGCGACGTATTGGTACAGCGTGTCGTTGACGAGCGTCGACTTGCCCGAGCCCGACACACCGGTGACGCACGTCATCACGCCTAGCGGGATGTCGACCGTGACATTGCGCAGGTTATTGCCGCGAGCGTTGATGATGCGCAGGAAGCGATCGTCCTGACGCGGCGTGCGCATCTGCGGGATCGCAATCGAGCGCTTGCCGGACAAGTACTGACCTGTGATCGAGTCCTTGCTCGCCGCGATGTCCGCAGGCGTGCCCTGTGCGATCACCTGACCGCCGTGCACGCCGGCGCCGGGGCCCAGGTCGACGACGTGATCGGCGTGGCGAATCGCGTCTTCGTCGTGCTCGACCACGATGACGGTGTTGCCGAGATCGCGCAGGCGATTCAAGGTGTGCAGCAGCCGATCATTGTCGCGCTGATGTAGTCCGATGGACGGCTCGTCGAGGATGTACATCACGCCGACGAGGCCCGAGCCGATCTGACTGGCGAGGCGAATGCGCTGCGCTTCGCCGCCCGAGAGCGTGTCGGCGCTGCGATCCAGCGTCAGGTAGTCGAGACCGACGTCGCTCAGGAATCGCAGGCGTTCGTGGATTTCCTTGACGATCTTGGCAGCGATCTCGCCGCGCCAGCCTGCCAACTTCAGCTCATCGCTGAACTGCAGCGCATTGCTGACCGCGAGCTTTGCGATGTCGGGCAGCGTCCGCTCCGCGACGAACACATTGCGCGCGGCGCGGTTCAAGCGCGTGCCTCCGCACTCGGGGCAGGGCTGATTGCTGAGGTATTTCGCGAGCTCCTCGCGCACGGCGAGCGATTCGGTTTCGCGGTAGCGGCGCTCCAGGTTCGGAATCACGCCTTCCCACTTGTGCGCGCGGCGCATCGTGCCGCCGCGTGCATCGACATAGCGGAAGTCGATCTTCTCGTCGCCGCTGCCGTACAGCACCACTTTCTGGTTCTTGGCCGACAGATCCTGCCACGGCTCCTCGACGTCGAACTTGTAATGCTTCGCGAGCGACTGCACGAGCGCGAAGTAATACGCGTTGCGCCGGTCCCAGCCGCGAATCGCGCCGCCCGCGAGCGACAGATGCGTGTGATGCACGACGCGCGCGGGATCGAAGAACTGCTGCACGCCCAGGCCCGAGCACGTCGGGCACGCGCCGGCGGGATTGTTGAACGAGAACAGCCGCGGCTCGAGCTCCGAAATGCTGTAGCCGCAGATCGGGCAGGCGAATTTATCGGAGAACACCAGCTCCGGCTTCTTCGCGTCATCCATGAACGAGACGCGCGCGACGCCGTCTGCCAGCCGCAGCGCCGTCTCGAAAGATTCCGCCAGGCGCTGGCCGACGTCGGAGCGCACTTTCAAGCGATCGACGACCGCTTCGATCGTGTGCTTCTTCTTCGGATCCAGCTGCGGCGGAGTTTCCAGCTCGGCGACGATTCCATCGATGCGCGCGCGCACGAAGCCTTGGCCGCGCAGCTGCTCGATCACGTGCGCGTGCTCGCCTTTGCGCGCGTCGATCAGCGGCGCGAGCAACAGAATCGGCGTGCCTTCCGGCAGCCGCAGCACCTGATCGACCATCTGGCTGACCGTCTGCGCGAGCAGGTCGTTGCCGTGATCCGGGCAGCGCGGAATGCCGACGCGGGCGAACAGGAGTCGCAGGTGATCGTAGATTTCGGTCACCGTGCCGACCGTCGACCGCGGATTGTGCGAGGTCGACTTCTGCTCGATCGCGATCGCCGGCGACAGGCCCTCGATCGAGTCGACGTCGGGCTTTTCCATCATCGACAGGAACTGCCGCGCGTAGGCGGACAGCGATTCGACGTAACGGCGCTGACCCTCGGCGTAGATCGTGTCGAACGCGAGCGACGACTTGCCCGACCCGGACAGGCCGGTGAACACGATCAGGCGGTCCCGCGGCAATTCGAGGTCGATATTGCGCAGGTTGTGGGTACGAGCGCCGCGGATGGTGATGGAGGGCATCGGGGCCGGGATATTGAGGGCGTTTCGGGATCGATCAATATACATCGATGTCCGGGGACGAAATCCCCCTGCCGCGGGACCCCACACCCGCTACAATCCCGCCCCTGTTTTAGAGAGGGTTCGGCCATGGCGCGCGGAGTCAACAAAGTCATTCTGGTGGGCAATCTCGGGGCCGACCCGGACACGCGCTACATGCCCAGCGGCAAGGCCGTGACCAACATCCGCGTCGCCACCAGCGAGTCCTGGAAGGACCGCACCACGGGCGACATGCAGGAGCGCACCGAATGGCACAGCGTCGTCATGTACGACAAGCTGGGCGAGATCGCCGCCGAGTACCTGCGCAAGGGCTCGCAGGTGTACCTGGAGGGCAAGATCCGCACCCGCAAATGGCAGGATAAAGAGGGCAAGGACCGCTATACGACCGAGATCATCGCCGACCAGATGCAGATGCTGGGTGGCCGTGGAGGCGGCGGTGGCGCCTCCAGCGAGCCCCGTAGCAGCTCTCGTCCGGCGCCCGCGTCCGAGGACCGCTCGGCTGCGCCCGTGGACGAGGGTGGCGGCGGCGGCGGTGGGGAATTCGACGACGATATTCCGTTCTAGAGAAGCGGTTGATTTGTAAAATCAGCTTCTTACGGCGCGTAGCTGCAGCTTATCCTTAGCGCCCCCATGCCTCTCCTCTACATCCGCACCTTCGGCTGCCAGATGAACGAGTACGACTCCGCCAAGATGGTGGACGTGCTGCGTGAGTCGCAGGGTTATGAGCTCACGGACGATCCGGCTCAGGCCGACCTGCTGCTGCTCAACACCTGTTCCGTGCGCGAAAAGGCGCAGGAGAAGGTGTTCTCCCAGCTCGGCGGCTGGAAGCAGCTCAAGAAGGCCAAGCCGCACCTGCTGATCGGCGTCGGCGGCTGCGTCGCGAGCCAGGAGGGCGACGGCATCACCAAGCGCGCGCCGCACGTGGACCTGGTGTTCGGGCCGCAGACGTTGCACCGGCTGCCGGACATGATCGCCGAGCTCAAATCGACCGGCCGCTCGGTCGTCGACGTGAGCTTCCCGGAAATCGAGAAATTCGATGCGATGCCCGAGCCGCGCGCCGATGGCGCGACGGCCTTCGTCTCGATCATGGAAGGCTGCAGCAAGTACTGCACGTTCTGCGTCGTGCCGTACACGCGCGGCGAAGAAGTGAGCCGGCCGTTCGAATCCGTGATGAGCGAGATTCGCAGCCTGGCCCAGCAGGGCGTGCGCGAGATCACGCTGCTCGGCCAGAACGTCAACGCGTACAACGGCCCGATGTCGGACGGCACGCTGTGCGACCTCGGCACGCTGATCTACTACGTCGCGGAAGTCACCGGCGTCGAGCGCATTCGCTTCACGACCTCGCATCCGGTCGAGTTCAAGGACTCGCTGATCGAGGCGTATCGAGACATCCCGCAGCTCGCCAACTACCTGCATCTGCCGGTGCAGTCGGGCTCGGACCGCATCCTGTCGGCGATGAAGCGCGGCTACACCACGCTCGAGTACAAGCAGAAGATTCGCAAGCTGCGCGCGGTGCGGCCGGACATCAGCCTGTCGTCCGACTTCATCGTCGGCTTCCCGGGCGAGACCGAGCGCGACTTCGAGTCGACCATGAGCCTGATCGCCGAAGTCGGCTTCGATCAGTCCTTCAGCTTCATCTACAGCCGCCGGCCGGGCACGCCCGCGGCGTCGTTGCCCGATGACGTGACCTACGAAGAAAAGCAGCAGCGTCTCGCCGCACTGCAGGGCCGAGTCAATGAGCAGGCGCAGGCGATCAGCCGGGCGATGGTTGGAACGAAGCAGCGCGTACTGGTCGAGCGTCCGTCGAAGCGGGACACAACGCAGCTCGCCGGGCGCACCGAGAACATGCGCTGGGTGAACTTCGACGGACCGCAGACGTTGATCAATCGCTTCGCCGACGTCGTCATCACGGAGGCAATGCCGAACTCGCTGCGCGGCCGTCTTGCATGAGCGCGTCGATAGCAACGCGCGAACTCGCGTTCGAGCCGGTCGACAACGCGCGGCTCGCGAACTTCGTCGGCGCGATGGATGAGAACCTGCGGCAAGTCGAGCAGCGCTTGAGCGTGCAAGTGCGTCGGCGCGGCGGCTGGGTCGAGGTCTCTGGCACGCCGGAAGCAACGGTGGCCGCTGAGCACGTGCTGCGGCAGTTGTTCGAGCTGTCGGCGAGCGAGACGCTGACGCCCGATCGCGTGCATCTCGCCGTCCAGGAAGCGCACATGGAACCCGCTCCGGTGGTCGTAACGCGCGCCACAGACGAAGTGACTATTCATACGCAGCGTGGCGGCGTTCGCGGTCGCGGCCCGAATCAGCGCCAATATCTCGCGAACATTCACACCTGCGATCTGACGTTCGGCATCGGACCTGCCGGCACGGGCAAGACCTATCTCGCCGTCGCGTGCGCTGTCGAAGCGCTGCAGACCGATCGCGTCCGTCGCATCGTGCTCGTGCGTCCGGCAGTGGAAGCGGGCGAGCGCCTCGGCTTCCTGCCCGGCGACATCGGGCAGAAGGTCGATCCGTACCTGCGCCCGATGTACGACGCGCTCTACGACATGATGGGCTTCGACCGCGTGGCCCGCGCGATCGAGCGACAGGTCATCGAGATCGCGCCGCTCGCCTTCATGCGCGGCCGCTCGCTCAACGATTCGTTCATCATCCTCGACGAGGCGCAGAACACCTCGGTGGAGCAGATGAAGATGTTCCTCACTCGCATGGGCTTCGGCTCGAAAGCCGTCGTGACCGGCGACATCACGCAGACCGATCTGCCGCGGCAGCAGCTGTCCGGCTTGCGGCACGTGATGAACGTTCTGCCCGGCGTCGAAGGCGTCGCGTTCACCCAGTTCACGTCGAAGGATGTCGTGCGCCATCCGCTCGTCCAACGCATCGTGCAGGCGTACGAGCGTTCAGGTCCGGAGAAGCCCGGTTGATGGTGACTGTGCAGATAGCAACCCGCAGAGCTGGAGTCCCGCACGCGCGTAGTTTCACGCGCTGGGCGAAGGCTGCGTTCGCGGCGGCGGCTACCCGGCGCATGCCGCAGGCCGCGGAGCTGACGATTCGCGTGGTCGGTGCGGCGGAGAGCCGCCGCTTGAATCGAACCTGGCGCGGCAAGGACAAGCCCACGAACGTGCTGTCCTTCTCGTCCGAGCACGAGCTCGGCGATCTCGCGATCTGCGCGCCCGTCGTTGCCCGCGAGGCGCGCGAGCAGGGCAAACGACCGGCTGCGCACTGGGCGCACATGGTCGTGCACGGCGTCCTGCACCTGCTGGGCTACGATCACGAGAACGACCGCGACGCGCAGCGGATGGAAGCGCGCGAAGCGAAGATCCTGGCACAACTCGGGATGCCGAATCCTTATGGCTGAAGAGCACGGTTCGACCGGACGCTGGCTGCGGCGGATCACCGACACGTTGAGCGGCGAGCCGCGCGACATCGATGGTCTGATCGAGACGCTGGCGCAGGC
>DATJIP010000003.1:0-49029 GCA_035493235.1 Steroidobacteraceae bacterium
ACTTGCCGATGTCCGAGAGCATCGCCCAGACGACCGGTGCCGGATTCGGCACTTCCGCGACTTCCCGCAGGTTGAAGCCCGAGGGCCCTGCACTGACGATTTCCGCGCGCGTTTGGTTCCCGTAAAAGAGCGCCGCCGCGACGATGACGATGAAGCCGAGACGCATTGCTTGGTTCTCCCCCGCCGTTCTTTAAGCGCATGGTAGCCTACGAGCCCCGGATGAGGACACCGCAATGGCGCGAGCGAGCGCAAGCAAGAAGCAGGCGGCAAGCAGTCCCCGCGTGAGTCAGCAACAAGCCGAACAAGCTGTGCGCACGCTGCTGCAATGGGCCGGCGAGGAGCCGTCGCGCGAGGGCCTGCGCGACACGCCGACGCGCGTCGTGCGCGCCTATCGGGACTGGTTTTCCGGTTACCTCAACGATCCCGCCGACTACCTGCGGCGCACGTTCGAAGAAGTCGAAGGCTACGACGAGATGATCGTGCTGCGTGACATCGAGTTCGAATCGCACTGTGAGCATCACATGGCGCCGATCATCGGCCGCGCGCACGTCGGCTACCTGCCGACCAACAAAGTGGTCGGCATCAGCAAGCTCGCACGCGTCGTCGACGGTTACGCCCGCCGCTTTCAGGTGCAGGAAAAGCTCACCGCGCAGATCGCGCAATGCATTGCCAGCGTACTGCGGCCACGCGGCGTCGGTGTCGTCATCGATGCAGTTCATCAGTGCATGACCACGCGCGGCGTGCACAAACGCGGCGTCTCGATGGTCACGAGCAAGATGCTCGGCGCGTTCCGCGAAGACGCGCGCACCCGCGCGGAATTCCTCCGCTTCATCGACGGCACTTAACAGTTGCATCGGGCAGTCCCCGAAATCGAGGACCGCGCTGTCGCAGGGACCGGCGAGTGTGATGCACGTCTCACTGCGGGCAGGGCCGCTGGCCCTAGGATCCAAGGCGTTCTGTAGGGAGTCTTCTGCCTGTGCCCGCGCGCGCCGAACAAGTACCTCACGACCATCGCGCCATCGTCATTGCGCGCGCCGAACACATTCACATCGAAGCCGAGCCCGGCAGCGTTGCCGCTCCCACTGCGCATCGCCTGCGCAAGGTGCGCACCAGCTACGCGCTGAAAAGCCGGCTGCGCGGCTGCGAGACGGATGTGTCGATTTTCGAAGATCACTTCGTGGCCGTACGGACCGTGCGTCCGGACGCGCAACCGCGCAAGTATGAGTTCGATCTGCGCTTCGCGAATCCCAAGCCGGTGCGCGTGCGCTCGATCTCCTGGTTCTGGCTCACGCTGGCCACGAGCATGATCCTGCTCGGTGCGGGCGGCGTGTGGGCTACCTGGACGGATGCCGCGCGCTGGTCGAGCCCGATCTTTCTCAGTGCGCTGGTGACACTCGTCGCCTCAGGCGGCGCGATCGCGATGTTTCTGCGCCGTACGGTCGAATCGCTGGAGTTCGTCAGCCAGCATGGCGGCTCAACACTGCTCAGCGTGGTCGGCGGCATCGGCAGCGCACGCGCAGGCAAGCGCTTCTTCATCGAGTTGATCAGAAGCATCAACGCCGCCAAGACGCTGCGACCGCAGGAACGACCGCAGCTGTTGCGCGATGAAATGCGCGAGCACCATCGGTTGCGCGAGCTCGGCGTACTCAGCGAGCAGCAGTACGAGCAGAGCAAGGCGCGGATCCTCGCCAGCCACTAACCCGGCTTGAATTTCTCCACGTCGATGATTGCCTTCACCGGCAGATGATCGGACGCGCGTCGCGACAGCGGCGTGCGATGCACCTCGATCGACTTCATCGCCCCGACCGGCCGTACCCAGATGCGCGTCAGCGCCAGGAACGGCGCGAACGAAGGAAATGCCACCGGCGCGAGCGGCTCGCCAAGGATGCGATGCGCATCGCGCAGCGTCGCGGAGAACGGAAACCACTCGTTCATGTCGCCGAGCACGACCGTCGGCAGTTCCGCGGGCGCCGTTGCGACCGCCTGCAACAGCTGCCGCCACTGCGAACGTCGCTCCGAGCGGCTCAGGCCGAGATGCGTCGTGATGACGCGCAGGCAGTGATGCCCGAGATCGAGTTGCACGTCGAGTGCGCCGCGCGGCTCGAACCACGAATAGCTCAGATCGTGACGATGCACGCTGACGATCGGCAGGCGCGTCAGCAATGCGTTGCCGAACTGACCGCTGTGCCGAACGATGCGCAGTCCCGGCACCGCTGCCATTTCCAGCGCGCGCGACAGGTACTCGAGCTGCATCGAGTCCTCGGTCTCGCCTTCTTCGTTGTCGACTTCCTGCAGGCCGTAGATGTCGCAATCGAGCTCGCGCAGCACCTCGGCGATCCGCGACGGCCAGCGCCGCGGGCTCCAGCCCCGGCAGCTGTGAATGTTGTAGGAACCGATCGAGACGTGCCGGTGGCCGATGCCAGCGGCGCCGCTCGCATCGTTATCAACTCGTGCGTCCACCGGCGCCTCGTTGCGCGGCCGACGGCCCGGAAACGATGAGCCAGCGCCGCACCAGCCAGGTTGCGATGCCCAGCAGTCCCAACACGAGTGCGATCGCCCAGTAGTTGATCCGGCTCGGATCTTCCAGCCAGGTCTGCAGCTGATCGCCGAACACCGTGGACGTGAGCGTGCCCGGGAGCATGCCCAGCGCGGTGCCGATCATGAAATCCGAAAGCTTGACGCGCGCAGCGCCGGCCACCACGCCTTCGACCAGGAACGGCGCGATCGGCACCAGCCGCAAAGCAGTCATGGCGAGAAGTCCGCGCCGACGCAGCACCTGCAGGATGCCGTTGAGCTTCGTTCCAGCGATACGGCGCACGGTGTTGCGATGCATTTTCTTGCCGAGTACGAAGCTCACCCACGCGGACAGCTCGATGCCGAGCATCGCGTAGACGAAGCCCATGAACGGGCCGAACGCGATCACCGCAAACAGCGTGAGCAGCGGCCGCGGGAACAACGTGAAGGCGACGGGTGTGTAGAGCAGGATAGTGAGGATCGGCACCCACCACTCGTCGCCGGCGCGGCGCGCCCAGCCGGTCACGTGATTGCCGTCGAGGAAAGTAGCCAGCGGCGTCAGCTTCCAGAGCGCGGTCAGCGCCAGACACAGCACCGCGAGCGCAGCGATGTTGCCCCACGCCGGCGAGCGCGACCCTTCGTCCGTCTCGTCGTCGGAGCTGAGCAGATTCGCGAGATCGGCCAGCGCCACCGGCTTCTCCGGATCGGCCACGCTCACGACGCTCAGCATGGCCGGAGAGACCAGGGGCAGATCGGCCAACGTTTTCAGCGTGCGCTCGTTGCTCTGCAGGCTTTCGATTGCGCCGCGCACCGAGCGCGTGCGCTCGATTGCCTCGCGCACGCGTGCCGGCTCGGAACCGAGATGTTCGGCGAGCAGCTCCGCGCGCAGATTGCAGATCGTTGCGCGTACGTCGTCGCGACCGAGCGCTTCGATCGTGAGGTCGCACTCGGTGTCGAGTCCCATCGAGCGGTTCGCGAGATTCGCCGAGCCGATGCGCACGATCTCGTCGTCGACGATCATCAGCTTCGAGTGCACGTCGATACACGTGCCGGTCTTCAGTCCCTCGATGAACGGATAATAGACGCGGAAGCGATCGTGCACGTCGACGGCGCGCAGCCGCGCGATGAGCTTGGTGCGCAGCGTCTGCATCGTCACTTCTTCGAGCCAGCCATGGCTGAGCTCGCGCAACACCACCACGACTTCCGGCCCGTCGGGCTCGCCGAGTCGCGCAGCGAGTGCATCGCCGACTTTGTCGGCGGTGAAGTATTGATTCTCGATATAGATCGAGTCGCGCGCGGCCGCGATCGTGTCGAGATATTGGGCTTCAATTTCCCGCACACCGCCGGCGTTGTTGACTGCAGGTTCAGTGCGCGCGATGCCGACCGGAACGTCGCGCAACGGCTCGGCGATCGAGGTCGGCCAGATCGCGCCGGCTGGATGCGGACCAGCGCGGCGGAATACACTCCGCTTCGTCCACGGCGGATCGAGCTTCTCGTGCGTGGCGCGTTGCCAGCGGTCGCGCAACAGATCGCCGAGCGCGCGCGCAGCGGGGCCTTCGACCGCCATCATGATGTCGTGAAACGGCGGATACGGCGCGCCGGCCATCACGCGGTGTTGATTTTGCGGAGCGTGCTCGCACGTGTCCCAGCGACGTGAGGTCAGGTCGATGCCGCCGCTGAATGCGACCATGTCGTCGATGACTACGATCTTCTGGTGATGGCAGCCGCCGGTCGGATGCGTGTTGTCGTAGCGAAAGCGGATCCGGCGGTGCGGCTTCCACGACAGGCTATACAGCGGCGCCCACTCGCGGTCGAGCCCGAAGATCATGGGGTAATCCCAGATCAGGACATTGACGTGCAGCTCGCGCTGGCGGCGCACCAGGTCGTTCAGGAAGCGGCCGAGCTCCAGCTCGCAGTCGCGGCCGTTCTCGCACAACAGGCGCGTGCGGCTGTGGAAATCCCAGCCGGCGATCAGGATCGAGCGGCGCGCATTGCGCGCGGCCTCGACGAACGCTTTGAAATAGGCGTCCGCGTCGATCAGGAACCCCGCTCGCGAGGCGTACTCGATGCGCCAGCAATTACGACCGATCGCGAGCTGACTGGCCCGCTGCAAATTCTCCACCGCCATGGGCCGCAAAACGCCTGCGGCCCATCGGTGGTTCCTGGGAGCTAGTACCCTTTACTTACATCGACGACCGACAACATCCGCTCGCCGGCGACATAGCGGCGCAGATTTTCCTGCACCACCTTGATCTGCGCGTCGTAGCCGAGATCGGAATCGTTGGCGACGTGCGGCGTGATGATGACGTTTGCCGCCTTCCACAACGGATGGTCCGGCGGCAGCGGCTCGGGATCGGTGACGTCGAGCCCGGCGCCGGCGATCTTCTTGCCGTTCAACGCCTCGACCAGCGCCGACGTGACGACGCTCTTGCCGCGCGCGACGTTGATGAAGTACGCAGTCGGCTTCATCTTCGCGAAGAATGCGGCGTCGAAGATGCCAGTGGTCTGCGGCGTAAGCGGCGCGGTGTTGACCACGAAGTCCGCTTCGCTCGCGAGCTTCGGCAACTCGTCGGGCAAGCCGACGTAGCTCACGAAGTCCGGCCCGGTGCGACCGCTCGCGCGCGTCGCGACGACCTTCATGCCGAGGGCGTGTGCGCGCTTCGCGACTTCGCTGCCGATGCCGCCGAGTCCGACGACCAGCATGGTCTTGCCATCGATCACTTCCATGCGACCCGCAGGCGTACTGCGGCGCCATTCAGCGCGCGGTTGCGCGGCGACGTAGACGTCGATGCCGCGAGTGAAGCCCAGCACCATGGCCATGACGTGCTCGGCGATGATCGGCCCGCCGATCCGCTGCATGTTGGTGACCAGGATGTCGCGCTCGCGCACGGCAGGGATCGACACGCAATTTTCCACACCGGCGGTGACGAGCTGGATCCAGCGGATCGATTTGCCGGCGGCGAGGACTTCAGGCGTGCAGAAGCCGATCACGACGTCGGCCTTGGCCGCCTGCTTGGCGATGTCGGCCGGATTCGCGACGATGAACTCGGCGTCCGGCGCTGCTGACTTCAATGCCTCGGCGACGCCGGGAATGAAGCTGCCGACAAGAATGCTCTTCGGCTTGTGCCAGCCCGCGCGCTCGCTGACCGGCTTCTCGGCCTGCTCCAGACCGTAGTGCTCGATGACGCTCGCAGGTGCATCGGCCGCCTCGACCTGCGCCGTTGCGAGCACCGCGAACAGCGCGACCAGCAACCCATTCGCTTTCATACGCCCACCTCGTTCTTCTTCATACCAATACTCGTTCGATGCCGCCGTTGTTTGCAGCACGCACGTACTCCGGCAGCCATTGCGGGCCGAGCACGTGCCGCGCGATCTCCACGACGATGTAGTCGGCGTCCAGGTCCGCATCGTCGTTGTAGCGCTTCAACCCTTGCATGCACGACGGGCACGACGTGAGCACCTTCACCTCGCCTTTGAAGCCGTCGGCGCGCAGGCGTGCCGCGCCCGCCTTCATCTCTCGTTCCTTGCGGAAGCGCACTTGTGTCGCAACGTCGGGGCGCGTCATCGCGAACGTGCCGGACTCGCCGCAACACCGGTCGTTTTTCTCGACCCGGCCGTTGAGCTTGTCGTTGAGCAGCGTATTCACGACCTGTAACGGATCCTGTCCCTTGATCGGCGAGTGACACGGATCGTGATACATGTAGCGCACGCCGGTGACGCCGCTGAGCTGCACGCCGCGCTCCATCAGATACTCGTGGATGTCGACGATGCGGCAGCCGGGGAAGATCTCGTCGAATTTGTAGCCTTGCAGCTGATCGAAGCACGTGCCGCAGCTGACGACCACGGTGCGGATGTCGAGATAGTTGAGCGTGTTCGCGACGCGGTGAAACAGCACGCGATTGTCGGTGATGATCTTGTCGGCCTTGTCGAACTGACCTGCGCCGCGCTGCGGATAGCCGCAGCACAAATAACCGGGCGGCAAGACAGTCTGCACGCCGACGTTCCACAGCATCGCTTGCGTCGCGAGGCCAACCTGCGAGAACAGCCGCTCCGAGCCGCAGCCGGGAAAGTAGAACACGGCGTCGGACTCGCTGCTGGTGCGCGCGGGATCGCGAATGATCGGCACGTAGTGGCGATCCTCGATATCCAGCAGCGCTCGCGCGGTTTTCTTCGGCAGGCCGCCCGGCATCTTCTTGTTCACGAAATGCACGACCTGCTCTTTGAGCTGCGGCTTGCCGGTAGTCGCCGGCGGCCGCGCGGTCTGCGCGTTCGCGAAGGCACGCAGCACGCGATTGCCGAGCCGCTGCGCCTTGAAGCCCCATTCGAGCATCACCTTGCGCGCGAGTTTGATCGTCTCGGGATTCGTGGCATTCAGAAACACCATTGCAGCCGCGGTGCCGGCGTTGAAGCGCCTCTTGCCCATCCGCCGCAGCAGATCGCGCATCGCCATCGACACGTCGCCGAAGTCGATGTCCACCGGGCACGGCTTCTCGCACTTGTGGCAGACGGTGCAGTGATCCGCGACGTCGGAGAATTCGTCGAAGTGGCGGATCGAGACGCCGCGGCGCGTCTGCTCTTCATATAAGAAGGCCTCGATCAGCAGCGACGTGGCGAGAATCTTGTTGCGCGGCGAGTACAGCAGATTCGCCCGCGGCACGTGAGTCGCGCAAACCGGCTTGCACTTGCCACAGCGCAGACAATCCTTGATCGCATCCGAGATCGAGTTGATGTCGGAGTGCTGCATGATCAGCGATTCGTGCCCGAGCAGGTTGAAGCTCGGCGTGTAGGCGTTGCGCAGGTCGCCGTCCGGCAGCAGCTTGCCGCGATTGAAGCGCCCCTGCGGATCGACACGCTGCTTGTACGCGCGAAAGTCTGCAGTCTCCGCTTCGGTCAGGAATTCCAGCTTGGTGATGCCGATGCCGTGCTCGCCGGAAATCACGCCGCCGAGATCGCGCGCGATCTGCATGATGCGCACCACGGAGCGGTTCGCCTCCTGCAGCATCTCGTAGTCATCCGAGTTGACCGGAATGTTGGTGTGCACGTTGCCGTCGCCGGCGTGCATGTGCAGAGCGATCCAGACACGCCCGCGCAGCACGCGCTGGTGAATCTCTTCGATCGCCCGCAGCACTGGTGCGAATGCGTCGCCACCGAACAGCCGGCGCAGGTGCGCGCGCACCTCGGATTTCCATGAGGTCCGAATAGAACGGTCCTGCAGGATGTCGAACACTCGTATGTTCGGCTCGCGCTCTGCTCGCCGTTCGAGCTCCGCACGCACCGGCTCGAAGCCCAGCTGCGCGAGACGCGGCAATGCTGCGGCGAGCGGCGTGTCGAGATGCTCGCCGAGATAGGCCCAGCGAGCGCGCGTCTCGGTCAGCACCTGCTGCGCCTCCGCCTTGCGTTCACCGATCGGCTCACCGAGCTGGAGCTCGCCCGCCAGGTGCTGCTGCAATTCGTCCAGCAGCCGCAGCTTGTTCTTGAACGACAGCTCGATGTTGATGCGCTCGATCGCATCGGTGTAATCGCCCATGCGCTCGAGCGGAATCACCACGTCTTCGTTGATCTTGAACGCGTTCGTGTGGCGCGCGATTGCAGCCGTGCGCGAGCGATCCAGCCAGAATTTCTTGCGCGCGTCCGCATTGACGGCAACGAAGCCTTCGCCGGAGCGGCTGTTGGCGATGCGCACGACTTCGGACGTCGCTCGCGCGACGGCATCCTCGTCGTCGCCGACGATGTCGCCGAGCAGCACCATCTTCGGCAGCGCGCCGCGCCGGGATTTCGTGGCGTAGCCGACTGCGCGCAGGTAGCGCTCATCCAGGTGTTCCAATCCGGCGAGCTGCGTGCCGTCCTCGCGCGAGCGCGCGTCGAGGAAGTTTTTGATCTCGACGATCGACGGGATCGCGTGGCGCGCGTGACCGAAAAACTCCATGCATACCGTGCGCGTGTGCTTCGGCATCCGGTGCAGGACCCAGCGCGCCGAAGTGATCACGCCGTCGCAGCCTTCTTTCTGCACGCCCGGCAGACCGCCGAGAAACTTGTCGGTCACGTCCTTGCCGAGACCGGCCTTGCGAAACTTGCGGCCTTCGATCTCGACGCGCTCGGTGCGCAGCACGCGCGCGCGCTCCGGCACGTCGCGTCCGTCCTTCCACGTAAGGTCGAAGCTGGCGACGGCGGCTTCGTGAATCTTGCCGCGGTTATGATTGAGACGCGCGACCTCGAGCCAGTTGCCGTCGGGATCGACCATGCGCCACCAGGCGAGGTTGTCGACCGCCGTGCCCCACAGCACCGCTTTCTTGCCGCCGGCATTCATCGCGACGTTGCCGCCGATGCAGGAAGCGTCGGCGGAAGTTGGATCGACGGCGAACACCACGCCAGCGCGCTCGGCCGCCTCGGACACGCGGCGCGTGACTACGCCTGCTTCAGTGAAGATTGTCGGGACTGACGCTGACACACCGGGAAGCGCCGTCTGCTCGACGTCACCTATCCCTTCGAGCTTCTCGGTATTGATTACCGCCGAGAGCGGCGTGAGCGGAATCGCGCCGCCCGTGTAACCGGTACCGCCGCCCCGCGGAATGACAGTCAGCTCCAGCTCGATGCACGCACGCACGAGCGCTGGAATCTCGGTCTCCGCGTCCGGCGCGAGCACGACGAAGGGATAGTCCACGCGCCAGTCCGTCGCATCCGTGACGTGCGAGACGCGCGCGAAGGCGTCGAAGCGGATGTTGTCGGCGCGAGTGTGTCGTTCGAGCAGCCGCCGGGCGCGCTTGCGTAGCTGCACGGTGCGCGTGAAGTCCTCGGCAAAGTCGTGCACGCATCGACGCGCCGCCTGCAATAGCTCCGCGACCTTGCGATCGCGCTCGACATCAGCGGGATCACGGCGCCGCTGCACTTCGTTCAAGCGATGATGCAGGGCCTCGATCAGCAGCTTCCGGCGCCGCGGATTCTCGATGAGATCGTCCTGCAGGTACGGATTACGCTGCACGACCCAGATGTCGCCGAGCACTTCGTACAGCATGCGTGCCGAGCGGCCGGTACGGCGCTCGCCGCGCAGCTCGTCGAGGATGCGCCAGGCCGGCGCACCGAGCAGACGCAGGACGATCTCGCGATCGGAAAACGAGGTGTAGTTGTATGGAATTTCGCGCAGGCGCATGGGAAGAGGAATAGTGACACAGGTGACATGGGTGACATAGCTGACACAAGCAAGAACGCTCTTGCCTGTGTCACTTGTGTCACCCATGTCACCTTTGTCACTCTCCTCTTCATGAACATCCAGCTCACCGCGCTCGAAGCCCGCGTCATCGGCAGCCTGATCGAAAAGGCCATCACCACGCCGGATCAGTACCCGCTGTCAGTCAACGCGCTGACAAATGCTTGCAATCAGAAGAGCAATCGCGACCCGGTGCTGGAGCTGGACGAGCGCACCGTGCAGGAAACTCTCGACGGGCTGGCCAAGAAACACCTGGTCCTGGAACGCTCCGGCTTCGGCAGTCGCGTGCCGAAGTATCAGCACCGGTTCTGCAACACCGGTTTCGGCTCGCTGGAGTTCACGCCGCAGGAGACGGCGATCGTGTGTGAGCTGCTGCTGCGCGGACCGCAGACACCCGGAGAGCTGCGCGGTCGCGCGAGTCGCATGGCGCCGATCGCCGAGGTCAGCGAAGTCGAAGCCGCACTGAGCCGCCTGGCAGCGCGGGAGGATGGACCGTTCGTGGTGCGGCTGGCGCGCGAACCCGGCAAGCGCGAGTCGCGCTATGCACATCTTTTGAGCGGATCGGTCGAAGGTGCAGCCGAAGGCATCGAGCAATTCGCCGCGGTCGAGGAGCCCAGCGCGCCGCGCGCAGACCGCAAATCGCTGGAGGACCGCATCGCCGCTCTGGAGCAGCGCGTCGAGCAGCTTCAGCTGGAAATTCAGGCCTTCAAGAAAGGTTAACTCTCTGTAATCGGGACAACTTTCGGCACCTGCTACCGTCTCACTCCACGTCTCCACCAGCTTTTCTTCGGGAGTGTTTCCATGGTGCCGAATTCGCTTCGGGCCGCCGTTATCGCCGCCGCTATGGCCTCGGCTGCTTGTTCCGGAAGTATCGCGGGCACGACCGCCGATACGCCTGCAGCTACCGCTGCGCAGACACAGATTGCGCCGGCGCCCGGCCGCTACGCCGCCGCGTTGCCGGACTTCGCCAGCCTCGCCGAGCACTACGGTCCGGCAGTCGTCAACGTCACGATCGTGGGCAAGCGGCAGAACGTCTCCGATGTGCCGAACGGCATGTCGCCCAACGATCCGTTCTTCGAGTTCTTCCGTCGCTTCGGTCAGCAGCCGCGCAACGCACCGCCGCCGATGGGCGAAGGCTCGGGCTTCATCGTCAGCGCCGACGGTTACATCATGACCAACGCGCACGTCGTCGCGGATGCCGATGAGGTCACGGTGAAGACCACCGATCGTCGCGAGTATCCCGCGAAGGTCGTGGGCGTCGACGAAGCCAGCGACGTCGCCGTGATCAAGATCGAGGCGAAGAACCTGCCGACCGTGCGCTTGGGTGATCCATCGAAGCTGCGGCCCGGCGAATGGGTCGTCGCGATCGGCTCGCCGTTCGGCTTCGAGAACAGCGTGACCGCGGGCATCGTGAGCGCGACGTCGCGCGCCATGCCTGGCGGCAACTACACGCCGTTCATCCAGACCGACGTCGCCGTGAATCCCGGCAACTCCGGCGGCCCGCTGTTCAACTTGAACGGCGAAGTCGTGGGCATCAACTCGCAGATCTACAGCCGCACCGGCGGCTACATGGGCGTGTCGTTCGCGATTCCGATCGACGTCGCGAGCGGCGTGAAGGATCAGCTCATCAAGAGCGGTCACGTCACGCGCAGCCGCATCGGCGTCTCGATCCAGGAAGTCACCGCGCAGCTCGCGGAGTCGTTCGGCCTCGACCGGCCGCACGGCGCGCTGGTCGGCAGCGTCGAAGACGACAGCCCGGGCGCCAAGGGCGGCGTGAAAGCCGGCGACGTGATCCTCAAGGTCGACGGCGATACGGTCGAGACGTCCTCGCAGGTGCCCCTGCTGATCGCGGGCAAGAAGCCCGGCTCGTCGGTCTCGCTCGAAGTGTGGCGCAGCGGCTCGTCCAGGCAGCTGACGGTGCACCCGGTCGAGATCCAGGAGAAGAGCGAGCGCGTCGCCTCGAACGACGGGCAGCCGGGCGACGAGACTTCCAAGCTCGGGCTGGCGGTACGCCCGCTGACTCAGCAGGAGAAGCGTCAGGCCGAAACCGACGGCGACCTGCTGATCGAGGACGTCGACGGCCCGGCGGCAGTCGCAGGCGTGCGCCCCGGCGACATCATCCTCGGCGTCAACGGCGCCAAGGTGAAGTCCATGGACGAGCTGCGAGCGGCAGCGAAAAAGCGCAACGGTAAAGTGGTCGCACTGTTAATCGAGCGTGATAATGCACAGATCTTCGTCCCCGTGCGAGTCGGTTGATTGGGCTGGAATGCGTCTGCTGCTGATCGAAGACGACCTGCAAGCCGCTGAGTATCTCGTCAAGGGATTGCGCGAGAGCGGCTACTGCGTCGAGCACAGCCCGGACGGCCGCGACGGCCTGGAGAAGGCCAGTCGCGGCCCGTATGACGTCATCGTCGCCGATCGACAGCTGCCCTATCTGGATGGCCTCGCAATCATCACGGCACTGCGCGAGCGCAGCGACCGCACGCCGGTGCTGATCCTCTCGGCGCTCGGCACGGTCGATGATCGGGTCCACGGCCTCAAGGCCGGCGGCGACGACTACCTGACCAAACCCTTCGCCTTCGCGGAGCTGCTGGCGCGCATCGAAGCGCTGAACAGACGCGGCGCGGCGGCGAGCGAGACGACGCGGCTCAAGATCGCCGACCTCGAGCTCGACCTGCTGGCGCGTCGCGTCGCCCGCGCCGGGCGCAACATCGAGCTGACCACCAAGGAGTTCCAGCTGCTCGAATACCTGGTGCGCCACGCCGGCCAGACCGTGACGCGCACCATGCTACTGGAAGGCGTCTGGAACCTGCATTTCGATCCGCAGACCAACATCACCGACGTGCACATGAGCCGGCTGCGCAATGCCATCGACAAGGGCTTTCCCAAGCCGCTGATTCACACGGTGCGGGGCGCGGGTTATGTTCTGAAGGAATGATCGGCAGCCCGACCCCTCTCTCATGACCGCGCCGCCGCGCATGCGGCTGTCGTCGGCGCGACTCGCTGCACTGTTTGTAGTGATCTTCGCCGCGGCTATCACCTTGGTGTTGACCGCGGTCTACGTGCTGACCGCGCGGGTACTCGACCGCGAAGTCGACTCGGTGATCCGCAGCGAGGTCACGCATCTCGTCGACGACTATTCGAGCGGCGGGCTGTTGCAGCTGGTCGCGACCCTGCGGCGACGGGCTGATAGCTGGGATCGCACCGGCGCCGTCTACTTATTGATCGAGCCCAACGGCTATCCGATCGCCGGCAATCTGGCGCACTGGCCTTACGAGTTCGACACCTACGGCAATTGGATCGAGTTCGAGATCGACGCGAGCGAGGCCGGCGGTGTGGTCTCGCATCCGGTGCGTGCGCAAGTGTTCCTGCTCCCTGGCGGACGCCGGCTGCTCGTCGGCACCGACATTCTGGAGCGCCGCAAGCTCGCAATCCGGCTGCGCACGGCGATGTTCTGGGGCGCGGGATCGAGCGTGCTGCTCGCGACGATCTTCGGGTTCAGCTACAGCCGGCGCATCCGCCGCCGCGTGCGAGCGTTCGCCAGCACCTGCGAATCGATCATGGCCGGCGACCTGTCGCGACGCCTGCAGGTGGAGAAATCGCACGACGAGTTCGACGAGCTCGGCACGGCCGTGAACCGCATGCTGGAGACGATCGAGCTGCAGACCGACATGCTGCGCACGACGTTCGACAGTGCCGCGCACGATCTGCGCGGTCCGCTGTATCGCGCGCGCGTGCGTATCGAGGAATCGTTGCAGCACGAAGGATTGAGCGAGGATGCACGCGGCACGATGGAGGCTACGCTCGCGGAGCTCGAGCGGGTTCAGCGAACGCTCGGCACGCTGTTGCAGATCGCGCAGGCCGAGGGCCGCGGTCGCGATATTCCGACCGAGCCCGTCGATCTCGCCGCGCTCGCGCGCGAGCTGGTCGAGCTGTATCGGCCGGAAGCGGCAACGCGCGATATCACGCTCGAATATCGCGGCGACGAGGCTGCAAACACTCACGGCAACAGTCAGCTGCTCGCGCAAGTGCTCGTGAATCTGATCGAGAACGCCATCAAATATGTGTCGCCGGGCGGGCGCATCGATGTGAGTGTCGCTGTCGAGCCGGAAACAATTGCGCTGCAGGTCGCGGATAACGGACCCGGCATCCCCGCCGCCGATCGC
The DNA here is from genome assembly GCA_035493235.1 of Steroidobacteraceae bacterium. Classification (GTDB taxonomy): domain Bacteria; phylum Pseudomonadota; class Gammaproteobacteria; order Steroidobacterales; family Steroidobacteraceae; genus Steroidobacter. The sequence goes on from DATJIP010000003.1 coordinate 13,885, forward strand.
CAGCGCATCCTGCAACCCTTCGTGCGGCTGGAACGCGATCGCGAGCAAGTGGGCAGCGGCCTCGGTCTGAGTCTGGTCGCCGCGGTCGTACGCTTACATCGCGGCAGCATCGAGCTGCTCGACAACAACCCCGGCCTGATCGTCCGCTGCCTCCTGCCGACGGTGCCGGGGGAAGAAAACGCGTCATAACTCAGCGGCGCAGCAAATGTTGCACTGCTGAGTAATAGATCGCTTTTTTCCCCCGGCACCGACTCAGGGCGTCTTTTCCACCTTCACCCAGACTTCGCGTGCGTCGCTTTGCGTCGAGTACTGGCGGCTGAGGATGCCGCTCTGCTGCGACGAAGAGGTTTCGTTGACGCCGCCCAGGCGCAGCCATTCGCCGAGCGGTCCGCTCGCTTGAGTGGTCAGGTGTTGCGTCTGGACGGTGCCATTCGTCACGCGCTCGTCTTGTTGTTCGATGTCGAGCACGACGTGCGTGCCATTGACGCGTGGCGTGACGACGAAGCCGCTGCTCAGATTGCGATACTCGGTGACCGTGCCGGCGAACGGCCGATGTCCACCCCGCGCCGCTGCGGCGGTGACGATCGGCACGTCGCTGCCGCTGCTGATGAACGCTGAGTTGCCTTCGATCACCTGCACGCTCGACACGCCGTCGTTGTGATCGCGCGCGTTCGAGTTCGTCGCAGTCACCGCAACGGCGGCACCGCGATTGCTGACCACCCCGCTCGCTTGGGCGCGCTCACGATCGACCTCCTGCTGAGTGCTGCGACGTACCGAGACGATAAGCTGGTTCGGCTTGCGATCGAGCTGCGCCACCGCCGCGCGCAGCTGCTGCAGGTTCCCGGGACTGGTTCGCACGAACAGCTTGTAGTCCTGGCCGGTGAGCGCCCCGCCCTGCTCCAGGAGCGGCTGGAGCACCGGAATGACCTCCGCGGCCGTCCGGTATTGCAGGTCGATGACTTCCAGTGACTGCCCCAGAACGGGGCGGGCGATCAGGCAAAGGCTGATCAGGACCCACGCCAGGGGCTGGACGAGTCTGCCAAGCGGGCTCATGGGCGGCATTGTGCCTCAACTTCCGCCCCCGGCTGCCGAAGCAGCTCCCAAGGCTATGAATCTCATTATTGGCATCCTGGTCGTATTCGGCTGCGTCCTGGGCGGGTTCGCCGTGCACGGCGGCCAACTCGGCGCGCTGTGGCAGCCGTCCGAATTGCTGATCATCGGCGGCGCCGCGATCGGCGCGCTGATCATTGCCAACCCGATGCGGGTCACGAAACGCGTCGCCGGCGGGTTCGTCACGCTGCTCAAAGGCGCGAAGTACCAGAAGGACCACTACCTCAATCTGTTCGCGGTGATGTACGAGCTGCTGTCGCTCGCGCGCAAGGAAGGCATGATGGGCCTGGAGCGCGTGATCGAAGAACCGGCCAAGGCCGAGGTGTTCAAGAAGCGCCCGCTGATCCTCAACGACCATCACGTCATCGAGTTCATCCAGGACTACCTGCGGCTGATCATCAGCGGCGACATGGACGAGCATCAGCTGGAAGCGCTGATGGATCAGGAGATCGAAACGCATCACCACGACGGCGAGGAGCCGGCGCAGGCGATGAGCAAGGTGTCGGATGCAATGCCTGGCTTCGGCATCGTCGCCGCCGTGCTCGGCATCGTGAACACGATGGGCGCGCTCGGCGGCCCGCCGTCCGAGATCGGCCACAAGGTCGCGGCCGCACTCGTCGGTACGTTCCTCGGCATTCTGCTGGCGTACGGCCTGCTCGGTCCGATGAGCAACGCGCTCGAGCGCATGGCGCGCGACGAGACGCATTTCTACACGACCATCAAGACCTGCATCATGGGCTTCCTGCGCGGCCAGCCGCCGCAGGTCGCGATCGAGTTCGGACGCAAGTCGACGCCGGGTCCGCTGCGGCCGAGCTTCAAGGATCTGGAAGCGCAGCTGCGCAAGAAGGCCTGACGTCATGGGCCGCGCCGCCGCCAAACAAGCCGAGGGCGCAGCGCCGCGGCCGATCATCATCAAGAAGGTGAAGAAGGGCGGCCACGCGCACCACGGTGGCTCCTGGAAAGTTGCGTTCGCCGACTTCGCGACCGCGATGATGGCGTTCTTCCTGCTGATGTGGCTGATGGAAGCGACCACCGAAGAGCAGCGCGGCGCGATCTCCGAGTACTTCAACAATCCGTCCGACATCCAGGGCTCGAGCCCTGTGCCGGCACCGACGCCGGTCCAGGGTCCTGGCGGCGCGAGCACCAGCATGATCAAGCTCGGCGGCGGCATGGAATTGCATCACGACGCCGCGCCGCCCGCGCCGCTAGCGCCGCCGACGCCGGGTGTGCAAACGCAGACGCGTCCCGACGACGATGGCGCGCAAGACGAGAAGCTCGACAACGAGCGGCTCGCAGGACTGCTCAACGAGCTGAAGAAGGCGATCGACGAGCGCGAGTCGCTCGCGAAGTACAAGGATCAGATCCTGCTCGACGTGACGCCGGAAGGCGTGCGCATTCAGATCATCGATCACGAACGCCGCTCGATGTTCCCGCTCGGCAGCGCGCGCCTCGAAGACTTCAGCAGCGACATCCTCAAGGAGCTCGCGCACATCGTGGGCGGCGTGCCGAACCGCATCAGCATCAGCGGCCACACGGACAGGAAGCCGTACGTCGCGGTGAACTACACGAACTGGGAACTCTCGGCAGATCGCGCGAATGCCGCGCGTCGCGCGCTGCTTGCAGGCGGACTCGCGCCGGAGAAGATCGGTCGCGTGGTCGGCCTCGCATCGAGCGTGCTGCTCGATCCGGCGGCGCCGGCGAGTCCGGTGAATCGCCGCATCAGCATCGTGGTGATGAACAAGCGCACCGAAGCGGCGATCAACGCGGAGAACGGCAATCTGCTGATGGTGCAGGAAACAGCACCGGCGCCCGCGCCCGGCGGCGAGCCGGTCGCGCAGCAGTCGTCTCCTTAGGAGATCCAGGCGTTAAGGAATCTGGATCTTGCCGCCGCCGCGGCCGCCCGGACCACCGGGTCCGAGATTCGGCATGCCGCCCTGGGGCACGACCAGCTGCGAGGCCTGCTGACGGCGCAGCTCCTGGATCTGCTGCACGGTGCGGTCGATCGCAACCGTTGCCGCAGCAGAAAAGCCCGCCACGGCATCCGCGAGCGTCTTGCCTTCGATCTCGAAGCTCAGCGGCACGGGCCCCATGTTCGTCATGATTTCTGCCTGACCCACGAACAGCACCGGTCGCTTCGCGTCCGGCGCGCCGTCGGCAGTGACTGGCGTCAGTTGACGAATTGCACCGACCTTGCGGTCCGTGAACATCTCCTCGCGATACAGGCCCGCTGCATCCATCTGCGGATCCTGATTACGTTCATCGGCCATAGTCACGCGCCTCTAGCGAAATTTACGGAATATGCTCGCCGCCAGTAAACCAGCGCCCGCCGCGATCTTCAAGGCACCCGCCCGGGACGCATCCGGTACAATGCGCGCAACACCGCCAGCGGCGCATCGCCAGTGCGCGCAGGACCACGCCATGCAGGAAACCGACAACCCATTCAGCGAAGCATTCGGCAAGGCCGTCGATCTCGGTAACCGGATCGCGGACACCGACGACAAGGCCGACATCTGGGACATTGCCGACGGCCTGCTCGCCGGCGCCGTGCAGTATTGGCTGTACTCGCGCCAGCCGTGCGCAGACCCGGAGTGCGAAGAGTGCGTGCCGATCAGCACCGCCGAAGGACGCATCGAAGAGCTGCGTCGCCTGATGCGCCAGTTCGCCGAAGAAAGCGAATATTTCCACTCGCCGACCGATCGCAACGTCGGCCGCGCGTAGCCGTATTTGTCAACCTCCGCATTGCGAAATTTTCTCGCGAAATTTTTCTGCGCCGTACGCGCTTGATCCGTAAGGCAGCGTAAAAACCACGCCGGAGCGCGACCGCATTATGCGATCCAGCGCACACCGCTTTGCGTGCGACGCACTCCACACTTTGCTTCGTCACGACGGCGACATGAGTCGTGGAGGCATCGCACAGTGGGCATGTTGAAGAATCTCAAGCTGCGACATCGCGCGTACGAGTGCGCGTACAACTCGTTCCGTTTCGCTGCGCGCTTGCGCGGCGATCTGAGCGAGTTCGCGCCGTCGATCGCCGAGACGCTGCAGAGTGTCGGCGACGAACTCGCAGCGCTCGCGCGCGACAGCTGCCCGAACGAGAGCGAGCGTCGTCAGTTGATCGATGGACTCGAAGGCGCGCTGCGTTCACTCGGACTCTCCGATGCCGCACAGGTCCACATCGTTTCGCAGCTCGCTCCACGCATCATGGCCGGCGAACCGGCGAGCGCGAGCAAGGAAGCGTGGACACGGATGGCGGTGTAGTTGACGACTTAACCAATCAACGGAAGCGCTTCACGACCGCTGCCAGTCTGTACGACATAACCTCAAATTCCCTACAGACTGCGACTTGTCGCCAAATCAAGTGTCGGCTGAAAGCGACCAAACCGCTTGACTTATCCCCGCTAGGAAGCGGACTATCAAACCGTTCCAAGTTCCAAGGGCAAACTCGCCGAAAGGCGAGGACGCAAAGCTTCCGGTCTAACGGATTCATTTCCTAAGACAGCGGGGTTGCCACGGGGCCGAGATTCGATCTCGGCAGCGGGTTCGCCATCGGTCCTGCTCTGCAGAGAGCACCGATAGAAACAGAATCGCGAATCCCACCGTGACGAGCGCGAAACGCATCGAAGCGCGCTCCCTCCCCCATCGAAATGAGTCACGTCGGGCCGCGAGCGCTCGGCTTGGTTGATTTGCATTCGGGCATGGGGAAGAAGACGTGGACAAGACCAGCACCGCACAGCTAGCTGTGACATCGCCACCGCCGATCGCGGCGGCCAATGGCACCGGCTCGGCTTTGTTCGTGATCAATCTGTGTGCGTCGATCGCACCGGTGCGACTCGACGGCAACAACATCCCGGGGCTGGAGAACTATCGTCTTTATCAAGTGGCCCGCAACGAGGACGGCCGCACGCGCCATCGCCTGCGCCTCGGATTTTTCGTCAGCGAGTCGCACGCCGAGAGCGTGCTGACTGTCGTTCGCCAGCAGTACCCGACTGCGTTCACTGCGTGCCTGTGCGAAGAGGATCGCCGCTTCGCTCGCGGCTTCTTGCCGGACTCGGCAGCAGCCGGTCAGCCGAAGCCCGCAGCAGCTCCCGCGAAACCCGCTGCTACTGTCGCTCAACCGAAGCCTGCTGCTCCGGCAGCAGCGTCGAAGCCTGCAGCGCCTGCTACGCCTGCCAAACAAACACCCGCTACAGCGAAGACAACCGCGGCGGCTGCATCTGAAGCCATCGAGCTGACCTGGGAACCCGAGACGCCGGCAGCGGCGGCACCTGCAGCAGCAGCGACGAAAGCTGCGAGTCCCGCGCCTGCGGCGAAGGCGCCTGCACCGACCGATGGTCTCGACGAATTCACCTGGGAGCCGCCTTCACTGACGCCCGCTGCGGACGCAGCGATTGCAAAATCCTCAGCCACTGGCGTGGTGAAAGCCGTGCCGGTCGCAAACAAGCTCCCTGCGGAAAAGGCCTCGTCCGATACGGCCAAGCATCCCGCACTCAAGCTCGCAGCGAAGATTCCTCCTGCACCGGCGCCAGCGCCTGTCGTTGCCAAGCCCGCGGCGCCCGTTGCCGCGAAGCCCGCCGCTGCGCCGATCGCTGCGAAGCCTGCGGTCAAACCGAGTGCGCCGCCCGCGACGGCAGCGCCCGCGAGCAAGCCCGATACTGCAGCGAGCATGCGAGTGCGTGCTCTCGATCTGACCTTCTCCGATCCGCCGGCCCCGACCAAGCAAGCGCAGTCCGCTGCGCCGGCCACGCCGTTCCACGTCGGCAAGGGCGTCGAGATCAAAGACCCTGGGATTCATCTCGAAGCCGACAAGGCACCTGTCGCGACCAAGCCGACGACGACGCCTGCACCGAAGGCCCCCGCGAAGGTCGCGGAGAAAGTTGCCAAGCCGACTCCGACTCCTGCAGCGCCTGCTGCATCAGCCAAGCCCGCTGCCCCCGCCGCTGTCAGCACGCCGGCCGCGATCCGCATCACTTCTTCGGCGCCGCCGCCGGAGCTCGACAGCACACAGACCATCCGCGCGCTGACGAGCGCGGAGATGGAAGACGAGCAACAGGACAAGTGGTTTGCCGTCCAGCTCGCAGTTTCCGATCAGCCGGTGAACCTGGACGCGATGCCGCGCCTCGACATCTTCGAAGCGTATCGCCTGTACTCAGTCGCCACTGCCGGCAGCGGCAAGATCGTGCACTCGCTGCGCCTCGGCTTCTTCAAGGAAGCTGTCTCGGCCGAAGCGGTCAGCGGCTATCTAAAGACGTTCTTTGGCACGCCGACGATCATGCGCGTGAGCGTCGCCGAGCACGGCCGCTTCAAGGATCCGCCGTCGTCGAAGAAACCGCCGGCGGCGGCGCATGAGGCGAAGGTCGTCGAGTTCAACAACGCACGCACACCGGCCCGCCCCGTCGTGCCGACCGTGACGATGGAAGTCGCGTCCGGCGTGGACCCGGCGGCGACCGGCTCGTTCAAACCGCTCGACACCGGCTCGTTCAGGACCAGCGCGACCGGCACGCACAAGGCGCTGAAGAGCGCAGCGAAGACCACCGGTTCGAACACGAAACGCGCACGTCCGCAGAACGGCCGGACCGGCAACACGGGCAAGCACAAGACGCTGCCGCCCGGCGAGCGGAAAAGCCTCGCCGACGAGTTGCTCGACGAGGCGCGCGCAGTCCAGTTGTCGGAGAGCGGCGTCCGCAAGCTGCCGAAGAACGACTCGCTGCTCTCGCGCATGTTCGGCAAGAAGACCAAGTAGCGCACGCTCCACGTTGCATCGATACTCCGCATCGGGCCGACTGGCCCGGTGCCGGGAGCTGATGCGTGGAATTTCAAACTGCCGATCTCTGCGATCACTTCGCGGCCGAGTTGCAGATCGGCGAGCCCCTGTTTCGCGACTACGGCGGCAAGCCGCGCTTCGCCGGCCAGATCGCGACCATCAAGTGCTTCGAAGACAACTCGCGCGTGCGTGATCTCGTCGCCGAGGCGGGTCGCGGCCGTGTGCTCGTCATCGATGCAGGCGGCTCGATGCGACGCGCCGTGCTCGGCGACATGCTCGCGCAACAAGCCGTCGACAACGGCTGGAGCGGAGTCGTGGTGTACGGTTGCATTCGCGACTCATTCGCAATTGCGCGGCTGCCACTCGGCGTCAAAGCGCTCGGTGCCTGTCCCATCCGCACCGACAAACGCGGCGAAGGCCAGCGCGACGTGCTCGTGCGCTTCGCAGGTGTGAACTTTCGTCAGGACGATTGGCTGTACGCGGACGAAGACGGACTGATCGTCGCGCCACGCGCGTTGCTGTGAAAAATCCGGCGCTAGGAAACCTCGCGGCCATTTACGGCGTTTTCAGTCGCCGTTTATGATGCGCGCCGTACTGTAACCCTCCCTTCAACTCGACCGCGAGAACGAGGACCGATCATGACCGACCGTCGCTACGATCGTCGTACAGTTCTGAAGACTGCGTTGGCAGGGCTCGCCGCATTGCCGGCAGTCGGACTGGCCGCTGATGCCCCCGCGGCAGGCGCACCGCCGCATCTCGATGAAAAAGATCCGCTCGCCGTCGCCATGGGCTACGTGCACGACGCCACGAAGGTCGACGCGAACAAGGTGCCGCAATACAAGAAGGGCGCGCACTGCGCGAACTGCCTGCAGCTGCAAGGCAAGGACGGCGACCAGTGGCGACCGTGCAATATCTTCCCGGGCAAAGCCGTCAACGCGAACGGCTGGTGCAAGGTGTGGGTCGTGAAGCCCGGCGCGAAGGTCGGCTGACGCCTCACTCTTTCGCCGGATCGCCTTCCGGCAGCACATCCTTGGCCCATTCGTAACGTTTCCACGCCGGCACCGGCGTGGGAACGTCTGCGCGCGGCACGAACTTCGAGCGCTCCACCAGCTGGTACTTGTGGATATAGCGCGGGCAGTTCGGAAACACTTCGCGCACCTGCACTTTGACGACGAACTGCGCCTGCAGATACGCAGGCTCGACTGCCGCGGCAGGCGCGAGCGACGCAGTGCCGTTCACGCGAATACGCTTGCCCGCTTCGAAATCGATGAACAGCAAGCCGACGTGCGGATTCATCTTGGTGTTGCCGAACGACAGGAACATGCCGTTGCCGTCGTAGTTCGGGAACACCAGCGTGGTCTCGTCGAGCACGCGCACGAAGCCCGGATCGCCACCCTTGTATGAGCAGTTCGGCCGACCCTCGGCGTCCGCAGTCGCCAGGAAGAACATGTCGCGACGCTCGATGAACTCGCGATCCTCCGGCGTAATGCGCGTGTGCCAGGTCACCTGCTCGAGACGATCCGCGAGCCGTTCGGTGTCGAATTCGCGCTGCAGCTCGCGATGACCTTCTTGATAGAGACGCGACATGGTTACCTTCCTCTATAGACGCAGGCGCTCACCGTAACCCGTCAGCTCGAGATAGCCGCGGCCGATCGCGCGACCGCGCTCGTCGAATGCACGCACTGCGCCTTCCCAGTAGAGCGTCCCAGTGCTCGCGCGTGCATCGTTCTCCTGATCGTCCAGCAACGGGCGCAGCAGTATCGTGCGCTCGCCCACGGTGATTTTCCATTCGACGGGATACGTGACGCCGGTGCGTGACGAACGCCAACGGCGCTGCGGCGACCATGCAATCTCATCGTGCGCAAAGTTGCGGTCCTCGCTGCCGGACTCGCGCAGCGTCGCGCCGCCCCAGTACTGCTGGCCGGCGTTGTCGCGAATGCGCTGGACCATCAGCGCGCCGCCGTCGTCGAGATTCAGGCCGACCCAATCCCAGCCGCGCGCACGCTCGTCGAACATGCCGCTCGACCATTCGTGATCGAACCATGCAACGCCGCGTACGCGCTGCTCGCGACCACCGATCGAGATGCGGCCGGTCGTCTGCAATTGCGGCAGGCTGTAGTAATAGCTCGCAAACTCCGGCTGCGGACCTTTCTGGCTGAATCCGTTTTTTCCATTGAGCAGTGGCGGCTGAGCGCGGACGCATTCGAGCTGCAGCGCGAACTCATTGGTAGACGCCACGGCAAAGTAGCGCTCGCCGTCCTGTCGCAGCGACCAATCGTCGATCTTGACTGCGAGTGTGCCTTCGGCAGCTTCGGCCAGGCCAAAGCCAGCGCGCGCAGATTTCTCAGCGCGCAACAACGCGCCGTGCCGCTGATCGCTGACGGCTGCGTGCGCAAACAGTACCTGGCGCGCGACGAACTTCGACGGATTGTCTTCATCGACGCCAGGCCGATTGCGGAAGAACGTCAGCTGGAAGCCGAACGGCTCGCCGCTCTCGCTTTCGAGCCAGCCGGTCAGATACCACCATTCGGTTCGAAAGTGCGGGTGACTGCCTTCGTCGCGCGGCAGCTCGATCGAGTAGCCCGGCACTACATTGGGAAACTCGACATCGGCAACACTCGGCGTTGCGCTCACGATGAGCAGCAACACGAGGAAGGTCTGCGCGATGCCTTTCACCAATCCTCCTTCACGGCTTTGACGACATCGGTGCTCATCGCCTGCCGACCGCTGACGACCGCGATGCCGGCAGCGGCAGCGATCAGCACTGCGCTCAACGACGCGAGCAGCCAACCAGGCGCAGCGAGATCCATGCTCCAATGGAACGACTGGCGATTGACCACGTAGATCAGGATCAATCCCACGACGCCGCCCGTGAGCAGGCCGACGAGTACTCCTACTGCGCCGAGCACTGCGCCTTCGATGGCGAGCATCCCTGCAATTTGCGCGCGCGTGAAGCCGAGATGTCGCAGCACGCCGAACTCGCCGCGTCGCGCGAGCACTTGCGCGCTGATCCCTGCAGCGATGCCGAACAAGCCGATCAACACCGCGACCAGCTCGAGCAGATAAGTGATCGCGAACGTCCGATCGAATGCCTGCAGCGACAGCCGCCGCAGGTCGGGCGGCGTGCGCAAGTCGTATTGCGTCGACGGCAGCAAATCGCGAATCGCATTCTCGAGCCCGTGAGGATCGACACCCTGCTGCAACCACAAGCTCACTGTGTTGACGGCCGTGTCGCCGGTCACTCGCACGTAGTCGGTACTGTCGATCACGACTGCACCGTTCTGATGTTCATAGTCGCGCCAGATACCGGCCGCGAATGCATCCAGCCGCTCGCCGCGCAGGAACAGCACGAATGAGTCGCCGGCGTGGATGCCGTAAAGATCGGCAGCAGCTTCGCTGATCCATGCGCGTATCGCAGCGCCGCGCGGCTGCGACTCCGCGGTCTTCGTCAGCCACAGTGCGCTCGGAATCGGCGTCTGATACGCGCTGCGTGCAATCAACGCCACCGGCTGCGAGCTCAGCGAAAGTTGCACGCGCGCGAAGCGGCCGGTTTCGAAGTGCGCGACGCCAGGCAGCGCACCCAGTCGCTGGACCGTGCTCGCATCGAGATGCGCCGACTGATCGACATACCCGAGCCGCACGTAAACATCGGCCGGCAGAATGCGCTGCGTCCACTGGTCGAGCGAGGTGCGGAACGAAGTGACCATGATCGCCATCGACACCATCAGGCTGAAGCTCACCAGAATCGCCGACACGCTGAGCGTCGCGTAGCGAGCAGTGCCGGCGATCTGCGCAATCGCAACTTGATAAGGAATCGAGCGCGCGACCGGCGCAAGGCGCAATGCCACCCGCACGATCGACGGCATGGCGATCACAGCGCCGACCATCAACAGCGCAATGGAGATGAAGCCGGGCAACGGCAGACCAGCGATCGGCGGCAACAGCAATACGAGTGCTGCGGCGAGCAACACCGCGGCAACGATGCGACCGTGCGTGCGCAGTTCGCGACTGGTCACGTCGCCCGCTTTCAACGCGGCCGCAGTCGGCACTCGCGCAGCTTCGATCGCTGGACGCAGGGCACCGATGATTGCCACACCCACGCCGAGCACGCAGAACGCGACGACCTCCCAGCCACCCACCTCGAATTGCGCGGCGAGCCCGCGAAAGTAGCCGGCGCCGAGATCGCCACCGATCGCACCGAGCCCGATGCGAGCTGCGATCACGCCGAGAATCACTCCCAGCACCGCGCCACAGGTACCGATGATTGCGCTGCTCGCGAGCACGAGCGCGAGTTGCTGTCCACGCGTGACGCCCAGTGCGTGCAGCACTGCGAACTCGCGCCGCCGTCGCAACGTCGCCAGCGATTGAGTCGAGTAGACGAAGAATCCGCCGGTGAACAACGCCACCAGTGCGAGCGCCGTGAGATTCGATCGATACGCGCGCGACAAACGCAACGCTTCGTTGCTCGCCTCGCCCGGCGTCGTGACTCTCGCGTCCGGCGGCAACAGCGCAGCGATAGCCGTGCGCACGCGCTCGGCAGTAATGCCACTCGCCAATCGCACATTGATGCGCGACAGCTTGCCGAGACGACCGAACTTCCACTGCGCAGCGGCGATGTCCATCACTCCAGCGCGATCTTCGAGCCCGGCCTGGGGCAGAACACCGGCGACGCGCAGCCGCTGCGTCTGCTCGCCAACCTGTATTTCCAGGGTGTCGCCCGTGTCTCGTTGCAGCTCACGCGCCGCGCTGGCGCTCAGGAATACTGCCTGCGGATCGAACGCATCGGCGCTGCGCGACATCGTGCCCGCGAGTGCTGCGAGCGACGACTGCAATTGGCGCGAGCGGAACGCATCGACGCCGAGCAGAGTGAGCGAGCTGCGGCGATCCGCAAGCTTGGCTTCGACTTCCACGACTGGACTTGCGACTGCCACGCCGGGCACGGCGGCGATGCGTGGATAAAGATCTTCATCCAGCCCAGAGGCGCTTTCGATCGCAAGGTCGGCGAGACCGTACAAGCTGCGCGCGGCCAGCGACACTTCGTCGGCCGCGGAGCGGTTGATCAAGTAGATCGCGAACCCGAGCGCGACGCCGAGGGCGATGGCGACCATGAGCAGCGCGTTGCGCCCGGGAGACCGGCGCAACGGCCCGACCAATGCAGCGTCGATGAGCGGCCAGGCTTGCATGTCATGCCGCCGGACGCTCGTGCAGTCCCCGCTGAGTCAGGCAAAAAACCCGCTGTGCCGTGGCAGCGGCCACGTCGGAGTGCGTGACGAGAATTCCTGCTGCGTTGTCGCGTTCGAGCTGCGTCCGCAACAGTGCGAGCACTTCCGCCGCGGAGTCAGCGTCGAGATTGCCGGTCGGCTCGTCCGCAAGCACCAGGCTCGGCCGATGCGCGAGCGCTCGCGCGATTGCGACGCGCTGCATCTCGCCGCCGGACAGCTGGTTCGGCAGATCGTTCTGGCGATCGAGCATGCCGACCGCGGCGAGCATCTCCTCGACGCGCGGGGCGATTGCGGCGTTCGCGGCCCCATTGAGCGCGAGCGGCAGACCTACATTGCGTGCAACAGACAGATGCGGCAGCAGGTGGAACGCCTGGAAGATGAATCCCATCCGTGCGCGCCGCAGGCGCGTGCGGCCGGCGTCGTCGAGCGCGACGACGTCCTGACCGGCGACGACGATGCGGCCCGAGTCCGGCACGTCGAGCCCGGCGATGAGATTGAGAAGCGTGGACTTGCCGGCGCCCGACTCGCCCATGATGGCGATGTATTGACCTGCTGCGAGCTGCAAGGAGACGTCGTGCAATACGACGCGTGCCCGCGCACCGACAAACGTTTTATTGACCTGCTCGACCGCCAGCATGGCCGGCGGTCAGAACCCTATCGTCACGCCGAGGTTCGCCGCGTACTGCAGGAAGAAGTCGCCCTTGGCCTTGACGCGGCAGGTCAGCCCTGCGGAGGAAACGCAGAAGATGTCGCTCTCGGAGTCGAGCACCGTGCCGAACACGCGCAGATCCAGGCGCACGCCGAAGCGCTCGTTGATCGGAATGCGCAAGCCGCCGCCCATCGTCGCCGCGAACTTGGTCTCGTCGTCGAGCCCCGAACCGTCGGGGCTGAAGCGCGCCGCGCCGATCGTCATGCCGAAGTACGGAATGACGTGGGTGTACTCGGCATCGGGATAGCTGACGGTGCCGCCGAACTGCAGATATTCCACGTCCATGTCGAACGGCGTGACGCCGTCGACGGTCGTGCTGTTGCGCACGTAGATCATCTCGTAGTGGCGCCACCAGTCTGCCGCGGCATCCATGATGATGCCGAAGTCGGTGCCGGCATCGAGGTCGCGGCTGCTGTTGTCGACGGGATCTTCGAACTCGCCGCCGGCCAGGTAGCCGACGAAGGGCGTGATCTCGAAGTTGTTGTACTTCGGCTCATCGGCTGCCTGCGCGGGCAACGACAGGACCAGCGTGGCGGCCGCCGCGGCAACTCCCGAAATCATCCGTCCCGAGAACGTCGACTGGTGCATCTCGTATACTCCTCGCCACTCGCCGCTACGTTAACACGATGAGAGCGTCCAGCATTGTCGTCGCAGCCGTTTTCGCGGCGTTGACGTTCGCGCTGTGGGCCTGGCTGAACCGGCCCAGCCCCGAACCGCCGTGGCCCGACCACGTGCAGGGCATGGCGTTCTCGCCGTTCGGCTCCGGCCAGGATCCGGTCCCGCAGGTTCTGCCCACCCCCGAGCAGCTTGACGCCGATCTGCGACTGCTCGCCGGCAAAGTCACGGCGGTGCGCACGTACTCGTCGCTCAAGAGTCTCGGTCAGATCCCCGACATCGCCGCGCGCCATCAGCTCAAAGTCGCGCAGGGCGCATGGGTCGACCGCGAGCTGGCGACCAACGAGCTGGAGATCGCCGCGGCGATCGACCTCGCCAACCATCATGCGAACGTCATCCGGCTGGTCATCGGCAACGAGGTGATCCTGCGCAACGATCTCAGCGTCGCCGAGCTGTCGCGTCAGCTCGATCGCGTGCGCGCGGCGGTCGAGCAACCGGTGAGCACTGCCGAGCCCTGGGACGTGTGGCTGAAAAATCCGCAGCTGGTCGAGCACGTCGACTACATCGCCGTGCACCTGCTGCCGTATTGGGAAGGCATTCCGGTCGATCAAGCGATCGACTATCTCGCCATGCGCGTCGCCGAGCTGGAACGCGCCTATCCCGACAAGCAGGTCGTGATCGCCGAAGTCGGCTGGCCCTCCGCCGGACGCACGCGCGACGGCGCTGTTGCTTCGACCAGCAACGAAGCGATGTTCCTGCGCCGCTTCCTGCAACGCGCGCGCGACGAAGGCTACATCTACTACATCATGGAAGCCTTCGATCAGCCCTGGAAGGCACGCTACGAAGGCGCGGTCGGCGCGTACTGGGGCGTGTACAACGTGGATCGCGAACCGAAGTTCGCATTCGTCGCGCCGATCGTACGCATTCCTCAGTGGCAAACACTCGCCGCTATCTCGGTCGTGCTCGCGACGATGGTGCTCGCTTTGCTCTACGTGCACAGTCGCACGCTCGATGCGCGAGGCCGCAGCCTGCTCGCGATCGTCGTCTACGCCGTGACGGCCGCCGCGGTCTGGATCATCTACGACTACTCGCAGCAGTATTTCACCGTCCGCAGCGTTCTCATCGGCGGCCCGTTGATCCTCAGCATGTTCGTCGTGATCGCCGTGCTGATCGCCGAGGCGCATGAATGGGCCGAAGCGCACTGGGCCATTCCGCGACGCCGCCCGCTCAGCATTGCGCCTGCCGGCACGCCGTTGCCGAAAGTTTCCATTCACGTGCCTGCGTACAACGAGCCGCCGCAGATGTTGATCGAGACGCTCGATGCGCTCGCGCGGCTCGACTATCCCGACTACGAAGTCATCGTCATCGACAACAACACCCGGGACGAAGCGGTCTGGCGCCCGGTCGAGCAACATTGCAGGCACCTCGGTGCGCGCTTCCGCTTCTTTCATGTCGATCCGCTGCCGGGCTTCAAGGCCGGCGCGCTCAACTTTGCGCTGGCGCGCACCGCGCCGGATGCGTCGGTCATCGCCGTCATCGACAGCGATTACCAGGTCGAGCCCGCGTGGCTGCGCGATCTGGTTCCCGGCCTCGCGGAACAGAAAGTCGCGATCGTGCAGGCGCCGCAGGACTATCGCGACGGCGGCGAGAGCGCCTTCAAGGCGATGTGCTACGCCGAGTACCGCGGCTTCTTTTTGATCGGCATGATCACGCGTAACGAGCGCAACGCGATCATCCAGCACGGCACGATGACGCTGGTGCAGAGACAGGCACTGCTGGAAGCCGGCGGCTGGGCAGAGTGGTGCATCACGGAGGATGCGGAGCTCGGCTTACGCCTGTTCGAGCACGGCTACGAAGCGCAGTATCTGCCGCGCAGTTACGGCCGCGGGCTTATGCCCGAAACCTTCACCGACTACAAGAAGCAGCGCTTCCGCTGGGCATACGGCGCCGTGCAGATCCTTCGCGCACACGCGCGAGCACTGTTCTCGCATACCGACGAGCGCCTGACGCGCGGCCAGCGCTATCACTTCGTCGCGGGCTGGCTGCCGTGGCTCGCGGATGGACTCAACCTGCTGTTCACGATTGCCGCGCTGGCGTGGTCGTTCGCGATGATCGTCGAGCCGCATCGCATCGATCCGCCGCTGATCATGTTTTCGGCGGTGCCGCTGGCGCTGTTCACGTTCAAGCTGGTGAAGCTGGCTCATTTATATGCGGCGCGGGTCGGCGCGAATATTCGCCAGACGCTCGCGGCTGCGCTGGCCGGTCTGGCGTTGTCGCACACGATCGGCGTCGCTGTGGTGAAGGCGCTGTTCACGCGGAATCAGCCGTTCTTCCGGACGCCGAAGAGCAAGCAGCCGCACGCGATTGCGCAGGGAATCTCGGCAGCGCGTACCGAGAGCTTGATGTTGCTCGCGATGTTGACTGCGGCGTGGGGGCTGACGCGGCTGCCGGAAGAGCTGAAGGGGCCGGACGTGTCGGTGTGGGTAGCGGTGTTGTTGATTCAGGCGGTGCCGTATGGGGCGGCGGTGCTGGTGTCGTTGATCAGCGCGCTGTCGTTGCCAGCGCGCTGGTTGGGTCCGCAGCCAGTCGGGCTGAAGCCCGACCTACAGCGCTCGAACTGACGTCGGCGGTTGGGCTGTAGGTCGGGCTTTAGCCCGACTCTCGTCCCTACAACTTCACCATCACGTGCCGGGGCACCGTGTAATCCTCGAGCGCATACACCGACAAATCCTTGCCGTAACCCGACCGCTTCAATCCGCCATGCGGCATCTCGCTCACCAGCATGAAGTGCGTGTTGATCCACGTGCAGCCGTACTGCAGCCGCGCCGCCACTCGCATCGCCTTGCCGACATCGTTGGTCCACACCGATGACGCCAACCCGTAATCCGAATCGTTGGCCCACTGGATCGCCTGATCGGCATCCTTGAAGCGCGTCACCGAGACGACCGGGCCGAACACCTCGCGTCTCACGATCTCGTCGCTCTGCTTCGCGCCTGCGATCACCGTGGGCTCGAAGAAGAACCCGCCACCGCCGCGCGATTTGCCGCCGGTCGTGATCTCGATGTGACGGCTCTTGTTCGCGCGATTGACGAAGCCGGCGACGCGCGAGCGCTGCTTCGAGCTGATCAGCGGACCCATCTCGACGCCCTCCTCGTCCTGCTTGCCGACTTTGATGGACGCTGCAGCGCTGGTGAGGTCCGCAACGAGCTTGTCGTAGATCTTCGGCCCGGCGTAGATGCGACACGCAGCGGTGCAATCCTGACCTGCGTTGTAGTAGCCGAAGGTACGTACGCCACTGACCACCGCTTCGCGGTCCGCGTCATCGAACACGATCACCGGCGCTTTGCCGCCGAGTTCCAGATGCGTGCGCTTCGCGCCTTTCGCTGCGGCCTGCAACACCTTCTCGCCCGTCGACACGTCGCCGGTCAGCGAGACCATCGCGACCTGCGGCTGCGAGATCAGCGCCGCGCCCACGCTCTGACCTTTCCCGTGCACGATGTTGACGACACCGGGCGGGAACAACTCTGCCAGTAACGTCGCAAGCTTGAGAGTCGTGAGCGGCGTCTGCTCGGACGGCTTCAGCACGATCGTGTTGCCGCCCGCCAGCGCCGGCGACAACTTCCACGCCGCCATCATCAACGGATAGTTCCAAGGCGCGATCGATGCAACCACGCCGACCGGATCGCGGCGGATCATGCTGGTGAAGCCCGGCAGGTACTCGCCCGCAACCGCGCCATGCACGGTGCGCGCCGCGCCCGCGAAGAAGCGAAACACGTCGACGATCGCCGGAATCTCGTCGTTCATGACGGCCGTGTACGGCTTGCCGCAGTTCTGCGATTCCAGTCGCGCGTAGTCGGCGGCCTCGGACTCGATCCGCTCGGCAATCTTCAGCAACAACGCCGCGCGATCCTTCGGCACGGTTGCGCTCCACGCCGGGAAGGCTTTGGCCGCGGCAGATACCGCACTCTCGATCTGCTCCGGCGACGCTTCGGCAACCGTCACGAGCGGCTGGCCCGTCGCAGGATCGAGCACGTCTTCCTTGGCGCCTTTGCCTGGGACCAGCTTGCCGTTGATGAGCAACTTCGTATTCATGCGGAACCTCGCCGGGTGAGACGGTACGCCAGCAGGATCGGGATGAAGGTCACGATCATCACGATGACTGCGACTACATTGGTGATCGGCCGCTCGCGCGGCCGGAACAGCTCGTTGAAGAACCAGATCGGCAGCGTGCGGTCGTGGCCGGCCGTGAACAGCGTGACGATGATTTCGTCGAACGACAACGCGAACGCCAGCATGCCGCCGGCGAGCAGCGCCGTCGCGCTCTGCGGCAACACGATGTGCCGGAAGGTCTGCCAACCGTCAGCGCCGAGATCCATCGACGCTTCGATCCAGCTTTGCGGCATGCGACGCAGGCGCGCAACCACGTTGTTGTAGACGATGACGATGCAGAACGTCGCGTGGCCCGCGACGATCGTCCAGAAGCCCGGATCGATCCGCGCGCTCTTGATCGCTGTGAGCAGCGCGATGCCCGTGATGATGCCGGGAAGCGCGATCGGCAGTACGAGCAGCACCGTGATGCTTTCTTTGCCGCGGAAGCTGCCGCGTGCCATGCCGAGTGCCGTCAGCGAGCCGAGCAGAATCGCGAGCAGCGTAGCGACAGCAGCAACCGACAAGGACAGCCGCATCGCTTCCCAGATGTCGGCACGCGCGAACGCCGCTGCGAACCAATGCAGCGTCAGACCCGGCGGCGGAATCTCGTAGGTGCGATCGGCCGTCGTGAACGCGTACAGGATGATCACGAGCACGGGCAGATGCATGAACGCGAGGCCCGCGTAAGCTGCGAGTCGCGCGCCGAGCGAAGGCTGATTCCAGCGTCTAGAGCGCATCGAACGCTCCGGCGCGCTTCGCCAACGAGAGATAAATCATGATCAGCACGATCGGCACGACCGAGAACGCCGCCGCGAGCGGAATATTCCCGGCCGTTCCCTGCTGCTGATACACCATCATGCCGATGAAGTATCCCGGCGCACCGACGACGCTCGGAATGATGTAGTCGCCGAGCGTCAGCGAGAACGTGAACACCGATCCTGCAGCGAGACCCGGCAGTGCGAGCGGCAACGTGACCGTGCGAAACGTCTGCGCCGGCCGCGCACCGAGATCCGCTGAGGCCTGCAACAACGACTCCGGCACCTTCTCCAGCGCCGCGGCGAGCGGCAGGATCATGAACGGCAGCCACATGTAGACGAACACGATGAACATGCCGAGATACGACGATGACAGCGACGGCCCGCCGATGCCCGGGAGTCGCAGCACCGCATCGAGCGCGGCGCCGAGGCCGACCGTGTCGAGCAGCCAGCTGAGAATGCCTTGCTTCGCAAGGATCAACCGCCACGCATAAACCTTCACCAGATAGCTCATCCACATCGGCAGCATCACGCCGACATAGAACAGCGCGCGCGTACGCGCCGACGCATAGCGAACCATGTAGTTGGCGATCGGCAAGGCGATCGCTGCGCACGCGATCGTCACAGCAATCGCCATCGACAGCGTGCGCAGAATGATGTCGACGTTGGCTCGCTGCGTGACGACTTGTTTGTACGTCGCGAGCGTCGGCTCGTAAACGATCTTGGCGGTGAACTCGTCGATCGAGTAGATGCTCTGCGCGAGCAAAGTGAACAACGAGCCGAGATACACCGTGCCGAACCATAGCAGCGGCGGAATCAGCAGCAGCGCGACATACAACGTCGGCCGTCGATAGAGAAAGGTCGACAGCGCGGTCACGACGCTTCCGTCGCCGTCAATGGCACGGCATCGCCGCGCGACCACTCGAGTCGCACGCGCGCGCCCACGCGGAATTCACCGTTGGCATTCGTATCGGGCACCGCGGCGGCAAACACTTCGCCGCTTTCGAGCCGCACCTGCCAGCGACTCATCGCGCCGTGATACTGCACGTCGGCGACATCGCCGATGCAACTCATCGTGTCGCCGCCGGGAGCAGTCGCAGGTGCGCGCAGCCGAATGTTCTCTGCGCGCACGGCGAAGGGTTCCGCGCGGCCGCTCAAACGCTGTGCCAATTCGCCCGTCACGACATTGGCGCTGCCGACGAAGCGCGCGACGAACGCGGTAGTCGGCTTCGTGTAGAGCACCCGCGGCGTGTCGAGCTGTTCGATCTTGCCGCGGTTGAACACGGCGACGCGATCCGCCATCGACAGCGCTTCGCCCTGGTCGTGGGTGACGAACACGAATGTGATGCCGAGCCGCCGCTGCAGATTTTTCAGCTCGATCTGCATTTCCTCGCGGAGCTTCAGATCGAGTGCGCCGAGCGGCTCATCGAGCAACAACACAGGCGGCTGATTGATGAGCGCGCGCGCGAGCGACACTCGCTGACGCTGACCGCCGGAAAGCTGCGCGGGACGACGGTCCGCGAAATGCCCAAGCTGCACCAGCTCGAGCATTTCACCAGCGCGCTTGCGCCAATCGTCCTTGCGCTGACCGCGCACCCGCGGTCCGTAAGCCACGTTCTCCAGCACGCTCATGTGCGGAAACAACGCGTAGTCCTGAAACACCGTATTGACGGCGCGCGCGTACGGCGGATCGTCGGTGACGTCGCGACCATTCAGCAGCACGCTGCCGCTGTCAGGCGTTTCGAAACCGGCGACCAGCCGCAGGCACGTAGTCTTTCCCGAGCCCGACGGCCCGAGCATCGCGAAGAACTCGCCGGCCTGCACCGTCAGCGAGACGCGATCGACGGCGCGCACTTCACCGTAGACGCGCGACACATCGCGAAACTCGATGGCGGCGCTCATGGCCGGATCGAATTCGCTACCGGCCTCCCATCACCGCGACGTAGTCGGTCGCCCAGCGGCTGTACGGAATGCAGGCGTCGTTCTGTGACGCGCACTTCGCTTCCGGCGTGCGCCAGAATTTGATCTTGTCGAAGTTGTCGATGCCGTTGGTCTTGCAACCCTCGGCGGTCAGCAGATCGTTACCGGTGCACGCCGCGGGCACGACCGGCACCGAGCCGAACCACGCCGCGACGTCGCCCTGCACTTTCGGACTGATCGACCATTCGAGCCACTTGTACGCGCAGTTCGGATGCTTGGCGCTCGCTGCCAGCATCGTCGTGTCCGCCCATCCGGTCGCGCCTTCGACCGGCACGGTGCTCGCGATCGGCTGCTTGTTCGCGCCGAGCGTGTTGACCTGGAACGGCCACGAGCCGGAGGCGACCACGCCTTCGTTGGTCATGTCCTGCACCTGCACGTTCGCGTCGTGCCAGTAGCGCTGGATCAGCGGATGCTGAGTGCGCAGCACCTCGAGCGCGGCGTTGTATTGCTGCTCATTGAGCTCGTACGGATCCTTGATGCCGAGCTCCGGCTTCTTCGTCATGAGATACAGCGCGGCGTCCGCGATGTAGATCGGTCCGTCGTACGCCTGTACGCGGCCCTTGTTCGGCTTGCCGTCGGGCAGCTTGCCCGGCTCGAACACGACGCTCCACGAAGTCGGCGCCTTCTTGAACACCTTGGTGTTGTACATGAGGACGTTCGGACCCCACTGGTACGGCACGCCGTAGTGCTTGCCGTCGACGTAATGCCACGGCGCTTCTTTGAGGCGCGGATCGATGCTCTCGTACGAAGCCACCTTCGAGATGTCGACGGGCTGTACGGTGTTGCCGCGGATCAACCGCAGCGAGGCGTCGCCCGAAGCAGTGACGAGGTCGTAGCCGCCCTGGTTCATCAGCGACAGCATTTCGTCCGAGGTGCCGGCAGTCTTGACGTTGACCTTGCAGCCGGTGTCGGTCTCGAACTTCGTCACCCAGTCGTAGTTCTTGTCGCTCTCGCCGCGCTCGATGTAGCCGGGCCAGGCAACGATGTCGACCTGACCTTCGAGTGCCGTGGACGCTGCTGCTTCATTCTGGGGCGCGGCCGGTGCCGGCGCTTCCTTCTTGCCGCACGCCGCGACGACGCAGCTCAGACCGCACAGCAGGAGCACGTGAGACGTTCTGGTGGACCTCATAAGAAACTCCCCATGAAAGATGTTCTTGGTCGATGGGTGCGGCACGAGTGTACTCGTCCGGCATGCGCCTTTCACGAAGTCAGCCTTCGTCAACGCCGTGGTCGTGCGTTTCCGTAGTTGCCGCCACTGCAGTGCACGCCCACAATCGCGCCGCCATGTCGGACCCCACGGTGCTGTTGCTGTCGCGGATCCAGTTCGGATTCGTGATGAGCTTTCACATCATCTTTCCTGCATTCACGATCGGACTGGCGAGCTGGCTGGCATTCCTGGCCGGTGCATACCTGAAAACACGGCGCGCGCTGTGGCGCGACCTGTACGTGTTCTGGTTGAAGATCTTCGCCGTGTCGTTCGCGCTCGGTGTCGTGTCGGGCATCGTCATGAGCTTTCAGTTCGGCACCAACTGGGCGCAGCTGTCGACGCGCGCCGGCAACATTCTCGGTCCGCTGCTGGCCTACGAAGTGCTGACCGCGTTCTTCCTCGAAGCAACCTTCCTCGGCGTGATGCTGTTCGGCTGGCGACGCGTCTCGCCGAAGCTGCACTTTCTCGCGACCTGCATGGTGGCGCTCGGCACGCTGATCTCGACCTTCTGGATCCTCGCGGCGAACAGCTGGATGCAGACGCCGGCGGGCTATCGCATCGTCGACGGCGTGTTCGAGCCGGAAAACTGGTGGCACATCGTATTCAACCCGTCGTTCCCGCTGCGCCTCGTGCACATGACGCTCGCTGCGTTCATCACGACGTGCTTCGTGATCGGCGGCATCAGCGCGGTGTACCTGCTGCGTCAGCGTCATCGCGAAGCGGCACAGCTCATGCTCAAGCTCGCGGTCTGTTTCGCGGCGATCGCAGTTCCGCTGCAGGTTCTCGTCGGCGACATGCACGGACTGAAGGTGCGCGAGCATCAGCCGGTGAAGCTCGCTGCGATCGAAGGACATTGGGAAACGGTGCGCGGCGCAGCGCTGATCCTGTTCGCATGGCCGGATCCGGCGCACGAGACCAATCGCTACGAGGTGAGCGTGCCGAAGCTCGGCAGTCTCATTCTCACGCACGAAATCGACGGCGAGGTTCAGGGCTTGAAAGCAGTGGGACCGGAACTGCGCCCGCCGGTCGCGCCGGTCTTCTTCGCATTCCGCGTGATGGTGGGTCTCGGCGTGTTGATGCTGACGCTGGTCGCGTGGTCCGCGCTGCAATGGCGACGTGGCCGTCTGTTCGACTCGAAGCTGGTGCTGCGCGCGTGGATGTTGATGACTCCGGCGGGCTTCGTCGCCGTGCTCGCGGGCTGGTACACGACTGAGATCGGCCGACAACCGTACGTGGTCTACGGGCTGCTGCGCACGTCGCAAGCCGCGACTGCAATCGATGCCGGCAGTGTGCTCACATCGCTGATCGTCTTTGCGACCGTGTATCTATTCGTCTTCATATCCGGCACGTACTACCTGCTGAAGCTCCTGCGCCGCGGACCGTTGCCCGTCGAGGAGGCGCTGCTGCATCCCGAAGCGAAGTCTGCGCTGCACCCGCTGTCGCTGCCGGGAGAGCCGATCGAAGGCAGCGGCTGAGCAATGGAGAGCGCGACGGTCCTGCCGGTCGTCTGGTTCGCGATCATCGGCTTCGCGGTACTGATGTACGTGCTGATGGACGGCTTCGTGCTCGGCATCGGCATCCTGTCGCTGTTCGCCGAGGACGAGCCGCAGCTGGATCACATGATGACGACGGCTGCGCCGATCTGGGACGGTAACGAGACCTGGCTCGTGCTCGGCGGCGCTGGCTTGCTGGCTGCATTCCCGCAGGCCTACGCGGTCATGCTGTCGGCGCTCTACTTACCGGTGCTGCTGATGCTCATCGCACTCGTGCTACGCGGCGTGTCGTTCGAATTCCGCTTCAAGGCGACGACCTCGAAACACATCTGGGGCACGTGCTTCGCGGCGGGCTCGATCGCCGCGGGATTTGCGCAGGGACTGATGCTCGGCGCAATCGTCGAGGGCATGCCGCTTCAGGGCGGCAAGTACCTCAGCGGAGCATTTGCCTGGTTCAGCCCGTTCTCGATGCTGACCGCCGTCGCGGTCGTGTTCGGCTACGCGCTACTGGGCAGCACCTGGCTGATCATGAAGACACAGGGCGCGCTGCAGAACGTCGCGTATGCGCTCACGCGGCCGCTGGTCGTGGTCGTCGTCGCGTTCATGGGACTGGTCAGCACCTGGCTGCCGTTTCTCAGCAGTCAGGTCATGGCTCGCTGGTTCGAGGGCAGCAATCTTCTATGGCTGTCGCCGGTGCCGCTGCTCGCACTCGCGAATGCGGTGTGGCTCTGGCGCGCCGTCCTGCGACGCGCCGAATACATGCCCTTCATCCTCGCGCTGACGTTCTTCGCGCTGGGCTTCGTGGGACTGGTGCTGGGGATCTGGCCGAACCTGCTGCCGCCCGATCTGACGATCTGGAAGGCCGCGGCGCCGCCGTCGAGTCAGGGCTTCGTGCTGGCGGGCACGCTGATCATGCTGCCCGCGGTGCTGGGCTACACGTGGTGGTCGTACTCGGTGTTCCGCGGCAAGGTCGCCGCGGACGCGGGCTATCACTGAGACTTCGGCCTGCGCGGATGACAGATTTGTATCAGAGCTTGATCGGTCGACTGACGCCGCCGCCGCCGAATAGCCCCTTTCGAACGGGTTGCGGTCGCGAATGAGATCGGCGCATGGCGAAACTCCGCGGAGTGAGGGTCGCGGCAGCATGCCCGCGCGCGCGCGTTCGAGCAACCCGACGGAAGGACAGGCGGCGCACCCGGCCGTAAGATGCACCCAGTGCCTGCCAAGACCCTGCAACAAATCCTCGATGAGGCGCAGACGTTGCCGCCCCACGAGCGGCTACGCTTCATTCGCGAGGCCTGCGCGACTGACAGCGACTTGTACGCCAGCGCGATGCACGAGCTCGAGTCGCGGCAGCAATGGTTCGGCACGGACGGGGCCGTGGCGCCGGAAAGCGGGGCGGAGGACGCGGCAGTCGATCTCGCCGGCGAGCGCATCGGTCCGTATCGCATCGTGCGCAGCCTCGGGCGCGGCGGCATGGGCGAGGTGTTCCTC
Organism: Steroidobacteraceae bacterium; assembly: GCA_035493235.1. Classification (GTDB taxonomy): domain Bacteria; phylum Pseudomonadota; class Gammaproteobacteria; order Steroidobacterales; family Steroidobacteraceae; genus Steroidobacter. The sequence continues at coordinate 38,380 of DATJIP010000003.1, forward strand.
GCGGAGCGGGCCGACGAGCAGTTCCAGCAGCAGGTCGCCATCAAGCTGGTCCGGCGCGGTCTGCTGTCACGTCACGTTCAGGGCCGGCTGAAGCTCGAACGACAGATCCTGGCGACGCTCGATCATCCGAACATCGCGCGTCTGTTCGACGGCGGCACGACTGCCGACGGCACGCCATATATCGTCATGGAGTACGTCGACGGCGAGCCTATCGACATCTATTGCGACTCGCGGTCGCTGACGATCGAACAGCGGCTGCAGTTGTTCAAGGTGATCTGCTCCGCTGTGCACCGCGCGCACCAGAACCTGATCGTGCATCGAGATCTCAAGCCGTCGAACATCCTGGTTGCGCGCGCCGGTACGCCGAAGCTGCTCGATTTCGGCATCGCCAAACTCCTCGACGATCGCCAGATGATGCACACAATGGCGGTTACGCAGGCCGACTACCGCGTTCTGACGCCAGATCATGCGAGCCCGGAACAGATCCGCGGCGATCCAATCACCACGGCGAGCGACACGTATGTGCTTGGCGTCGTGCTGTATGAGCTCTTGTGCGGCTGCAAGCCGTTCACGCTCAAAGGCAACCGACTCGGCGAGCTCGAGCGCGCGATCTGCGACGAGACACCGCCATTGCCGAGCATGGTCGTACAAGCACGCGAAGACGCTGCCGGAATAGCCAGGCAGCGCGGCACGACTCCGGCGCGGCTGCGGCGCGAGCTTGCGGGCGACCTCGACAACATCGTCCTGATGGCGATGCGCAAGGAAGCGGAACGCCGCTACTCATCCGTCGAGCAGTTCGCCGCGGATATCGACCGCTACCTGCAGGGCATGCCGGTTCTTGCGCGCGCCGATGCGTGGGGCTATCGCGCGGGCAAGTTCCTCGCGCGCCACAGCCTCGCAGTCGGGTTGGCTGCGGCCTTCCTGGCGGTGCTCATCGGATTTTCCGTCACGACGTATCTGCAAGCCCAGCGCATCGCGCAGGAGCGCGATCTCGCCCAGGCGGAACGTGCGCGCGCACAGATCGCGCTCGAACGCGCCCAAGCCGTCAGAGACTTCCTGATTGACGCGTTCCAGGGCGCGGACCCATCGCACGCGCGCGGCAAGGAAATCACGGCGCGCGAGATCCTCGATCAGGGAGCTGCGAGAATCACCAAGGAATTGCGAGCGCAGCCCGATCTGCAGGCGACGTTGCTCGATACGATCGGCAGCGTATATCTGAGTCTCGATCTGCCGGCCGAGGCACAACCGCTGATCGAGCAGGGGCTGGCGGTACGCCGTCAGTTGTTCGGCGAGAAGCATCCGGACGTGGCCAGCAGTCTGTACAGCCTCAATCGCGTGTACGAGAAAAAGGGCGATCTCAAGACGGCCGAAGCGTTGGCCATCGACAGCCTTGCGATCAATACACAGCTCACCGGCACGCAGAGCCTGGAGACGGCGGGAAGCCTGTGCCGGCTCGGCGTCATTCAATACGCGAAGGGCGAGCTCGCCAACGCACAGAGCCGTCTCGAAGAGTGCCTGCGCATCCGCGTCGCGCAGCGTGGCCCGGACCACGAGGACCTGACCAGTCCGCTGGACAATCTGGCGCGCGTTGCGCAGACGCGGCGGGACTTCGCCGCAGCTGAGCGACTGGAGCGCGAAGCGCTGCGCATCGACCTCCTCAAGCGTGGCAAGGACCATCCGCAATACATTCGTCATCTGCATAACCTCGCAACGACGTTGCACGACCAGGGCGATCTCGACGGCGCCGAGCCGCTCTATCGGCAAACGCTCGAACTGTATCGACAGGTGCTCGGCCCCGAGCACTCGGAGACGATCGAAGCGAGCGGCAATCTCGGGCGGCTGCTCGAGGATCGCGGCCGCTTCGACGAGGCACAGCAGATCTATGCCACCGCGCTGGCCGCGAGTCGCAAGTCGCACCCGGAGCCGCACGTCGAGGTTGCCAATCTGCTCTTCGACCTAGGGCGGCTCGCGATCCTGCGCAAGCAGTACGCGGAAGCGGAACAGCGGTTACGCGAGGCGCTGCAGATCTACACGGTGACCTTGCCGCCCACCCACGGCTACACGGACGGTGCGCTGACCATGCTTGGTCGCACGTTGCTGGAAATGAACAGGGCGCCGGAGGCTGAAGTGATACTGCAGCGTGCGCTGGAGGGATGGACGAAGGAATTCGGCACGTCGAGTCCCTGGTACTCGCTGGCGCGGGCGTTCCTCGGACGCGCATGGGCGATGCAGGGACGCTACGAGGCAGCGGAGCCGGCGCTGCTGGAAACCTATCCCGTGCTCGTGCGCGCCAAGGTGGACGAGCATCACATAGCGTCCGTGCACCGCTGGATAGAGGAGCTGTATCGGTCCACGAACCGGCCGCAGCAGGCGCAGGCCTATTTCAAGCAGGTGCAGTCGGAGGACCGCACCGTGCGTAACCCATAGTCCTATCGTCCGGCTCGCGCGCGCGACCGCAATCGCGCAGAATCCGCACCTCGCACGCCGACCCGCCAACAAGAGCTGAAGTCCAGGGAGAGCTTCCATGCGAATTCTCATTACCGACGATTCGTCGACCTTGCCCGCGTCGGTGCAGGACATGTTCGCGCGGGCACCGGTTGGCAAGTCCGCCGCAACGACGCCGAGCGTCGAGAGCGTCATCCTCGCGTTCACCGGCGGTGCTGCCGGCGCGGCCGCTGCCCCGTCAAAAGTTGCGAGCGCCGTCAGCAGTGCCGAAGGCTGCCCGCCGCCGGAGCCGCTGCCGCCCTGCCCGCCGTGCAGCCTGCACGATCAGCCGGAGCTGCTCGCCACCATTCTCGATGCGATCGGCATGGCGCTGCTGAATCGCGGCTGCATCGATGCCGGCAGCAGGTTCGTGGAGGCAGCGCGCGATATCCGGCTCGCAACCTTCGGCAAGAATCATCCCTTCACCGCAGCGAGCTACAACAGCTATGCGCGCGTGCTGCGCATTCGCGATGACTTGATCGAAGCCGAAAAGGAAGTCGGCAAGGCGATCGTCATCAATCGCAAGGTCTACGGCAGCAGCGGCCTGCCGCTGGCCGCGAACATGAACGAGCTCGGCTGCGTGCGGCTTTATCAGGGCGATTTCAGCGGCGCGCTGAAGGCGGCCGAGCGCGGTCTGGCGATCCTCAAGAAGCGCAAGGTCTACCCCGACGACCCGAACACGAGCCGTCTGCTGGACGTGAAAGGACGCGCGTTGCAGGGCCTGTGCAGGCTCGGCCCCGCCAACACTGCGCTGTCGCAGGCAGTGAAGCTCGATCTGAAGCAGGTCGGCAAAAACCATCCCAAATACGCAACCCACCGCGCCAATCTCGCGACGGTGCAGGAAGAGCAGAAGAAATTGGTCGATGCCGAGCAGGGCTATCTCGAGGCCGTGCGCGTCTACGAGCAGGTGCTGGGTCGGCTCGGACATCCCAACCTGATCGACACCTATGCGAACCTCGGCTCGCTGCTGATCAAGATCGGCAATCTAGCGACGGCCAAAGAGCATCTCTGCAAGGCGCTGGGCCTCAACGAGCAACTGCGCGGACCGGACCACACGCTGGTCGGCAACGATCACGCGAACCTGGGACGGCTGTATTACGCGATGGGCAACCTGCCGGCAGCGTGCGGGGAGTTCAACAAGGCGCTCGCGATCTACACCGGCAACGTCAAGCGCAAACGACTGCCGAAGAAGCATCCGTACATCGCGGAAGTGCTGGGCTGGCTGAAAAAGGCCGACTGCGGCAAGTCGCGTTGAAAAAAACGCCGGCGATCTCGTGGAAGGCCGGCGCTAACGCTCTCACGGGGGAACCAATTTGCGCGATCGATCCTCGCTGCGAACGCCGGCGCGTACCATACGCCCTAAGGGCCAAATCGAGCTGGCTGTGACCTAGGTCTCACTGCGCTGCACCAAAGGGCAATTGCCGCCCGCCTTAGAGCGGACGTACGATGGCCCGCACTCACCAGCCGCACTACAACCGTCTTGCCGCAGCTGGGGCGCTGCGATTCCCTCTTGGGCAGATGTTGATACCGGGGAAGCTGTCATGAAAATTCTCATCGTCGACGACCATCCGTTGTTCCGCGCCGGGTTCCAGGCTGTTCTGGAACAGAGCACGCTCGATGCAGGCGTGCTGAGCGTGTCTTCGGTCACCGAGGCTCTGCAGACCCTGCAGCGCGACGGCGACATCGGCCTGGTGTTGCTCGACATTCATTTGCGCGGCGACGATGGCTTCAACGCGTTGAAGGTCATCGGCCAGAAATTCCCGACCACCGCCTGCATCATGATCTCGGGCGACGAGCAGGCGGGCGTTGCGGCTCGCGCCGTTCAGGCCGGCGCGTCCGGCTTCATTCCGAAGTCTTTCACCGCCGACGAGATGATCGTCGCGATTCAGAAAGTGCTGGCCGGCGATGTGTTCGTTCCTGCGACTGCCGACCTCACTGCGGCGCCGGATACGAATGGCCTCACGCTGCGGCAGCTCGAAGTCATCAGCATGCTCGGGCGCGGCTTCTCGAACAAAGAGATCGCGCGGGCACTCGACGTCGCCGAACGCACAGTCAAGGCGCACGTGAGCGCTGTGTTCGAGGCACTCAACGTGCGTAACCGCACGCAAGCCGTGCTGGTCGCGCAGCGTCGTGGATTCCTGCCGGCGGCGTCTGTTGGCGCAGCGCCAAACACGGCGCCCGCGTACGCCTCACGCTGAAAATCTCCGCTGACATGGATGCCGCGCTGACTCGACGCGTTGAGCAGCAACGCATCGAGATGCTCTACGACAATACGTTGGCGGTGTCCGGTTCGGCACTGCTGATGGCGGCGTTGATCGCCGTCATCGCCTGGCCGCACACACGCGTCGCGAACATTGTTGCGTGGGCTGGCGCCGCGCTGCTGGTTCAGGCTTCCGTGCTGGCATTGTCAGGTGCGTATCGCCGCGCGAGCGATCGTGACACTGCATCGGGCCGCTGGGGCTGGCGGCTTGCGGCCGCTGCCGGTGTCGCCGGTGTCGTGTGGGGCTCCGCAGTATTCGTGCTCGTCGGACCCGACAAATCGCTCACCCTCGCGCTGATTTCCGCTTGCCTCGCTGGCCGCGCGACGTTGAGCATCATCACGCACGCGCACTTCCCTCCGGCACTGTATGCGTTCACGGTGCCGATCTTCGGCATGCTCGCACTACGCTACGTCACTCTCGGCGGCTACGGCAACGCCGCGCTCGGCGTGATGTGGATCGCCGTGCTCGGCTATGTGCTGCTGTTCGTCGATCGCCAGTCACGCGCAGTGGTCGCGCAGATACGCTTGCGCTACGAGAACGAGCAGCTGGTCGAGCAGCTGCAACGTCAGAACGCGTCGGCGGAACAAGCGCGCGCCCGCGCCGAAGAGGCGAATCGCTCGAAATCGTCGTTCTTCGCGGCCGCGAATCACGATCTGCGTCAGCCCTTGCACTCGCTCGGGCTGTTCGCGACCGCGCTGCGTAACAACTCGGCGGGCCGCTCGAGCCAGGCGCTGGTCGACCAGATCCTGCAATGCACTGAGTCGCTCGAGCAGCTGTTCGACAACCTGCTCGACATCTCGAAGCTCGACGCCGGACAGGTCGAAGTGAAACGCGAGTTCGTGCCGGTGGATGCGGTCTTCGATCGGCTGCGCAGCACCTTCTCCGGACCTGCGCAAGACAAGGGCCTGCGCATGTCCGTACGCCGCTCGAAACTGTCGCTGGCGACGGATGCCACGCTCGTGTTCCGCGTGCTGTCGAACCTGGTCTCGAATTCGCTGCGCTACACGGAAGCCGGCGGCATCGTCGTCGCCTGCCGCCGCCGCGGCAACGTTGCGAAGATCGAGGTCTGGGATTCCGGCATCGGCATTCCAGCCGACCAGCACGAGCGCATCTTCGAGGAGTTCTATCAGCTCAACAATCCTGCGCGCGACCGCTCGCGCGGCCTCGGCCTGGGGCTCGCGACAGTGCGTCGTATCGTGCAGCTGCTCGGCCATCCGCTGTGGCTGCGCTCGACCGTCGGCAAGGGCTCGCGCTTCACGATCGAAGTGCCGATCGCCGATCCGACGCGCGTGCAGTCCGTCGCCCAGACCATCGAACAGAAAGTGCCGAACCTGATCGGCGGCAAGCTCATCATCGTGATCGACGACGAAGAGTCGGTGCGCCTGGGGATGCAGAGCCTGCTGGAGAGCTGGGGCTGCAAGTGCGTCACCGCGATGGACTCGGCGGAAGCGCTCAAGAGCATCAATGGGCGCGCGCCGGACTTCATCATCGCGGACTTGCGCTTGCGCGGTGACCTCACCGGTATCGACGTGATCCGCGAGCTGCGGGCACAGCTCGGCAACTCGATTCCAGCCGTGCTGATTTCCGGCGACACCGCCACCGAGCAGCTGCGCAAAGTGAGCGCGGCCGGCTTGACGATGATGCACAAGCCGCTCAAGGCGGTACGATTGCGGGCATTGCTCAATCACGAGTTTGCCAAGCGCATCGCTTAATGCCTTCCTATCTGTTGCTGAACAAGCCCAAGGGCTTCGTCACCCCGACCCGCGGCGGCAGCGCTCGGCGCACGGTGCTCGACTTCATTCCGTTCTCGCTGCGCGGCGAGCAGTCCTGGCATACGGTCGGGCTGCTCGACGCCGATTCGACCGGTCTCGTGCTGCTCACCGACGACGCCGAGTTCGCGCGCCAGCTCGATCACCCGAAGCTCGGACTGCTGAAGGAGTATCGCGTGCTGTGCGCCGGTCTTGCGAGTGACGAGCAGCTGTCGCGTCTGCGCGAGGGCATGTATCTGGTGAACCCCGCCGCGGACGGCAGCAAGACGACGCAGCGCGCCGTCATGGACGCGGTGCGAATCGTCAAGAAGCACGTCGATCGCGCCCGCGGCGATCGCACTCAGCTCAGCGTGACGTTGCGCGAAGGCGAGCCGCGCGAGATCCGCCGGATGCTTGCGCGCGTTGGGTTGAAGCTGCGGGAGCTGGAGAGAGTGGCGATCGGGCCGCTGCGCGTCGCGGGGTTGAAGCCCGGGGCGACGAAGCTGCTGGGGAAGAAGGATGTGGAGAAGTTGCGCGCGACGGCGCTGTCAGGCTAAAGCCTGACCCACAGCAGACCTCTTGTGGGTCAGGCTTTAGCCTGACTCTTTTCCAAGGGTCGGACCAAACCTTCCTGGGCGACCGAGGCGACCAACCGTCGCTGGCGATCGAAGATCTGCGCACGCGTCAGGCCGCGGGCTCCGCCGGCGAACGGGCTGATCGCGTCGATCAACACCCAATCGTCCGCGCGGCACGGCCGGTGGAACCACATCGCGTGGTCGAGGCTCGCCATCATCACCTGGCCGGACATCATCGACACCGTGTGCGTGAGCACGACGGTCGACGTCAGGAAGTAGTCCGACAGATATGCGAGCGCGCACTGCTGAGTCAGATCGTCGGCAGGCAATGGCGCGGTCGACTTGATCCAGTACAGCCCGCGCGGTTTTTCAGCCTTGCGCAGGAAGTAATCCTCGGGGCTCACCGGCTTGAGCTCGACGATCGCCTGCTGGGTGGCAATCGCCTGGGCGCTCTTCGGCAGCCGGTCGGCGAACTTCGTTGCCAGCTCGCGCGTGCTCATCAGCTCTTCCGGCTCCGGCACATCGATATCGAGCGGGACCTGGTGCTCGAAGCCCTGCTCCTCGCGGTGGAACGACAGCTCCATGTGGAAGATCGGCTTGGCGCGCTGACGCGCCACGACGCGCCGGGTCGAGAAGCTGCCGCCGTCGCGCGTCAGTTCCACGTCGTAGATCACGTTGATGTCGCTCATGCCGGCGAGCAGGAAGTAGCCGTGCAGCGAATGCGGTCTGCGGCCCGGCTCGACGGTGAGCGCCGCGGCCTTCAGGCCCTGACCGAGGATCTGGCCGCCGAACAGCGACCGATTGTTGTTGACCTGGTTGACCTTGCTGCGGAACAGGTTGGTGTCGAGCTGTTCCAGCTCCAGGACCTCACTGAGATATTGGGGCGCGGGCGGCGGCACGATGCTGGCAGTCGTCATGCCGGGGAGTCTAGCAAACGCCCGCCGATGCTCTCTCCGGTGCTTCGGGGGCGCTGGCCGGCGCACGGCCGTGCCTCGCCCTGCTTCGCTACTCTCGCCGCGCCATTTTCGCTACGCTGCGCTCTTCGAATTTCGGCCGTACCGGAGGATGCATGTTCAGCCGCCTGGCGAATCTCTTCAAAGGGTTCTTCTCGCTGTTCATCTCGGGCGTCGAGCGCCGCAATCCGGAAGCCCTGCTCGAGCTGGAGCAGGAAAACCTGCGCAATCAGATCGCGAACTTCAATCAGGGGCTGGCGACGCACGCCGGGCTCTGCGAACGCATCATGGGCCAGGTTCGCAAGCTCGAAGCGGAACAGAAGGATCTGCGCGCCAAAACGACCGCGCATCTGCGCGCCGGCAACAAGTCGGCCGCCGGCCAGTACGCGCTGCGCCTGCAGACGATCGATGCCCAGCTCGAAGAGAACCGCAAGCAGCTGGAGCAGGCTGAGGCCACGTACAAGAATCTCGTCAAAGCGCGCGACGTCGCAGTCCAGACGGCGAAGGCGAAGATCGAAGGCCTGAAGGGCGCGATCAACGACATGCGCATGAACCAGGCGATGGCCGAGATCCACGAGATGGCCTCGGGCATGATCTCCAGCATCGGCGGCGCCGGCGACACGCTGAATCGCCTGAGCGGCATGGTGGAAGAAGAGCGCACCAAGGCCGCCGGCCGTGCGCGCATCGCCAAGGACTCGGTCGACATGACTGGTATCGATGTGAAGGAAGCCGAGCTCACCGCGCTCGCCGACCAGGCACTGGCGGACTTCGCCGCCCGCGAGGGCATCTCGATCCCCGGCGAGGCTCCGGCGCCCGCGCCGCGCTCGCTCGGCGCGACGGAAACAGGCGGCCAAGGCAGCTGACATGCCCGCACCTCAGGGTGCGCCGGCGTGGGCGGGCGAGCTGGCGCTCGCCTACGAAAGCGGCGCTCACGGTCAATTCATCCTCTACGGCAACGTGCACGATCGCGTCGCCGTCGGCGGCCGGCTGATCAACCTGGCCGGCTACCTGGAGAACGATCTGCTGGCCGGCTTCAAAGTCGTGCTCTCGTACGATCTCGGCAATGGCCTGGCGATCGAGCGCGGCGGCGAGCTGGTCGAGAAGTGGGGCGGCGCGAACCTGAAAGCGTTGCCGCGCGAGCCGCTGGAGGCGATTCAGTACATCAGCCGTTACCTGCGCTATCTCGGCAACCTGCGGGTGCTGGGCCGCGAGGTGAAAGAGAACGTCGCAGTGATTCTGCGCGGTGCCGACGATGTCGTGCCGGCGGATGGCACCGGTTACGAGCACGGCAGTCTCACGAGCGTGCTGCGCGATTGGGGCTCCGAAGCGCCGTTCTGCGAGCTGCCTTTCACGAGTGTGCTAATCGCCGACAATCTGAATGACATCGAGCGACAGATCGCATACAGCGCCAACGCGGCGCGTATTCGTGTGCCGCTCCCCGATGCACCGGCGCTGGAACGCGCGCTCACGATTCTCAAAGTGCAGGAGCCGAAGGCGTTCGCCGCGGAAGCCAACCTGCCGCAGCTCGCCAGCGGGCTCGTCGGCGTCACGATCGCCGCGCTCGAAAGTCTGGTGAAGGTTCGCGATCACTCCGGTCAGGCATTGGGCGCTGCCGATCTCACGCGCATCAAGAAGGACCTGGTCGAGCGTGACTCCGCGGGACTCGTCGAGTTCATCGAGTCGCAACGCACGCTCGATGACTACGCGGGCCAGGCCGCTCTGAAGCAGTGGCTGCGCCAGGATCTCGCGCTGTGGCGCGCAGGCGATCTGAAAGCGCTGCCGATGGGCTATTTGCTGTGCGGCCCGGTCGGCACCGGCAAGACTTTTCTGGTCGAGTGCCTCGCTGGCGAAGCCGGCGTGCCGGTGGTGAAGCTGAAGAATTTCCGCGACCGCTGGGTCGGGTCGAGCGAAGGCAATCTGGAAAAGATCTTCCGGCTGGTGCGCGCACTCGGTCGCTGCATGGTGTTCATCGACGAGGCGGATCAAAGTCTCGGCCGTCGCGACTCCGGCAGCGGCGACAGCGGTCTTTCCGGCCGCCTGTATTCGATGATCGCGCAGGAGATGTCCGACACCGCGAATCGCGGCCGCGTGCTGTGGCTGCTCGCGTCATCGCGCCCGGATCTGATCGAAGTCGATCTCAAACGTCCGGGACGCGTCGACGTGAAAGTGCCGCTGTTGCCGACCAGCACACAGGCCGAAAGCGCGGCGCTCGTCGGCGTGCTCGCGAAGCGCTATGGCTTGTCATTTACCGATGCGCAACTCGCAGCGGCGACGTCACGCATGCCGACGTTGCTCACGCCGGGCGCCGCCGAAGCGCTCGTCGTCAAAGCGTACCGGCGCTCGCGCACGGAGAACGTCGACGCCGCCGCCGCGCTCGAGGCATGCCTGATCGGCTATCAGAATCCCGTACCCGCGGACGTGCTCGAATTTCAGATGCGCATCGCGATCCGTGAGGCAACCGATCTCGCGTTCGTGCCGCCCGCCTTTCACAAGTACGCTGCGCAGCCCGCGCCCACATGAGCGCCAAGCGTTCCTACTTGGCCGCAGCTTTCAACGCGCGCCCCTTTGGAATGCCAGTGCCGCCGAACTGGTTCGGGGTCGCGGCGTTCGCGCTGCTCGGTGCTTTCAT
>DATJIP010000004.1:0-28908 GCA_035493235.1 Steroidobacteraceae bacterium
TCGACCATAGTTGGCCAGCGCTGCAGGACGATCTGCAAACATTCCAGCGCGCGGATCGTGGGCGTCCACCGCGTCCTGCAGCGACTGACGCCGATCTGCAGACATTCGCGACTGTGCGCGAATGGTATGCCCGCGGGTCGAAGGTCTATCTGCCCGAGGCGGAGTTCAGGCAGATGCTGGCGACCGACGCGGACGGCAGGCCGACCATGAAGCGCCGTTGGCCCGGCTCCGTTCCCCAAGCCATGCTCGCCGGCCGACAGAAGTTCGCTCATGTGGACGCGCCGGCGCTCGCGATCTTCGCAATATGGAACGACCCCGGAAACGCCGACCTCGCAGATCCCGTGCAGCGAGCCAACGCCGAGGCATATTCCAGCGTGAACCAGCAGCGCGTCGCACGGCGCGTCGACTACTTCAGGCAGATCGCGCCCGCCGCGCGCGTGGTCGTCATCGAGCGCACAGACCATTACTTGTTCGTCTTGAATGAGGCGCAGGTCCTGCGCGAGATCCATTCGTTTGTTCAGCAGCTGGGAAAGAACTGATCGCCGGCGTCGTACTTGCGCCTTAGGGTTGCCAAGAAACCGCGTGCCTGCATAACTCAAAACGAAAAACAATCCCACTTGCCGGGTGCTGTGCGCGGCGCCCGATCTCTAAAACGCGAGCCATCACTGGACGATGGAGATACTCGCGATGCGTTACTCAAAGCTCACTGCAGCGCTGCTGTTGCTCGCTGCCTGTTGGATTGGAACAGCCGGCGCCGGGCCGGAGTTCGGCGACTTCGTCGTGCAAGGCGGCGCGGTCGGTGCGAATCAAGTCGAAGTCGGTGTGTTCGATCTGAACGGCAAGCAGATCGACGGCGCCGTGTTCGACGTCGTCGACAACCGTTTTGCAGGTTCGTTGCCGCTGCCGGTCGGCGCCGAAGTCGAACTGCGCGCCCAGGCGTTCGACTTGAAGGGCAACCCGATCGCGTCGGGCACCGGCCGAGCGCATTTCGCAAACATGAGGAGCGGTGCGAGCGATCTGCAGCTTCTGACCAAGGAGCAGGAAGCGATCGGCGCATTGCTCACGAGTCCGATTCGCCTGGAGGTGACGAGCGAGCCGATCGACGAGGAGCGCACGCGCTTCTTCCTCAACGGCTTCGATGCGCGCGGCGAGCGCGTCGCACTCGATCCGCAGCAGGTGAGCTGGTCGTTTCCGTTTCCGCTGCCGGTCGATTGGCTGCCGTGCAAGCCGAGCGGCGCCGATCCGATCCCCTGCATCGAAACGCGGATTCCGCTGAAGAACAAGGAGATCATCGCCTGCCTGCTCGACATCATGTGCCGCCACGGCACCAGCCCATCGAAGGCTGGCTATCTCGCGATCTCGGCCGGCAAGGAACACACCTGCGCGCTGAGCAACGAGGACAAGATCCTGTGCTGGGGCTCGAATCAGTTCGGCCAGCTCGGCACGACGAATGCGCCGCAGACGTGCGCGTTCCCGCCGCCGCTCCAGAACTTCAGCGCACCGTGCAGCACGCGGCCGCGCGAGATCGATTGCCCGGCCGGGCACTCCTGCCGCTGGATCGCGCTCGATGCCGGCTTTCGTCACACCTGCGCGATCGACATCGACAAGAACATGTGGTGCTGGGGCGCGAACGACTTCGACCAGCTCGGCTGCTCGGGCAGCTGCGGCGGCTCGCAGCCCGGTGTCCTGCATCGCGTGACGCCGCCGTTGATACTCGGCGATCTGCCGGTGCGTTTCCGCAAGGTGTCGTCGGGCAAGGGACATAGCTGCGGCATCAGCGAGCGCGGCAATGCCATCTGCTGGGGCAACAACATCAACATGCAATCGGGCGGTACCGCGAGCATCAATCCGCCGCTTCATGTCGTCGGTCAGAATCCGTTCATGACGATTTCCGCGGGCAACGACCACACCTGCGCGACGACGAACATGGGCGAGCTGGAATGCTGGGGCGGCAATCGGCTCGGCGAGATCCAGCGCAACAATCCGAACGCGTTCTTCCCGAGCCCGGTGAACGTGCGACAGTTCCACAGCGCGTCGCTCGTCGGCGCCGTCGACGTCGTCGCTGCTGGCTTCAACGAGACGTGCGCGCACTCGGCTTCAGGTGGCGTTGCGTGCTGGGGTGGCGGCAGTGCGGCCGATACGCAGGTTCACGCGGCGGCGGCAACGGATCTGGAGCTCGGCTTCGTCACGCCCAGCGTGATCGGCATGCCGGACCTCGTGTGCGACGTCGCCGCCGGCGATGTGAATTGAGGAGTCACGTCGCAAGCGCTGCACAAGATCGCTGGGCTGCCGGTGAAAGGAATCGATACGACCGTCGGTGAGCAGCACTACTGCGCCGTGCACGCGGATGGCACGGCGTTCTGCTGGGGCAAGAACAACATCTTCGGACAGATGGGCGATGGCACGTCGGTTGCGCACATGCTGCCGGCGCAAGTCATCACGCCATGACGACGAGGCGGGGGTCGATGCGCCGACCCCCGCCGCACTTTACGGCGAAGACAACACGAACTGATTGCCGTCCGGATCCTTGAACACTGCGAACTCGCCCCACGGCTGTTTCTCCGGCCCCGACACGAACTCCACGCCGCGGGCTCGCAGCTGGCGATAGGTCGCCGGCACGTCGTCGCAGGTGAATGAGCCGTTGAAGAACGTGCCGATGCGGCTTTCGTGCCCTTCGGGCGTGAACAGCACGACGCGCGTCGCGGCGTTGGCGATGCGCAGCTCGATCCAGCGCTGCTTGTCATCGAACGGTTGATCGGTCGAGACCTCGAAACCGAGCTGCTCGGTGTAGAACTTGAGCGCGCGCGTCTGGTCGCGAGTCGGGATGCCTACGAACTTCAGTTGCGTGATCATCTAACTCCCCCTCGAGCGAATCGCAGTGGCCGCATTATGCGGCTGCCGCCGTGCCGCCGATGGCGCTAATCGGTATAGTGATAATTGCTATGGAACGCTTTCAACTCGATCCCTATGTAATCGACGTGCTGATGCCGGACCTCGTCGGACACGACCGGCGGCCGGCAACGTTCGTCGTGTACTTGTACCTGTTGCGACAAGCTGCGCGCAGCCGGCGCGACACTGTGTCGGTCAGTCTGCAGACGATTGCGACGAAGACCGGCCTGTCGAAGTCGACCGTGCAGACGGCGTTGCGCCATCTGCGACGGCGCAAGCTGCTCGATCCCGCGCTCGCGGCGACGGTTTCGGCGCCGGTGCGGCGCGTGCTGCGTCCCTGGGCACGCAGCTGAGCGCACGAGCGGAGAGCACGACCGGAGAGCACCTGATGTTGAGCTACGTCTACTTCGGTACTAACGATCTGGAACGCGCGATTGGCTTCTACAACGCGACACTCGGCGCGCTCGGCATGCGTCGCGTAGTCACGAACGATCCAGCGTGGGATCGGGTTTCTGCAGGGTGGGGGATGTACGAAGACGATGGCATGCGCGAGCTGGCGTTCTGGATCGGCAAGCCGTTCGATCAGCAGCCGGCGAATGTCGGCAACGGCAGCATGGTCGCGTTCCGCGCGCGCACCTGGAAGGAAGTCGACGATTTTCATGCCGCCGCGCTCGCTAACGGCGGCGAGTCGGATGGCGCGCCAGGACTGCGGCTGAACTACAACCCGGACTTCTACGCGGCCTACGTGCGCGATCCGGACGGCAACAAGATCTGCGCGTTGTGCCGTGGGTTTACTTCGAGGCAGTGATCAGAGGCTGAACGCGCGCAAGTTCGGTGAGCAGCGCGTGCGCGGCGGCAGGATCGCGGTCGTTCAATGCCGCCGCCATTTTCAGCAGCGGTTCCGATGCAGGCCGGAAGTCCGGACTGATCCGCAGCACGCCCAGCAGTCCCTCGCGTACCTGCGCCAGCATTTGCTCCACATCGGTCGTCGGCGCCACGTCGCGTCCGACTTCGATGAAACGATTGCGCGCCGACCAGTAGGCACTCATCCGCGCGCTCCAGCCGGCGTCAGCGGAGTCGACCAGCTCACCTGGAGCGATCGCGAGTTGTTTCAACAGATCCAGCAATCGGTCGCGCGGCAAGGAATCTGCAGCGTAGACGAGGCGCGGCGCGCGATACGCCACGACGGGGCGATCGTCGGTGTTGATCGGCGCATTTCCTGCGAAGCGCTCCAGTGCGTGCGAATCCGCGATGAACGTCCCCAGCAACGCGAGTTCGTCGCCGATTGCCAAGTCCGCCGAGGTTTGCGCGACAGTTGTACTCGCGAGCCGCGCACGAACTTGCGCCAGGTCGAATCGGTCATCGTCGCGCCGCGCGACGAGTCCGACCACCGGTGTGTCAAGACTGTTCGTCGCGAGAATTGCGTAGCCGCGCGGATACACCGCGATGAAGCTGCGCACGATACTTCGCATCGTGTCCAGATCGAGCTGATGCAACGGCAGCCACTGACAGAACAGCCCGTCGTCCTCCAGTCGTTCTCGCACCGCTCTGAAGTGCTCGACGGTGTAGAGCGCACCGGAACCGCTGCGAGCAGGATGGAAGTTGTCGGCGACGATGACATCGTAACGCTCGTGGCTGGCGCGCACGAAACGCCGTGCGTCTGCTGCCATCACGTGCAGCGGTTCGCCGTTAGCAAAGTACTGGGATGCGTTGATGACTTCCGGCAGCAGTTCGACCGCATCCACCTGGAGTCCGGGATCCGCAGTCGCGGACCTCGCAGTGACTCCCGTGCCAAGCCCGAGGAACAGCGCGCGATGCGGAGCAGGATGCAGCAGGATCGGCAACCAAGCCTGACGCGCATCGGCGAATCTCGTTGCACTGCTGCCTTCCTGCTGCCGATTGTCGATGTGCAACGTGGCGACGTTCGTCGCGTCTTCGATGACGCTCACCGATGCCATCGCGCCTTCTGCGTAGCTGACGATCCGCCCACCTTCCGGAACATCGACGATGATCAGTGATGGTGCCCAGAACGCAAACGTGGCGGCAGCGGCAACAGCCAACCACTGCGTCGGCGCAACCCACGCGCGCGGCGATGCAAGTAGCAGATAGCCTGCCGCGACGATGAGCAGCGAGAGCCTCGAGCCGACGCTGGTCACTAGCACCACGCCAAAGACAAACGGCGCGAGAGCGGCACCCACCGTGTTGATGCCGATCGCCTGTCCGAAGCTGACGCCGAGCTCGTCAGCACGCGTGCACAGATGGCTGAACACTGCGCCCATCACGATCGTCGGCAACAGGAATGCGAGTAGCGCCAGCGTGACTTCGGCGAACAACGCCGAGCGCATGCTCATTCCCATTGCATGAAGTAAAACCTCCTTGATGGGTGTCGCAACGGCGAGGCTGATCGCGCCGAGGAGACACGCAACTCCGAGCGCTCGCAGCAGCGTGTCCGAATTCCGGCCTCGCCACACGGCGGCACCGAGCGCCGTGCCCACGAGATAGACCGCGAGCAAGATCGCAAACGTGTACACCGTGTTCTCGGCTACCTGGCTCAACACGCGTACGACGAGCACTTCGTAGCCGATTCCCAGCAGACCCGTCGCCGCCAACAGCATCTGAACGCGTCGCGCCCCGTCCTGCTCGACGTGCTCCGTACCCGGCATCGCTTCGTCGAACAACTTGAGCGCAAGCACGGCACACAGAAGATTGAGCGCGACGCACGTCGTCGCCGTTCGCACCAGCCCGAACTCCGGCACGAGCCAGAACGCCGCACCCAGCACGCCGAGCACCGCGCCGAACGTATTCGCCGCATAAAGCGCCGGTATCGACCCAAACACACGCTGCATCGCCGGCAACGTCGCGCCCATCGACGCGGTCGCCGGCAACAGCAGCAAGAACGTCCCACAGAACGCCACCAGCCAATGCCACGCGGCAGACGGCTGCGGTCCGATCAGATTCAACAGCCATCCCGAAACAGGATCGAACAGCAAAGCGAGCGCCAGGCCCCACACACCGATGATTGCTTCGCTCGCCGCATACCAGCGCGCGGGCTTCGTGCTCCGCTGAATGCGGGGTCCCAGCAGCAGCGCGCCGCAAGCTAGCCCGCCGAAGAAACCCGCAACCACGGCCAGAACGCCGGCGGATTCGTGTCCGAGCCACAACGAGCTCTGTTGCGTCCAGACGATCTGGTAGCCGAGGCCGGCGAAGCCGGACGCCACCATCAGCCCGAGCGCTGCGATTCTCCGATCGCGCACGTCAACCGCTGAAGGAAATCTTGTAGCCCCACGAGTCCAGGTGGGTCGGGATCGCGTTGAACGCGAGGCTGATGCGCCGTTCGCCGGGATTGGTCGGCACTGCATGCAGCAGGTAACTCGGGAACAGCACCACGTCGCCCGGCTCGGGCGGCATGCTGATCCACTTTTCGGCGTTGTACGGCCCGGTCCGCACGCCTGCGTGATCGTTTTTGAAGGAGAAATCCGTGCCGCCGAGCGGCCGCATGAACACCGTGCGCGCTTCCGTATGCGTGCGCGTGAGGTAAGCGACGCCTGAGATGAAGCTGTTGGCGTGATTGTGCATGGCCTGCCGTCCGCCCGTGTCGAGCACGTTCACCCACATTTCTTTCAAAGACCAGCCGAGCGGCTCGCCGAACAGCAGCGCACCGAAGTCGGCGAGCAGTGGCGTGATGGCACTCGCGGCTTCGACCAGCAGCGGACTGTCGCTCGGCTTGAGCATCGCGGTATGTGCCAGGTTGGCGGAGGAATTGTTCTCCTGCGCGGCGCGCGCGCTGAAATGAGCAACCAGTCCGCTCACGAGCTCCGCTCGCAATGCGCCCGGCACTCGCATGAAAGGTGTTGGGAAAAGTCCGACGACTTCTTGCATGGTCCGGCCATTCTAGGAAGGCGCGGATTACAGATCCATAGAAGTCACGCGTCCTTCATGCATCGGTCACATTCGGCCGTTACAAAACGCTGCGTCGAATTCGTCCTTCACCTGATCCGACCAGAGGTGCCTTTTCCCATGAGCAGATTCAACAAGAGCAGCGTCGCGCTGGCAGTCGCGACCGCGCTCAGCGCCGCAACGATGGGCGCCGCGTACGGCGGTGGCTTGCAGGGTAAAGCGCCCGGCAACTACGTCACCGGCGACTTCCACAACCACACGACCTGCTCCGACGGCTCGATCTCGATGCAGAAGCTGGTCAAGAAGGCGACCGACAAGCAGGACACGCCGTGGGGCCTCGACTGGTTCGTGCAGGCCGGCCACGGCGGCAACGGCAATCGCAATTGCACGCTCGCCGAAGACGCGACGCTCGCGACGCCGGCGTATCCACTGGTGACCGAGCAGGACGGCACGATCCTCGGCCCGAACACGACCTGGGTGAACAGCATTCCGAGCGTGCAGCCCAAGGGCACGCCCTCGCCGGTCGCCGACGCGCAGTGCCCCGCGGGCAGCACGCCGCCGTGTCCGAACATGTGGCGCTGGGAATCGATTCAGGAATTCCAGTATCCGATCGTCGAATATCTCTCGGCGCTGAAGAGCAAGCCGCTGTTCATCGGCATCGAATCCGTGGTCGCCGGCCACGAGCACAGCTCGATGTCCGTCATCAGCGGGCAGGTGCCCGAGGCAATCTTCAAGCAGAAGCTGCCGACCGGTCCCGGCTACACGCCGATCGGTAATGCCGATGCGCTCGCCAAGTGGGAGTACTGCTTCGATCGCGGCGACACCGACAAGAGCCGTGGCAACACGGTCGTCGGCGGCGCCGAGGGCAACAACTGGGATTGCTCGGTGGACGGCAGCCTCAACGCGGCCGACCCGAACTGGGATGCGACCGCGCAGAAGCTGATCCCGCTGTCGGGCGCCGGCGTCGGCACCCGCGGTCACGCGAAGACCGTCGAAGCCATCAAGTGGATGAAACAGAACGCGGGCGACGGCAGCTACTACGTGCCGGCGCACCTCGAGCGCGCCGGACCGTTCAATCCGGACGGCAACAACGGCTACAACATCGAGAGCCTGCGCGACTTCAACAACGCCGGGCCGAAGATCGCGTTCGGCTTCGAGACGCAGCCGGGTCACGGCGCGTCCGATGCCCGCGGCGAGTACACGATCCGTCGCAACAACATCGCCGGCGTGAACGTCGACTCGGTCGGCGGCACGACCTACGGCGGCACTGGCGTGTATGGCGCGCAGATCGGCGGCGTGTGGGACGCGCTGCTCGGCGAAGGCCGCAACTGGTGGTTCTTCGCCAGCTCCGACTGGCACAACCGCGGCATGTTCGGACCGGACGACCGGCGTTCGACCCAGGACTTCTATCCCGGCGAATACCAGCGCACGTTCGTCATGGTCCACGACCAGGACGGCCACGGCCACTCGAAGGCTCAGGACGTGATGAAGCCGCAGGAGATCGTCGATGGTCTGCGCACCGGCAACGCGTTCGCCGCGAGCGGCCAGCTGATCGATCGCCTGGCGTTCGTGGCCTGCGCCGACACGAAGTTGAACGACTGGCTCGGCAACCTGCTGCTGGAGACCTCGACGTTCCTCGCGGCGGCGAACAACACCGATGTGAACTTCGGCAACTGCGTGACGATGGGCGAGAAGCTGGTCGTGAAGCCGGGTCAGGAAGTCGTGATCGCGATCGCCGTGCGCGATCCGTCGGGCACGAACTACTCGCCGTACTCGTTCGCGAATCCGTCGCTGGCGCAGGTCGGTATCGATCAGCCGCTGAACAAGCCGGTGCTCGATCACATCGACGTGATCCGCGGCATGGTCAGCGGCTACAAGAGCCCGAACTCGCCGGACTATGCAGGCCAGTGGCCGAACACCTGGATCCAGAACCCGAACATGGACACGGTGCCCGCCGGTGCGAAGAACACGACGGCCTCCGTGGTGCGCACCTTCAGCAGCAGCAACTGGAAGAAAGCTGACGGGCAGTTCCGCGTCATGACGTTCCGCATTCCGCACGTCAACGCTTCGCAGTACGTGCGTCTGCGCGGTTCGAATCTGCCGGCGCTGGTGCCGTTCGAGACGGACGCCGACGGCAATCCGCTGCCGGATCTGAACACGAACGCGGGCCGCGTCAATCCGAGCGTACCCGGCGGTACCGACACGATTCCGGCGGGTGCCAACCTGAAGATCCCGTGCAACGCGACTGGCACCGACGAATTCAACGGCTGTCCGTCGCACCTGCCGGTCGTGAACGGCCAGAAGATGGTGGCGTTCGACGTCGCGGCGTGGGCGGACCTGTGGTTCTACAGCAATCCGATCTACATCGAAGTCAAGGGTGGCACGCGCGTCGCGGGAGTGAACTGACCCGCGATGTCCACGCAGCTACTGACCACTGTCAGCCGACAGTCAGCAGCGAACGGCCGCGCAGCCATCCCAAGATGGCTGCGCGAGCCGTTGCTGCATTTCATCATTCTCGGCGGCGTGCTGTTCGCCGCCGATCACTTCATCGTCTCGCGCAACGACGATCCACGCGTGATCGTCATCGACACCGACGTCGATGCGCGCGCGCGCGAAGTCTTCAAGCAGGCGCGGGGACACGACCCGAGTGCCGACGAGCTGTACGCGCTGCGCCGTGTATTCATCGAGAACGAAGTGCTGTACCGCGAGGGTCTCTCGCTGCAGCTCGACAAGGGCGACGACATGATCCGCGAGCGGGTCATCTTCAAGCAGCTCAGCGTCATCGACGCCGGCACCAAGCTGCCGCCCTGGGACGACAAAGTCCTGCGCGAATGGTTCGAGAAGAATCGCGCGAAGTACGACGAGCCGGCGCGCTACGATTTCCAGGAGGCCATCCTGGTCGGCGACAAGTCCGAGAACGCCGTGCGCGCCTTCGTCGGCGCGCTGAACGCCGGGACGCCGGGCGCGGATGCGAAGGCCGATCTGCGCCTGTTCAAGAACCGGCCGCGCGAAAATCTGGTGCAGAGCTACGGCGTGGAGTTTGCGACTGCGCTCGATGCCAGCCCGGTCGGCGAATGGCGAGCGCTTGCGACCAAGGATGGCTGGCGCGCCATGCGTCTCGAATCGATCGGCAAGCCGCGGCCTGCGGACTTCGATGCGATCAAGGACGCGATCCACCACGACTGGGTCGATGCCACGCTTCAGGAGCAACGCAGCGCTGCCGTGCGCGCGCTCGCGAAGAAGTACACGATCAAGGTCGAGGACAAGAAGCAACGATGAGAGGACTGCTGCGCGCCGTATTCCTGTGGGCGCTCGCAGCGCTCGGCTTGCTGTCGAGTGCGGCCTTTGCCCACGAGATGACGATGGCGGAGATGGAGCTCCGCGAGAGCGCTCCCGGCGAGTTCCTGTGGCAATGGACCGCGAGCGGCAACGTGCCGCCGGGCCAGGAGCTGAAGCTCGTCTGGCCGCAAGGATGCAGCATCGACAACGGCGTCGTGGAGGCGGGCACGCCGGATGCAGGTGTCGTGGACGCTGGCATGGTTCGCTGTGGCTCTGATGGACTCCGCGGCACGCTCGCGATCGAAGGCGTCGGCGAGACGTACTCGGCGATGATGCTGAAGGTGTTTTGGCTCGACGGCCAGAAGCGCGTCTACACGTTCACGTCAGCGCAGAAGACCGCGCAGATGTACGGCTCGGCCGAAGACAAGCGCGGTATGGGCGAGATCGGGCGCGCGTACACCGTGCTCGGTGTCGAGCACATCCTGACCGGCTTCGATCACTTGTTGTTCGTGCTCGCGCTGCTGTTCCTGGTCGGCTTCAATCGGCAGCTGCTGTTCACGATTACCGCATTCACGCTCGCGCACAGCTTGACGCTTGCGCTCAGCGCACTCGGATTGCTGACGCTGCGTTCGCCGCCAGTCGAGGCGACGATCGCATTGTCCATCGTGCTCGTCGCGGCCGAGGCGTTACACGGACAACGTACGCTGTCGCGTAGCTGGCCGGCGCTCGTCGCATTTCTGTTCGGGCTCGTGCACGGACTGGGTTTCGCGGGCGCGCTGCGCGAGATCGGGTTGCCGCAGCAACATCTCTCGATCGCGCTGCTGACGTTCAACGCCGGTGTCGAGATCGGTCAGCTGTTCGTCGTCACGCTCGCGTTCGGACTCTATCGTGCGCTGGCGCGCTGGCCGACGTTCGTGATGGCGCGCACGCCGGCGCTCTACGCCATCGGCACGATCGCGGCGTACTGGTCGTTCGGCCGCGTCATCACAATCCTCGGCGGCTAAGTCCCCGCGAGATAACTCAACGGGTCGACGAGCTGCACGCCCGCCTGCTCGCGCAGGCACTGCTGCAGCAGATAGATGTGGCCCTGCCCGTAGAAGACTACGACGCGATCGCCAGGCTTGATCGCCTGGAGCAAGCGCGCGCAGATTGCGAGATTGCGCGTGTACCAGGCCGACAGCACGTTCACTCCCGGCTGATCGTCGCCGCTGCCCATCGTCAACATCGGCGGATAGAACGCGTGGTTGCGCTCGATCGACTCGCGAGTATTCAACTCACGCAGCACGCCGCCGATCGAGGTCTGCTCCTGCAACTCCGAGATGTGTTGCGTCTCTTTGGCGCCGCCGGCGAGCATCGCGTCGATCTCGGCGCCGCGTCCATGCTTGCGCGCCCAGGCGTCGACTGCTTCGAACGGGAAATCGCCATCGACGTCGAGCCCCTGCACGTTCGCAAGACCCCGCTCGCGCGCCAGACGAAAACCCAGCTGCACGACTTCGTTGCGCGACTGCGGTAGCTGGCCGGCGCGGAATTGCGCATAGCGTTCATTGACCAGCTGCGCCGGCCATTCGACCGCGACCTGTGTCGGCGCGAATCGCGCGAGGCTCGCGACGACTTTGGCGAGCTCCTGCTGCCGCGCCGCCGCCAGGATGTCGACGGCCTTTACATTGTTGAGGTCCTTGCCGGGATTCGAGAAGTGATAGGTGCCGACCAGCAGGACCTGCGTCCTGGCGGATTCGGCCGCAAGAGCCGGGTCGTAGAGCGCGGCGAGCGCGAAAACTGCGGCGAAGGCGCGAAGAAGATGAACCATATGTCACATCGTGATGCACAAAAAATGCCTACAAGCATAACGTAGTACGCCCGAATGTCCCGATGGCGCGCTCATTGGAACAGTGCATACTCGCGGCACCCCCGCTGCAAGCAACAACATTCCTCGCGGCGAGACCATTTCGAGTTGACTATGCAAACACGAACCACTGTCGCGGATACCCAGGTCAGCAGTCTCGATCGCACCGACGTATTGCCGGTGCTCGACGTCGAAGCGTACGAAGCGACTCTGGTGGAGAGTCAGAAGAACCTGTCGCGCACCGACACGTGGACCGTCGAAGCATTGCGCGACATCGACGAGATCGTCGAGTCGGCGTCGCATCAGGCGCCCACCGAAGTTCGCAGCATCAACGTCGCCAGGACCGCGCCGGCGCCGGAAGCATTCACGGTCAACATCGATCGTATTCTCAAGCGCATTGCCGATCTGGAAGCGGACATCGTCAAGGCGCAGGACGCGAACGCGCTGCTGCTGAAGCGCAACGATGCTTTGCAGGCCGAACGCGATCAGCATGCGGCGCGTATCGAAGCGCTCGCGTCGGAGGGTGCACGCCTCGCCGAGCATCGCACGCTCGCCGACGAGATGGCGCAGCGTACGGAGAAGCAGCTGCGCGAAGAGTTGCAGCGGCGGGAAGTGCAGCTCAAGGACCTGCAGGACAATCATGCGAAGACTGTCACCATGTCCGAGCGAACGCTGAGCACCGAGAAGGCCAGCGCGGCCGAGCTGGCGCGTCGTTTCGCTGCCAAGCTGACCGAACACGACCGGCTGCGCGCGATGGTCGAGCAGCATGCGCGCAAGATCGATGAAGTCGTCACGATTCGCGATGATCTCGATCAACGCTTGCGCAGCGAGCTGGCGACCAGCGCGGATCTGAAGACGAAGTTTGAATCGACCGAGGAAGCGCTGAATGCCAATCGCGCGCTGTTGCAGGAGCGCGAGAACGCGCTGGCTGAGGAAGAGCGCCGGCAAGCCAAGCTCGCGCAACAGATCGAGGCGCTACGCGGCTCGCTGCAGGCGGCCGAAAGCAGCGCGCAGGATGCGCATCGCGAAGTCACCGTCGCCGTAAAGGCTCGTGGCGAAGAGGAGCGGCGCCGAGCCGAACTGGAAGCACAGCTGCGTGAAGTCGAAGGTAAACGCGACGCAGTCATCGCGGAGCGGGACACTGCACACGCGCAGATCATTGCGCTGACTGAAGAGCGCGACGGCTTGCTCCCGGCGACCCAGAATCTCACCAAGGATCTCGCGACGCGTACCGCCGAGCTCGAGCGCACTGTCGCGGCCGTCGCCAAGCTGCGCGAAGAGCTGAGCGGCGCGCAGACGGACGCACAGTCCAGCGAACAGCTGGCGCAGGAGCGGGCCGACGAGATCGGCACGCTGCGCGACCAACTCGTGGCCGCCGCTGCCAACATTCAACGGCTCGAGGACGACGTCGCTGCACAAGAGCAAGTCGTCGAGGGCCTCCGCGCGCAGTTGCAGACCGCACATGACGAGTGCGCGATCATGTCTGATCAGCGCGAGAAAGCCCGCACCCGCTCCAAGCAGCTTACGCAAGAGATTTTCCGCCGCGATCACAAGATCGAAGAGCTGGAAGCCGACCTGGCCGTGCATTCCGAGGCACTCGCGGCGATCCGTCGCGACGTCAGCCGCATCGGCGAGAAGGCAGCGCCGGCGGGGGCGGAAGAAAGCGAGTGGGTGCTGGAGCCGATCGAGCATTCCGGCGAGGTCATCCATCTCACCGGCACGATGCTGACGATCGGGCGCACCGCCGAGAACGACATCGCGTTGCATTCGAAGATGGTCAGCCGCAATCACGCGCGGCTGCTCATCGGGCCGAACGGCATCATCGTCGAGGACGCGGGCAGCACCAACGGCTGCTTCGTGAACGGCGAGCAGGTGCGCCAGCACCTGATGCACGACACCGATGTGCTGGAGCTGGGCGACCTGCGCTATCGCCTGCACCTGCGCACCGCGCGCGAGCCTTCCGCTCGCGCCAACGTCGTGCCGCTGTTCGAGCAGAACAACGACTGACACCCGTCCAGCGTGGGGGAGCTATAGAATAGCCTCCCCTATGCACCTCAGACTTGCACTAGCCCTCGCCACGGGCATCGCCGTGTTCGCCGCCCAGGCCGCGGACGCGCCGACCCAGCCGGCCGCACCCGCGGCCGAAACGCGGGCCGTGATGACCGGCGACCAGGTCGTGCAGATTCTCGACGAGACCGTCGACTGGTATCGCACGCTCGGCGCCCAGCAGCAGGCGGCCACGCAACCGAGCGACCTGCTGATCCTGTACGCGAACCGGCAGACCGCTGACCAGATCATGAAGCTGGCATTCGACTTCGCGCGTGCCAACGCCGAGCTGTTGAGCAGCGAAGCGGGCGTGAAGAAGGAAGCGGAGGAGGCCGCGTCGGAGCAGTCGCTGAGCCGGCAGCGCAAGCAGCTGGATGATCAGCGCGCGTCGATCGAAGAGGAGATCGAGGCGAACAAGCGCCAGCTGGCGAGCACGCCGAAGCAGAATCAAGCGACGGTGCAAACGCGGATCTCGGTGTTGAAGGGGCAGCTGGATCTCGTCAACGCCCGGCGCAACATGCTCACGAACATGGCGCAGTTCGCCAACGAAACCGATTCGACGGGCTTTGGCGCGAATGCGCTCAAGGCGCATATCGATGCGATCGCGGCTTCCATTCCTGCTGCAAGCGGGGCGCGCGCAGCTCCGGTGACGTCGACCGCGACGGACGAGGAAGCGTCGACTGACGAGTCAGTGGCCGGCAGCTCGCTGCGTCGGTTCGGCATCTGGGACCTGGCGACCGCGGTGCTCCGGCTTTCGGCCAAGGGGGCCACGATCGCCCAGATCGATCAGCGCACGGCCGAGCTGCAACAGACGTTCACCACCGTCAGCAAGTCGCCGCTCGACCAGTTGAAGCGCCTGGCGGATCGTGGCGACGCGCTCGCGGTCCAGGCGGATTCGACCAACGGCACGACTCTGCGTGGCGCGCGCGATCAATACGACACGCTCGCGTGGCTGTTTTCGCAGACGTCCGCCATCGTGACGCCGCTGAACAAGGCCAGCGTCCTGCTCGACCAATACCGCCGCAACCTGGTCAACTGGCGTGAGGCGACCAACAAGCAATATCGGGAAGCGCTCGAAGCGCTGGGACTGCGCGTGCTGTTGTTCGCGGGCTTGCTGGCAGCCGTGTTTCTGATCGCGCACCTCTGGCGTCGCGCCGCGTACAGGTATGTGCACGAGGCGCGGCGTCGCTCACGCCTGTTGCTGCTGCAGCGGATCGTTCTGTGGTCGCTGGTCGTGGCGATCGTGGCCTCGACTTTCGTGACTGAGCTCGGCTCGCTGGCCACGTTTGCCGGTCTGATCACGGCCGGTCTGGCGGTGGCGATGCAGAGCGTGCTGGTCTCGATCGTCGGTTACTTCTTCCTGATCGGTAAATACGGCATCCGCGTCGGCGACCGCGTGCAGATCGGCACGGTCACGGGTGAGGTCATCGAGATGGGGTTGGTTCGCCTGCACCTGATGGAGGTGGCCGGCGAGGGGCAGATGGCGCCGACCGGTCGCGTCGTGGCGTTCGCGAACTCGATCATCTTCCAGTCGTCCGGCGGACTGTTCAAACAGATCGCAGGCCTCAATCTGGCATGGCACGAAGTGACGTTCAGCCTGCCGACGGGTGCGGACTACGGGGCTCTCAAGGACAAGATGCTCGAGGCCGTGACCCGGGTGATCGCGGACTATCACGACGACATCGTGCGGCAGACTCGCGAGATCCAGAAGGCCGCGTCTGCATCCGAGACCGGCGATCCGCAGCCATCAGTGCAGTTGCGCTTCTCGGCTTCCAGCGTCGATGCGATCGTGCGCTACCCCGTGCAGTTGTCGCACGCGGCGGAGATCGACGAGCGCGTATCGCGCGAGCTGCTGAACGTCATCTCGGCGCACGCATAGTCTTCATTCGGGCGCGTCGAGACCCGCGAACGGCTGTGCGGCCGTCGTGTTCTTGCCGAACACCGTGATCAGCGCACCATCCAGAAACGCCAGCGCATTGCCGACGCGCGGGTGATGCATCAGCTTCGGTGCGTCGCCCGGCGTCCATTCGCCGCCGTTCTCCGGAAAGTACACCGCCCAATTCGTGGCGGGGACGGCGGGCCCGTGCAATGCGCCGACATCACCGCCTGCGATCGCAATGACCGTGTCCATTACCGCATGCGGCGGGCGCATCCGTCCGTAGCCTGGCGGCAGCGGCGCGCCGACTTGCCACGAGTTCGCGTCTGCGTCGTACACGAATGAATCGAGCGCGAGCGAATCGCCGTTCCAGCCGGCGTAGTAGATCGCCGAATCGTTGCCGGTTCGGGTCAGGGCGCCCCGTGTTCGTCGCTCGGGAAGAGGAGACGTCGCTCTGATCCGTTGCGCTACGCACTCCGCTGTGACTTCGATGATCTCGCCGATGTTCGAGGCGGCACCACCGCGCGTCTCTCCACCGACAACGAGCAGCTTGCTGTTCGCGTCGTCGATCGAGGCAGCACTGACAAAACTGCGTGCGGCTCTGAGCGTGACCTTGCGGCCAGCGGTGTCGCGAAGTGGCTCGACAGTCGCGGCGTCGAGTGCGACGACAGTCAGGCTTGCGACCGCGGCGTGTCCGTCATCGCCGCCGATGACGAGCACGCGTGCACCCGTACCGCAGGGCACGACCTGGTGGTGCACGAGACCGGCCGGCAGCTTGGCCGCGATCGACGACCTCTTGCCCGTCGCGTAGTCGAACGTTTCGATCGCATTCAGCGGCGAGCCCTGCGTGCTCAAGCCGCCGACGATGGCGACAACATTGGTGCTGGGAAAGACCGCAATTTCCGGCTCGCGCCTCGCGACAGCGAGCACACCTCGCGCCGTCCATGTCACAGACGCGGTCGCACGTTCGAACGCGAGCTCGTAAATGGCGTCGTTCGCCTTCGCATCCGCGCCTTCGCCGCCGAAGATCAGCATGCGGCCCGCAGACCCTGGAATTCGCAGGTACGCCGGGTAGAGCGCATCGAGGCCCGCCGCCGGCAGCTCGGGACGGGCACTCGCGACTGTCAAATGCGCTAGCAGCAGCGCAACGATCGATCCACGTTTCATGGGCCCATCATGGCGGCCCGAACGTGCTCGCGCCACGGTAGTCCCGACTCCCGAAATATGGGTAGGCCGGACGCGCAAATTGGGTAGTAGCTGCCGATTCGGCAGCGCGCGGCCGAGCGCACCATATCTCCCGTGCTTGGGGTTCGCGTATGGCCAAATTTTTGCTCTGCCGTACTTTCGCGACCCCGCAATGGATGTCACGCGCGGCCTGGGTGGCGCGACGCAATTGGGCCGTCGTCGCGCCTCACGGGCCGCGCAGTGATTTGTAGTAGACCGCGGTGGCGCAGGGCGCGCCGTCCGGCATGAAGGCGTAGTCGGGGATGCGGCCGCAGAGTCGCCAGCCCTGCCTCACGTACAGCCGCTCGGCATCGTCCGAGGCCGTGTCCAGCACGAGCACCGTTTTGCCGGATCTCAGCGCATGACGTTCCGCGGCTATCAGCAACGCTGCACCGACTCCGCGCCGTCGCCCGCGCCGATGCACCAGCATCTTCGCAATGTCAGCTCGATGCAGCTGGTTCTCCGGCTGCGCGAACACGACTTGCACCGTGCCGACGATGTTCCGTGTCCCATCGTAAGCTGCCAGCACGATGCGTTCGCAGCGCGTCGCACTTGCGGCCACGTCGCGCCAGTAGGCCAGCGCCTTGCCGCGCGTCATCGGCAGCATGAAGCTCACTGACGCGCCGCCTTCCACGCAATCGATCAGCACGTCGCTCAGTGCCTGCAGCTCGTACTCGCCGAACTTCTGGATCGCGCTGACGTCGACCTCGTGCGCCATGGCTCATCTCCTCGTCGGCCGCGGGCGCTCGGAGGCGAGCACCACGATGTAACGCGCTGCCTTGCGCGTACGGTTGCGGAATGTGATCGGCTCGTCGAGCAGCATCGCGAGGCAATCGTCCTTCACGAGACGGTGAGTGACGTTGCCGATCGTCACTTCGATGGCGCCTTCCTGGATCCAGAGCTGCTGATGCAGGCCCACCTCGCGTGCGCCGCTTTCGTAAGCCACGCGCGCGCCTGCGGGCAGGATCACTTCCACGATCTGAGCCGGGGCAGGGTAGTTGGCCGGCGAGATGTTCCGTCGCAAGTAACCGGACTGCGGGTCGCGCCACGTCGTGCGCTCGGCGCGACGGGAAAGTGGGCTCGCGGGGGTACTCGTGTCGTCGAACAGGCCGGCGAGTGCAATGCCCAGGCCGGTGGCGATCTTCTCGAGTACCACGGCCGTCGGGCTGCTTTCGCCGCGCTCCACCAGCGACAGCATCGAGCGGCTGACGTCGCATTTCCCGGCGAGCTCGTCGAGCGTCATGCCGAGCTGCGTGCGCAAGTCGCGCACCCGGCGGGCGATGCGGGAGTTGATGTCGGGAGGGGAGGCGGGCGCGCGTTCCTTCATACTGGACGAACTGTCCAGTAAAGTGGATAGCGTGTCAATCGTCTCCTCGACCCGCCCAGCGACCATATCTTTACGGAATCCTTACAGCGGCGCCGCTAGGCTTGCGTGTCTGCGTACGGACTCCTGCTTCCATGAACCAGCCTGCCGAGCTTGCCGAAGTCGCCTCGAGTCCGACGGCTCACTCCTCACTGGCACAAGATCCGCGCCGGATCCGGCTGCTGACCGTCGCCGCGCTGGGCGTCGTCTTCGGCGACATCGGCACCAGCCCGCTCTATGCCCTGCGTCAGTGCTTCACGGCACCGAACGGCGTGCAATTGTCGGCGCCGAACGTGCTGGGGGTGCTGTCTCTCATCATCTGGTCACTGATCGTCGTGATCACGATCAAGTACGTCCTGCTCATGCTGCGAGCGGACAATCGCGGCGAGGGCGGCGTGCTCGCGCTGAGCACACTGCTGGGCAATGCAACTCGCAATTGGCGGCTCTGGGAACCCGTGGCGGCGGCCGGTCTGCTGGGCGCGGCATTGTTCTTCGGCGACGGCGTCCTCACGCCGGCGATTTCGGTGTTGAGCGCGGTCGAAGGCCTGGTCGTGCTGAACGCGCAGCTCCACGATTACGTCGTGCCCGTCACGCTGGCGATATTGACGGGACTGTTTGCCGTGCAGCGGCACGGCACCGGAGCCGTCGGGCGGTTGTTCGGTCCGGTGATCATCGTCTGGTTTCTCGTGTTGGGTCTGCTGGGACTGGCCCACATCGTCAGAGCACCCGAGGTGCTCGCGGCTCTCAATCCGCTCTACGCCGCCAACTTCTTTGTCGAGAACGGTTGGCAGGGCTTCAGGACATTGTCGGCAGTTTTCCTGGCGGTGACGGGCGGCGAGGCCCTCTACGCTGACATCGGCCATTTCGGACGTCTTCCGATTCGCCGTGCCTGGTTCTGGCTGGTATTGCCGGCGTTGACGCTCAACTACTTCGGCCAGGGCGCGTTGCTCCTGCTGCAGCCGAGCGCGATCGAGAATCCGTTCTATCTGCTGGCGCCCTCATGGCTGCTCTCGCCGCTGATCGTGCTCGCAACCGCCGCGACGATCATCGCATCGCAGGCCGTCATTTCCGGCGTGTTCTCAGTGGCGAGCTATGCGCTCAATCTCGGGTATCTGCCGCGAATTCGCATTCTGCAATCGTCGGCGACGGCCATCGGGCAGATCTACGTGCCGGCGATGAATTGGGTCCTGTTCGCCGGCACGGTCATTCTCGTGGTCGCTTTCGGCTCCTCGGAGGCCCTGGCAGGCGCTTACGGAATCGCCGTCTCCGCAACGATGCTGTTGGCGGGCGGCATGCTGCTGCTGCTCGCCTACATTCAGCAGCGCGAATACCGGCTGGGTACCCTGGCGCTGCTGGCCGTGATCAGCATCATTGACCTTGCATTCTTCTCATCAAACAGCCTGCGGGTGCTCGACGGCGGCTGGATTCCGATCGCGATCGCAGCGCTGATGTACACGATCATGGCGACCTGGCGCGACGGTCGCCGCTTGCTCAACTGGGCAATCGCGCGCCAGCAGGTCCCGCTGGCTCAGTTCCTGGAATCTCTGAAATCGGATCCGCCGAATCGTGTTCCCGGCACGGCGGTCTACCTGACCGGCGAGGCGAGCGCATTGCCACGAGCGCTGACGCTGCAATTGCAGTTCCAGCGAACATTGCACGAACGCATCGTCATACTGACGTTCGCACGCACTGAAGTGCCGCGTGTCACCCCTGAGGAGCGGATCACCGTCGAACCGATTGCCGCCGGCATATTCAGAGTCGTTGCGCGCCATGGCTTCATGGAGCAACCGAACACAATAGCGGCGCTGCGGCTGGCCGCAGAGCACGGGGTGGAGTTCGAACCGGGCAGCACTGTCTACATCGTAGGCCGTGACACGCCCCTCGTGACGGGCAAGAAGGGATTCGCGATGTGGCGCAAGCGGCTGTTCGCGTTGATGGCCCGCAATAGCCAGTTCGCATATCGTCATTTCGACGTGCCCAGTCATCGGCTTCTCGAGGTCGGCAGCCAGACGGAGTTGTGAGCACAGACGTGCTCAGATCGATTCGTCGGTGCGCAGTCGATAGCCCAGTCCGGCTTCGGTGACTATGTAACGGGGCTGTGACGCGTTCGGCTCGATCTTCTGGCGCAGATTGCGCACGCACACGCGCAGACTGCTGCTGTCTCCCTGCCGACCCGGACCCCACGCTTCCCGCATCAGTTGCGCCTGGGTAACGATCATCCCCGCATGCCGAGCGAGGCTTTCGAGCACGCGATACTCGAGCGGCGTCAAATGAATCTCGCCGTCCTTGCCACGCGTCTGCCGGCGCACGAGGTCAACCTCGACGCCGCCGAGTCGTAACAACGGCAGCTGCTCTGCACCGCGCGCGTTCCGGCGCAGCGCAGCTCGCACGCGCGCCAGTAATTCCGGCGCACTGAAAGGTTTGGTGACGTAGTCGTCAGCTCCTACGTCCAGTGCGGCGATTTTCTGCGCATCCATCGTTCGTGCCGAGAGCACGACGATCGGTACCGCCGACCATGTACGCACATCGCGAATCACCTTGAGGCCATCGCCGTCAGGCAGCCCGAGATCGACCAGCAACAAGTCGGGCCGATGGCTGCGCGCTTCGATGACGGCGCGCGCAGCAGTTGCAGCCTCGACGACCCGGTAGTGCTCGGCCTGCAGCAGCACGCGCAGCACGTTGCGAATTGCCGGGTCGTCCTCGATCACGAGGATCGAGTGCATCGCCTGTGTCATGACGGTTCGCGCGTTGGCAATGTGAACTGCAATCGAGCCCCGCCACCGGGACGGTCGCCTGCCGCTATATCCCCGCCATGGGCGCGGACAATTGCACGACAGATCGCCAGCCCGAGTCCTGCACCGCCGACCGTGCCCTCGTCGTGACCTCGCTGGAATTTGTCGAACAGCCGCTCGCGCCCCAGCGTCGGCAGGCCCGGACCCTCGTCGTCCACCGTCACCTGCACCCAATCTTCATCTTCGCGTGCGGAGATGCGCACGGCAGTCCCTGGCGGCGTGTATTTCGCAACGTTGTCCAGCAGATTCGCAAATGTCTGCACGATGAGATCTGCATCGACATGCACGGCAGGCAGATCGGCGGGCAGATCGACGCTGACCGGATACTGACGCAGACGCTCCTCGACGCGAGCCAGCGCCGCGCCGATCAAGTCATCGAGCGTGTCCCAGTCGCGGCGTAGGGCGATCTGTCCTGACTCGAAGCGCATCAGGTCCAGCACGTTCGACACCAACTCGGAGATGTCGCGGGCCTTGGTCTCGATGGAGCGCGCCAGCGAGGTGCGCGACGCGGCGTCGAGATCGTCGCCATGCTCGGCGAGCGTGCTGCTCGCCCCCGCAATCACCGCGAGCGGCGTGCGCAGGTCGTGCGAGATCGAAGCGAGCAAGGTGTTGCGCAGGCTCTCGGTTTCGGCGGACACACGTGCAGTCTCCGCCTGCTCGGCCAACTGCGCGCGCTCCATCGCCAATCCCAGTTGGCCCGCGAAGGTTTCCAGCAGGTCGCGCTGCTCCGGAAGCAGAATGCGCCGGCGGTTTTCCGGCAGCACCGCCAGCACGCCGAGGCGCTGGCGCTCGTCACTCAACGGCACATACAAGGCCGGCGCAGCCGGCAACGTATCGGAGCCGAGACCCGCACGCTTGCCGTGATCGACGACCCACTGGGCGATGGACAAGTCAGCTTTGACGAACGATCTGTCGAGCGGCAATTCGCGCGGATAGTGCAGCCGCCCGTTCACGTCCGGAAGCAACACGACAGCAGTGCAGTCGAATACTTCGGCGACGTGGCGGACCGCGACCTGCGCCATGCTCGTGACGCCGCGCGTCGCGGCGAGCTCGCGGCTCATCGCATACAGCGCCGCTGTGCGGCGCTGGCGCGCGCCGGCCACGCGGGTCTGCTGGCGCACGCTCGCCATAAGGTTGGCGATGATCAGCGTGACGGTCAGCATCACCGCGAACATCAGCAGATACTGGAAGTCGGAAACCGAGAAGGTAAAGAGCGGGGGCACGAAGAAAAAATCGAAGGCGAGCACGTTCACAATGGCCGCCGCGATCGCCGGACCCCGGCCAAACCGGACTCCCGCAATGGTCGAGGCGAGCACGTAGGCCATCACGATGTTCGCCTCTTCGAAATACGGGCGCATGGCGAGGGCGACAGCAGTGCAGATCAGCGAAGTCGCAAGAGCCCAGCCATACCTGCGCCACTGCGTCGGCATTGGTGCTTCGGACAGTACAGTCGAGTCGCGCTGCTCCGGCGCGCGTGCCTGATCTGCGACGCCGATCGTGAGGACGTCGAAGCCACGCGCCTTGCGCACGACTTCCGTCGTCGTGGAGGGTCGCAACCAGGCTCGCCAGCCGCGGCGCTTGGCCGCACCGATCACCAGCCGCGTGACGTTGCGGGTACGCGCATAGTCGAGCAGCACTTGCGCCGCAGACGGACCGTCGAGGGTCACTGTCTCCGCACCAAGAGACTCGGCCAGCCGCAGCAGGTCGATCCTTCGATTGCGTTCCACGCTCGACAGGCGCAACAGATCCGGCGTTTCCACGTACACGACCGTCCACTGCGCATCCAGCGCGTCCGCCACACGCTTGCCCGCGCGCACGACTTGTTCGGCTTGCTCGTCCGGGCCGATCGCCACGAGCACGCGATCCCTGGCCATCCAGGCACGCGAGGTTCGATCGGCGATCACCGCGGCGCGCGCCGCTGCATCGACGCGATCGGCCACGCGCCGCAGCGCCAATTCGCGTAGCGCGAGCAGATTCGACTTGCGGAAGAAACGGTCGATCGCGGTGGCGACCTGCTCCGGCACATAGACCTTGCCGGCCTTGAGCCGCGCGATCAGGTCGTCCGGTGGCAGGTCGATCAGCTCGACCTCGTCGGCCTCGTCGAAAATGCGATCGGGGATCGTCTCGCGCTGGCGCACGCCGGTGATCTGCGCGACCAGGTCGTTGAGACTTTCGAGATGCTGCACGTTCACCGTAGTCCACACGGTGATCCCTTGCTCGAGCAACTCTTCGATGTCTTGCCAGCGCTTGGCGTGGCGCGGCGGCGGATCGCCCTCGATCAGATTGGAATGCGCCAGCTCGTCCACCACCAGGATTGCCGGCCGGCGCTTGAGGCCCGCATCGAGATCGAATTCGCGGCGCACGCTGCCGCGATATTTCACTGCCAGCGTCGGCAGCTGCTCCAGCCCATCGAGCAGCCTTTCGGTCTCGACGCGGCCGTGAGGTTCCACGTAGCCGACGACGACGTCGACACCGCCGGCGCGGACATTCCGCGCGGCTTCCAGCATCGAATAAGTCTTGCCGACTCCGGCGCTCGATCCGAAGAAGACCCGCAGCTTGCCGCGCTTCGCCCGTGCCTCCTCGGCCTTGACGGTCGCGAGCAGCTGATCGGGATCGGGCCGTGCCTCATTCATTGGGCCAATTGTGCATCCGCATGTGCATCGAGCGCGAGATTCAACTCCAGCACGTTGACGCGTGGCTCACCGAGGACTCCGAACGTGCGGTCGTCGGTGGCCGCTGCCACCGCCTCGCGAACGTCCGCTTCCGTCATTTTTCTCGTGCGCGCGACACGCGCCACTTGATACTCGGCTGCCGCAGGCGAGATGTGCGGATCGAGACCGCTGCCGGAAGCTGTTACCAGATCCACAGGGACCGGCGCGGTGCTGCCCGGATCCGCAGCGTGCAACGCCGCTATGCGGTCTCGTACCGCAGCTTCGAGCGCAGGGTTGATCGGGCCCTGATTCGAGCCGCTCGAGACCGCTCCGTTGTACGGCTGCGGGCCCGTCGCCGACGGCCTGCTCCAGAAGTACTTCGGATCCGAGAACGGCTGGCCGAGCAGCCGTGAGCCGACTGCGCGATCGCCGGACTGCACGATGCTGCCGTTCACCTGATCGTGAAACGCCGCCTGCCCGATGCCCGTGACGACCAGCGGATAGGCGATGCCCGTCAACACGGTCAGCAGACCGAAAACGACCAACGCCGGACGAAGCTCATTCATGGATTGCTCTCCTGTGCCGCACCGATCTCAAACCGCCCCGACCGCGGCCAGGACCATGTCGATGGCCTTGATGCCGACGAACGGCAATACGATGCCGCCCAGCCCGTAAATGAGCAGGTTCCGGCGCAGCAGTTGCGCCGCCGATGCCGCCCGCGTCTTCACGCCGCGCAGCGCCAGCGGCACAAGCGCCGGAATGACGATCGCATTGAAGATGACGGCGGACATGATCGCGCTCTGCGGAGTGGCGAGCTGCATGACATTGAGTGCGTTGAGCGCCGGATAAGTCGCGGCGAATGCCGCGGGGATGATCGCGAAATACTTGGAAACGTCGTTGGCAATGGAAAACGTCGTCAGCGCGCCGCGCGTGACGAGCATCTGCTTGCCGACATCGACGACTTCGATGAGCTTGGTCGGATTGGAATCCAGGTCGACCATGTTGCCGGCTTCCTTCGCCGCTTGCGTCCCGGTGTTCATCGCGACCGCAACGTCTGCCTGCGCGAGCGCCGGCGCATCGTTGGTGCCGTCGCCGCACATCGCGACGAGTCGTCCTTCCGCCTGGTTCTTGCGGATCAATTCGAGCTTCGCTTCCGGCGTGGCTTCGGCGAGGAAGTCATCGACGCCCGCTTCGGCGGCGATTGCCGCAGCCGTCAGCCGGTTGTCGCCTGTGACCATGATCGTCTTGATGCCCATCTGCCGCAGCTCGGCGAACCGTTCGCGAATGCCGCCCTTGACGATGTCTCGCAGCTCGACCACGCCGAGCGCGCGGCGGCCGTCGGCAACCACGAGCGGCGTCGATCCGGCGCGCGCGACCGTGTCAACTGCCTCGGTGACCTTGCTCGGCCACGAACCGCCTTGCTCCTCGATGAACTTGCGCACGGCGTCCGCGGCTCCCTTGCGCAGACGTCGACCTTCGATATCGACGCCGCTCATGCGCGTTTGCGCGGTGAACTTGTGGAACGTGTGGGAAGTGGCGGCCAGGTCGCGGCCGCGCAGTTGGAATTTCTGTTTGGCCAGCACCATGATCGAGCGGCCCTCGGGAGTCTCGTCGGCGAGCGATGCGAGCTGCGCCACATCCGCGAGCTCCTGCTCGCTCACACCCGGAGCCGGAATGAACGCGGATGCCTGGCGGTCGCCGAGCGTGATCGTGCCGGTCTTGTCCAGCAGCAGAACGTCCACGTCACCGGCAGCCTCGACCGCGCGTCCGGAAGTCGCGATGACGTTCGCGCGCACCATTCGATCCATGCCAGCGATGCCGATGGCCGACAGCAGCGCGCCAATCGTCGTGGGAATCAGGCACACCAGCAGGGCGACGAGGACCGTCATGGTGATGACGGAGCCTTGTCCTGCGGCGTTGACTGCGAACTGCGAGAACGGCGCGAGCGTCGCCGTGGCCAGCAGGAAAACGAGAGTCATCATCGCGAGCAGGATGGACAGCGCGATCTCATTCGGCGTGCGGCCGCGCTTGGCGCCTTCCACCATTGCGATCATGCGATCGAGGAAACCTTCGCCTTCGCGACTGGTGACGCGCACCAGGATCCAGTCGGAGAGCACCCGCGTGCCACCCGTTACAGAAGAGAAGTCGCCGCCGGCTTCGCGCAGCACAGGGGCAGACTCGCCGGTCACCGCGCTTTCGTTCACCGAGGCGACGCCTTCGATGATCTCGCCGTCTGCCGGAATGATGTCGCCCGTCTCGACGAGCACCACGTCGCCTTTGCGCAGGGCGCCCGCCTCGACGGTGTGAT
Organism: Steroidobacteraceae bacterium; assembly: GCA_035493235.1. Taxonomy (GTDB): domain Bacteria; phylum Pseudomonadota; class Gammaproteobacteria; order Steroidobacterales; family Steroidobacteraceae; genus Steroidobacter. The sequence goes on from DATJIP010000004.1 coordinate 26,169, forward strand.
ACTCGCTCTTCTTGTTGCTGAACAATTTCTTGGCGTGCACGTGGCGCCGCATCGAACGCAGCGTCGCTGCCTGCGCTTTGCCGCGGCCCTCGGCGACGGCTTCGGCGAAGTTTGCGAACAGCACCGTCAACCACAGCCAGATCGCGACGGCGATGATGAAGCCAGGGCTGCCTTCGTTGCGGATCTCACCGAGCGCGGCGCCGATCCCGATGATCGTCGTCAGGATGCTGCCGACGAACACGACGAACATCACCGGATTGCGGATCTGCACGCGCGGACCGAGCTTGCGGCAGGACTCCCAGAGCGCCGAGCGCAGGATCTGCCCCGTCACGAACGGCGCTCTCGGCCGGGCCGCGAGGCCGTCGACCGGCGTCAGTCCCGCGATGGGCTTTGCTTGAGTCGTCATGTTCAAGAACCTCGAATCAGTGACCGGCGGCAGCGATCATCTGCAGATGCTCGACGATCGGCCCGAGCGCGAGCGCAGGTACGAAAGTCAGCGCACCGACCATCAGCACAACGCCGACCAGCAGGGTGATGAACAGTGGCGTGTGGGTGGGCATCGTGCCCGCGGTGACCGCAGTCGCTTTCTTCGCAGCCAAGCTGCCGGCGAGCGCCAGTACCGGAATCATCAGCCAGTAGCGCGACGCCCACATCGCGATGCCGAGTGCGATGTTGTAGAACGGCGTGTTCGCTGACAGTCCGCCGAACGCACTGCCATTGTTGTTACCAGCGGACGAGAACGCGTAAAGGATCTCCGAGAATCCATGCACGCCGGGATTGGCTACGCCGCTCACGGCTACCGGCGTCACGCTGGCGATCGCCGTGCCGACCAGCACTATCAGCGGCGGCACCAGGATCACGATCGAAGCCATCTTCACTTCGTAGGATTCGATTTTCTTACCGAGGTATTCCGGCGTGCGTCCCACCATCAGGCCGCCGATGAACACCGCGACTACGGCGTACATGAGCATGCCGTACAGGCCGCTGCCGATGCCGCCGAACACGACTTCGCCGAGTTGCATGAGCCACATGGGTACGAGCCCGCCGAGCGGCGTGAACGAGTCATGCATCGCGTTGACCGAGCCATTGGAAGCGGCGGTCGTCGCACTGGCCCACAGCGCGGAGTTGGCGATGCCGAAGCGCACTTCCTTGCCTTCCATGTTGCCGCCCGACTGCGTGGCGCTGGCATTCTGGTCGACCAGCGCCTCGAGCCGCGGGTTGCCCGACTGCTCGGCGACATAAGCGCCGAACGTCAGCGGCACGAAGATCACCAGCATCGCAATCAGGACCGCCCAGCCCTGGCGCGGGTCGCCGATCATGCGGCCGAACGTGTAGCACAGCGCGGCGGGGACGAGCAGGATCGCCAGCACTTCCAGAAAATTCGCCAGCGGCGTCGGGTTCTCGAACGGATGGGCGGAATTCACATTGAAGAATCCGCCGCCGTTGGTGCCGAGCTGCTTGATCGCAATCTGACTCGCTGCGGGTCCGAGCGGTATCGTCTGCTGCGTAACCTGCTCCCGTTTCGTGACAGCATTGCCCGCGGCGTCGAGCACCGGCGCACCCGCCGAGTCTGTCACCGGCGTTGCGACTGTAACCGGCTCGACCAGGTCGACGGTGCCGTAGGCCGAGAAGCTCTGCACGACACCCTGCGACATCAGAATGACCGCGAGCAGCAGCGACAACGGCAACAGGATGTACAGCGTGCTGCGCGTGAGGTCGACGTAGAAATTGCCGATCTCGCTGGTGCGCCGGCGCGCAAAACCGCGGATCACGGCGACCAGGACTGCCATGCCGGACGCCGCGGAGACGAAATTCTGGACCGCGAGCCCGAGCATCTGCGTGAGGTAACTCATCGTCGCCTCGCCGCCGTAACTCTGCCAGTTGGTGTTGCTGGCGAAGCTCACGGCAGTGTTGAAGGACGAGTCGGGGCTCACTGCGGCAAAGCCCTGCGGGTTCAGCGGCAGCACGCCCTGCAGCCGCTGCAACAGGTACACGACGACGAAGCCGATGAAATTGAACAGCAGCAATGCGAGCGCGTAGCGCTTCCAGTTCGATTCGACCGACGGCTTGATGGCGGCGAGGCGATAGATGCCGCGCTCGATCGGTCCGAGCACCGGCGACAGGAAGGTACGCTCGCCGTCGTACACCTTTGCCATTAACGTGCCGAGCGGCTTGACCAGCGCCACCAGCACGACGATGAACAACAGGATCTGCACTACGCCCAGCGCGTTCATTCGAATTTCTCCGGCAGCAGCAGCGCCACGAACAGGTAAATCCCGAGGGCGACCGACAGCACCAGACCGATCCAGCTCATGACAGTCATTTGCGCGGCTCCAGCCATTCGGCGAGCTTGTAGAGCAGCCAGGTGACCACCACCAGTGCCGCCGTTGCGATCAAGACCTTGCCTTCCACGACGATCTCCAGCGAGTCATGCCGTTGCCGGCACTGTAGGCGCCAACCCTGTGAGCGCGCTGTTAGCTTTTGGTATGAGTGGCCGTCCCGAAGATCGTGTAACAATTGACTCATGCTGATCAGCTGCGTTGCGTATCAGGACGGGCGGAAGCTCGCGGACATCGAGCCGCAGGACATCCATCGGTACCTGGTCCAGCCCGGTTGTTTCGTCTGGGTCGCATTGCTGGAGCCGGACGCCCGCGCGTTGGAGCAGATGCAGGCCGAGTTCAATCTGCATCCATTGGCGGTCGAAGATGCACGCCACGGTCATCAGCGGCCGAAGATCGAA
>DATJIP010000005.1:0-3933 GCA_035493235.1 Steroidobacteraceae bacterium
AGCGGCCGAGAAAGCCCATCATGCCCGCTGCACCATGCGCAAAACCGGTGAAGCGCTCACCGCTCGTTCCACTGACACCCTCCGGAAGCGTCCAGGCACCTTCAGGATTCTGCGTGCGGACGAGATAAGCGGCGCATGCGGGCGCAGGCGCCGCAAGCTCGGGCAACCCGAGTCGTCGGGCGCAGGCGAGCGCCGCAAACCCCTGACCGGCGGCGCCATGCGTGAAATCCGGCCAATCTAGAGGACCTTGGAGTGCGCCGAGGAGATGTGTGCGCAGCCCCCGGCCGGCCGAAATGCATCCGGCTTGCACCGCCACGGCGACGGCCAGTGCACGCCCGGCACGCCCGTGCACGAGACCGGGCAGGTCGGGGCTTACCGGGGTAGGACCGGTCAGCACACGCACCGCACGTTCGCCAAGACTCGCGTCGAGATGTGCGGCTTTGGCACCATGCGCAACGGCGAGCACATACAGGAGTCCTGCGATGCCAGAGTGCACATCGATCGTGACTGCTTCGTGAGCTATGTGCCGGGCCTGGAGCCGATCAACCTTCGAGCGTAGTTCGGCCGTCAATGTCTCCAGTCCTTGGGTCAGTATCGACTCGTGCGTCGCCGTCGTGAACAGTGGCATGCTGGAGTGCCGGCGGCGAGCGAGCTTCACATGCGCCGCCGAGTTGATCGCACGCAGCAGCATCGAGGGGTCGAGCTCGCCCGAGGGCCGATCTGCGAGAGTGCATGCGAGCAGCTCGATGAGCCCGGACCCGCGTAACCCTGTCAGCTTCGCGAGCCGCATCGCGAGCTCGCGTGAACGGCCATGCACGATGGCCGTCGGGTCGAGCCCCGTGAGCAGAAATACGAGCACGCGACCACAGGCCTGCCAGTCATCGCGGCTCGCCGGCGCGCGCTGCCCAGGCTTGAGATCGCTGTACCCTGCCGTGCCAAATTGAAAGGGCGGTACGCGACTGCCTACGAGATGCGCACATTCCCAGTCGAGAAGGTAGACACGATCGTCGGCGCCGATCCACACGTTGGCAGGCGCGATGTCGCGATGGATGACGCCCCGGGCGTGGGCGAAGCGTAAGCGGCGAACAAATTGGGCCGCGTAGCGGAGAAGCCGCCGTCTCGTCTGCCCTCTTACACACATCCATGGTCTGGCTCTGATCAGGTCGTACACCAGGGTGCCGAGCGTTTGGCCTCGCACGTAAGCAATGGGCAGATAACCAATATTCTCCTCTTCGAAGTAGGCCCCCGCGGGCGCGATACCCGTGAGTCCGGCCAGTCGCGCCAGCACCGCTCCCTCGTGCCGAAGCCGAGCGCGGCGATCACGGCCGAGCTCATCCGCCAAGCAATGGGGCCGGGCCTGCTTCAGCACGCAGGCCGTAGGAGCGCTCAAATCAGCGACATCGATCGCGCGCAGCACACTGCCCGCGAGGCCGGGCCGCAGCACGTCGGTTACGAAATACCGTCCAGCGAGTAGCTTGCGCGGCCTGGCTTGCGCGGGCGCATGTGCGGCGACTGTTGGGAACGGGATGGCAATGCCCGGCGGACAGGTGAAAGGTACCGGCCGGAGATCCGGCATCCAGTTGCCGTTGCCATCAGGGATGAGATCGGTTGGCTCGCCGAATCGGTCGCGAGTGACCCGCGGGCACACCGAGCCGTAACGGGAGTAGACCGCCTCGCCGAGATGCAGGTCCGTCGCAATGCTGGGCCCGACGATTCCGCGCGTGCGCTCGATGAGCTCGCGGGCGAGCGTGACTGCCTCGGTGTCGTCGCGTGGATAGACCGTGATGACCTTGCCGATCTGTGCTTCGCCGAGATCGCCGGCGTTCAGCTGCACGATTGCATTGCGCTCGGCCGCTATCTTGAAATGCGCGTCATGGCGCGCGAGGCAGGGCAGCACTCGCTCGAACAGCTGCTCGACGCCGGCGACCGTTGCCGACACGTGCAGTTTCCAGCCCGCAACTCGCGTCGGCGCGCCGACCATGAGCCAGGCGTCCTGCCGCTGCGGAGTGACTCCTAGCGCGCGCAGGCGCGTGGCGAATTCATCGGCAGCGCCGGGCCTTGCACTCGCGGGCCGCAGCCCGGCGCGGGTTGCGCGTGCCGGCACGCAGCACGCCTGCTAGAGGCGGGGCTTGGTCCCCGTGCCTCCGACGCACGCAAGGGCTCTGCTGCCTTTGGCACACAACAGGGTGGTCTGGGCCAGACACTGGCTGATCGCGTAACCGTCGGCGGGCCCGGCCACATAACCAAGGAAGGTCCGCGCATCCACCGGTTGTTGGGGATCCACGCCCAAGGCCAGGCTCTTCGCTTCGTTGGTCCCGAGCAGAGCCTGGATGCTCTCCACGTTGAAGACGAGCTCTTTTATGAGCTCTGGGTGCTCCTTGAGCAACTCGAGCAACTCGTCCAAGCCGCAGTCACTGTTAGCCATGACTTCCCCCGGTATTTATTTATAAGTATACGAATGGGCAGCCTTCGGCCCAAGTCTAGATCCGGACGCCTAACGAGTCCAATTGCCGTTGGATCGATCATCACTTGTTGAATCCGAGTCTGCCGCGCAATTCCGCAAATCTCGGATCCGCGTGCAGCTGACTGAAGGCAGGCTCCGGCGTGCAGGCGAGGCTCGCGGCAAACTCTGGCTGATGTTGCTCGACGGCGCGCTCCAACCACTGGAATGCCGGCTCGAGCTGATGGCGGTAGGCGTACGCGAGTCCGGGCAACCCCGGCAGGGTTTCGCCGTATCGTGTGCGCAGCTGCGTGATCGCTTCGTCGGATGCGACCCTATGGCCAAGCGCGGACTGGACGCTTGCGAGGCCCGCCAGGCGCGCTGACTCGTCGGGCTCGAGCGCGATGATCTTGAGCGCGGACGCTGCGTCACCCTCCGCCGCAAGCGCCCGGGCGAGCAGTGCGTGTGCCCCGGGATATCTGGCGTTTTCGGCGATTGTCTGCCTCACGATCTCCGCGGCATCCGCGTACTGGCTTGCACAGAGATGACTCTGCGCGAGAACGAACTTAGTGCCTACGTGCAGCGGATCGCGCTGCAGGCGCTCGTGCTCTAGATCTATGGCCTCGGCCCAATGTCCGCCGCTGCGCGCGAGCTCCCCGCGCGCCGTCAGTGCCGACAGACTTGCAGGATCGAGGGTATCGGCACGATCGATGCTGTGTTGAGCCCCAGCCCAGTCGAGCTGACTCATCTGCAGCCATGCCAGGCCGACGTAGGCGCGGCTGTAATTTTTGTCGAGAGCGAGCGCCCGGTCGAACGCGGCTCGTGATCTGGGAACAGCCGTTTCCGGTGTGACCTTACCCACCAGCATCGAGTCGTACCACCAGTATCCCAACTTGACCCAGGCGGCTACGTAGCCAGGATCCTTCTGCAGGGCAGCCTCGAGCAAAGCACGCTCGTGATCGGTGGCGACCTCCTGTCGCCATTGCTGGTCCGCGCGCAGCAGCAGTCGATAGGCTTCGAGCGAGCGTGTTGAGGGCACGGCCGGAGCCGGAAATTCGATGAGGCTCCCGTGGAGATCCGCGGCGACGGCGCGGGCGATGTCCTCTTCAAGCTTCAGGATCTCGCTGCCGCTGCGGTCGAAAACCTGCGACCACAGCTCGAAGCCGTCCGCGGCGCGGATCAAGCGGGTGCTGACGCGCAACTGCTCGGCGGTCCCGCGCACCGTACCTTCGAGCAGGTATTCGACGCGCAGGCGCCGTGCAATCGTTGGTGCATCTTCCTTGCTGCCCTTGAGTGCGAAACTCGAGGTCTGTCCAGTCACGGACAGCCCGGGAAAGAGCGTCAGCCGGTCGATCAGCGCCGCCGTCAGGCCATCGGCGAAGTACTGCTGCTCGTGTCCGGTACTGAGATCCAGAAGGGGCATCACGGCGATGGACTTCGGAGACACCGCCGTGTCCGCTGCTACCGACTGAACGACAACCGAGTGTTTGGAA
>DATJIP010000006.1:0-8615 GCA_035493235.1 Steroidobacteraceae bacterium
TATGAGGTGTACGTCGCCGACTACTACCTGAAGCGCGGCGCGTGGGTGGGAGCGATCAATCGCGCGAAGTATACAATCGAGAATTACGACGGCGCGCCGCAGATCAAGCACGCGCTGGAGATCATGGCGCAGTCGTACCACAAGCTCGGCATGGAAGACCTCGCTGCGGATACGGAGAAGGTGCTGAAGGAGAACTACTCGAATCCCGATCAGCAGGTCGCGCAGGGAGAGAAGAAGAAGAGTTGGTGGAAGATCTGGTGACGTAGCGACGCGCATCCCTGCGCGACATCGACCTCAACTCCCGAGCATCGTTGCCGCAAACAACAGCGTTCCAACAGCCATCCTTTACGGCACCAGGTAGCAGCGATTCGACTGAAGGAACTCAACGCTATCCTTGGCGATCTTGAAGACCGTCGGAAACGTCTTGTAGTCATCGCCCGGCGGCATCGGCGTCGACACCTGAAAGTGCAGCATTCCGGCAGTGCAGTGTCCGGTGCAACCGGAGTAGCCGAGCAACTGGCCTGCCTTCACGGCCTGGCCCAGGGCGACCGCGGCGCCGTTGTGGCGAAGGTGCAGGTAGGTCGCGACGGTGCCGTCCCTATGTCGTACCCAGACGTAGTCCCCACGCGTGGTGCCCGGCTCGTCGTTCGGGCTGCGTGGAGCAGCACCGGTGCCGGACACGACTCCGTCGCGCGCGGCGAGCACCTGAGTTCCTATGGGCACAGCGAAATCTACTGCGAAGCGATGGTCGCCTACATGGACACTCTCGTCGTAAGTCATGAACACATAGACGCAGCTGCCACTCTTGAATGGCAGCGCATAGACAGTGGTCGGATCGTGCTGCACTGTCTCCGAGTGCACACTCGACGCAGCGACGACAGCCGCAATCGCGATCAGAAATCTGCGCATCCTGCCCTCGTGTCCCTGCTTCTCCAGGCAGGAAGCGTACTTGCCCGTCAGGTCATCAGTGACGACGGGGGTCACAGTTGATGCTGATCGATCCCTGTGCGGCGAAGAGAACTTTCACACTCGTGGTTTCGCGGTGAATGCACCCGCCAGTCCGCGAGTAGCGAGCTTTGCATCCGGGCTTTGCCTGCGTGGGTTCTTCCAGCCGCGGAGGGTAGATGTCCGTCGCATGCAAGGTAACGACGGCAGTCATAGATCGACTACCGAGATCAGCGAGTGCGATACCCGGACGTGATCGGGTAACGCCAGTCTCTGCCGAACGCGCGATCGCTGATTCTCACGCCGGGTGGTGCTTGTCTTCGCTTGTACTCGTTGCGCTTCACCATCTCGAGGACCCGACCGACAGTCGCACGATCGAATCCGCGCGCTGAAATCTCATCCACAGACAGGTTGTCTTCGATGAAGAGTTCGAGGATTGCGTCGAGCACTTCGTACGGCGGCAGCGAATCCGAATCCTTCTGATCCGGCCGCAGCTCTGCGGACGGCGCGCGCTCGATCACGCGCGGCGGAATCACTTGCGCGATCGAGTTGCGATAGTGCGCGAGTCGGTACACGAGCATCTTGCTGCAGTCCTTGATCGGCGCGAAGCCGCCGGCCATGTCGCCGTACAAGGTCGCGTAGCCGACAGCCATCTCGCTCTTGTTGCCAGTCGTGAGCACCATGCGGCCAGTCTTATTAGATATGGCCATCAGCAGCAAACCGCGGCAGCGCGCCTGGATGTTCTCTTCCGTCGTATCCGGCGCGCGGCCGGCGAACACGGGCTTGAGCGCGCCGAGCGCGGCTTCGAACATTCCTTCGATCGAGATCACGTCGTAGCCGATGCCGAGTGTGCGCGCTTCCTGCGCGGCGTCGTCGAGGCTCATCTGAGCCGTGTATCGCGACGGCATCATCACAGCCTGCACGCGATCGGCGCCCAGCGCGTCGACAGCGATCGCCAGCGTAAGCGCTGAATCGATACCGCCCGACAAGCCGAGCACGACGCCCGGGAAGCGATGCTTGGTCACGTAGTCGCGCACGCCGAGCACGAGTGCGTTGTAGACACTCGCTTCCTCCGACAACTCCGGCTCGATGTGACCGCGTCGCGGCACTGCCTTGCCGTCGACCAGATCGATGTCGACTGTGTAGAGCTCTTCCTTGAACGGCGCCGCGCGCTGCACGACTTCACCCGTCGCGTTCATCGCAAACGAGCCGCCGTCGAAAATCAGCTCGTCCTGTCCACCGAGCATGTTCACGTACACGATCGGCAGACCCGTGTCCTTGATGCGCGCCCGCGCGATGTCTTCACGACGCCGCTGATAACGCAGCGAGTACGGCGAACCATTGATCACTACGAGCAACTGCGCGCCAGCAGCCTTCGCCGCGCGCGCCGGCGCCGGCTCCCAGATGTCTTCGCAGATCAGCAAGCCGACGCGAATGCCGTTCAGCTCGAAGACGCAGCTTTCCTGCCCTTGCTTGAAGTAGCGCTTCTCGTCGAAGACGAGATAGTTCGGCAGTTCCTGCTTGTGGTAGTTCGCGAGCAGCTTGCCGTCGCGAATCAGCGCGGCAGCGTTGTAGATGATGTCGTCCGTGTAGTCGGGATAACCGACCATCACCGTTACGCCCTGCACCTCGCTACGCACGCGCTCCATCGCCGCTGCGACCTGGCGCTTCATGCCTTTGTGGAACAGCAGGTCTTCCGGCGGATACCCGGACAGCGCCAGCTCGGGGAACAACACGAGATCCGCTTTCAGCCGGTCGCGAGCTTCCGCAGCGACGTCGATCACGCGCTGCGCATTCCCGCCGACGTCGCCGACGAACAGATTCAGCTGAGCAAGAGCAATGCGCAAAGACATAGAAGGATTCTATGCCTTATCGATCCGTCAGTCCGTAGCGGCTATTTCTTCCGGGCCGGAGCCTTTTTCTTCTTTCCGACCTTGGCGGGCTTGGCGCTCTTTGCGAGAGTTTTCTTCTTGCTCCCGCCCTTCTTCCCCAGCTTCTCCGCAATCGCCTTGCCCAGATCCGCCGGACTCTTCACCGTGCGCACGCCCGCACGCTCCAGCGCCTTGAACTTGTCCGCAGCAGTCCCTTTACCACCCGACACGATCGCGCCCGCATGCCCCATGCGCTTGCCCGCCGGCGCCGTAACACCGGCGATGTAGGCAACCACTGGCTTGGTAACGTTCTTCTTGATGAAGTCGGCCGCCGCCTCTTCATCCGCGCCGCCGATCTCGCCGACCATGATGATGCCTTCGGTCTGCGGATCGTCCTGGAAGCGCGCGAGCACGTCGATGAAATTCATGCCGCGCACCGGATCGCCGCCGATGCCGACGCAGGTGCTCTGCCCGAGCCCCGCATTCGTCGTCTGGAACACCGCTTCATAAGTCAGCGTGCCCGAGCGCGACACGATGCCGACGCGGCCCGGCTTGTGAATGAAGCCCGGCATGATGCCGATCTTGCACTCGCCCGGCGTGATGATGCCCGGGCAGTTCGGACCGATCAGCAGGCTGCCGTAGCTCGACAGCGCGGCCTTCACCTTCACCATGTCGTTCACCGGAATGCCTTCGGTGATGCACACGATGAGCTCGATACCGGCATCGGCCGCTTCAAGAATCGCGTCCGCCGCATACGGCGCCGGCACGTAGATCATGCTGACCGTCGCGCCAGTCTCCTGCACCGCTTCACGCGCAGTGTTGAAAACCGGCAGACCAAGATGTTTCTCGCCGCCGCGACCCGGCGTCACGCCGCCGACCAGCTTCGTGCCGTACGCGAGGCACTGCTCGGAATGGAACGTGCCCTGCTTGCCCGTGAAGCCCTGACAAATGACTCGCGTCTTCTTATTAACAAGGATGCTCATTACTTCTTGCCTTTCGCAGCGGAGACCACCTTCTTGGCGGCGTCGGTCAGATCCGACGCAGCAGTGATCGCCAGCCCGCTCTCCGCGAGCAGCTTCCTGCCCTGCTCCGCATTCGTACCTTCGATGCGCACGATGACCGGCACGCGCACGCCGACGTCTTTCACCGCGTGGATGATGCCCTCCGCGATCATGTCGCAGCGGACGATGCCGCCGAAGATGTTCACGAGGATCGCGCGCACGTTCTTGTTCGACAGGATCAGGTTGAACGCCTCGGTGACGCGCTCGCGCGTGGCGCCGCCGCCGACGTCGAGGAAGTTGGCGGGCGCGCCGCCGTGCAGCTTGATCAGATCCATCGTCGCCATGGCGAGGCCCGCGCCGTTGACCATGCAGGCGATGTCGCCGTCGAGCGAGACGTAGTTGAGCTCGTGCTCGGCAGCAGCGCGCTCCATCTCGTCTTCCTGACTGTTGTCGCGCCAACCGGCCAGCTCTTTCTGACGGAACAGCGCGTTGTCCTCGATGTTGATCTTGGCATCGAGCGCCACCAGCCGATCGTCGGCGGTGACGATCAGCGGATTGATCTCGACCAGGCTCGCATCCTTCTCCAGGTACAGGCGATACAGCGCCTGCGCGATGCTCGAGAACTGGTCGATCTGCTTGCCTTTGAGGCCGAGACCGAACGCGAGCACGCGGCACTCCGCAGGCTGCAGCCCGGCAGCCGGATGCACGTTCACGCGAATGATCTTCTCCGGCGTGTGCGCGGCAACTTCTTCGATGTCCATGCCGCCCGCGGCCGAGGCGATGAAGGCGACCTGGCCCTTGTCCCGGTTCAACACCAGGCTCAGGTACAGCTCGCGCGCGATCTTCGAGCCTTCCTCGACGAACACCTGGTGGACTGGCAGCCCCTCGGGCCCGGTCTGGTGCGTCTTGAGGCGCGTGCCGAGCATCGCGGCGGCAGCCTTGCCTGCGGCTTCGGGTGAGTCGACGAGCTTGACGCCGCCGCCCTTGCCGCGGCCGCCGGCATGCACTTGCGCCTTGACGACCCACTTCGCGCCGCCGATGCGCTGCGCGGCAGCCGCAGCCTCCTCGGCATTCGCGGCTACATAGCCGGTCGGCACCGGGATGCCGTATTTTGCGAACAGCTGCTTGGACTGGTACTCGTGCAGATTCATAAGATGGCAGGAAGAACCGACAAAGGCCGCGTATTCTGGAGTAATTCGCTGCCGATGCAAAGGCAGTCTAGTACCGCATGAAGGCCCTGCTCAGCGCACCGCCCGTCGCCGCCGATTCGACGCATAACCTCGCCTGGCGAGTACTGGCGCTCGTCAACCTGTTCCGACTGCTGGTCGCCGTACTGCTGAGCGTAATGTTCGTCGCAGTCACCCCGACTCGCGTCGGTCAGGCGAACCCGGCCCTGTTCGTCGGCACCACGGCCGCCTACTTCGCCTTTGGCTTGATCTGCATCGCGTCGGTCAAGCGTCGCTGGCCGGAAGTCCCGGTCCAGACGATCACGGGGCTGTGCATCGACGTGGCCGCGATCGCCACGCTCACCTACGCGAGCGGCGGCATGACCAGCGGCCTCGCTTCGCTCATGGTTCTGCCGATCGGCGCGCTGTCGTTCGTCGTCCGGCAGCGCTTGGCGCTGATGTTCGCGGCGGTCGCCACGCTCGCCGTGCTCGTGCAGCAAACGCTGACGACGCTGGCCGCGCGCGGCGACGCCGGCGACTTCGCGTCAGCGGGCATCATCGGCGCGTTGATGTTCATCGTAACGCTCGGGGTTGGGCCGCTGGCGCGGAACCTGCGCGAGAGCGAGGAACGCGTGCGCCAGCGCGAGGTCGATGTCGCCAATCTCGCCGAGCTCAACCAGTTCATCGTGCAGCACCTGCGCGAGAGCATCCTGGTCGTGGACGCGAACGACACGATCCGGCTGATCAACGAGTCGGCCGCATTGCTGCTGCATGGCGCGAGCGTGCCGCAGGGCACGCCGCTCGGCGAAGTCTCGCCCCGCCTGCTCTATCTGTTGGATACGTGGCGGCGTCGTTCCGACGATTGGCAACTGACCACTTTGACCATGCTCGCGTCCGATGGCGGCAGCCTGGTCCAGCCGCATTTCGTGTCGCTCGACAGCAGCGGCAAAGGCCCGTCGCTGGTGTTCCTCGAAGACACGACGCTGATCGTCGAACGCGTGCAGCAATCCAAGCTCGCGGCGCTCGGCAGGCTGAGCGCGAGCATCGCGCATGAGATCCGCAATCCGGTGGGCGCCATGAGTCACGCCGCGCAGCTCCTGGCCGAGACGCCGACGCTCTCGCCGCAGGAGCGGCGCCTCACCGACATCATCACCAACAACGGCGAGCGGGTCAGCACGATCATCAACAACGTGCTGCAGCTGTCGCGCCGGGACACGACGCGGCCGGAACGCCTCGAGCTCAACGCGTGGCTCACGGAATTCCTTGCCGAGTTCCGCCAGACCTCCGAAGTCGACGAGCGTGCGATCCACCTGCTCGCGACGCCGGGCGATCTCGACGTGCGCGTCGATCCTTCGCACCTGTACCAGCTGCTGTGGAACCTGTGCGAGAACGCGCTGAAGTACGGCCGGCGCGACGACAACGTCGACGCCGTCGAGCTGCACACCGGCCGCATCAGCACCACCGAGCGACCGTTTCTGGAAATCATGGATCGGGGCCCGGGCATCGCCATGGCGGACTCCGAGCGCATCTTCGAGCCGTTCTTCACCGGCTCGAAGGGCGGCACCGGCCTCGGCCTGTTCATCGCCCGGGAGCTGGCTCAGTGCAATCGCGCCGCGCTGATCTACGAGCCGCGCGCAGGCGGTGGTAGTATTTTTCGCGTCGTGTTCGCCGATCCTCAACGCTGGGAAATCCTGTGACGAAACCTCGGGCGCTCGTCGTCGATGACGAGCCGGACATCCGCGAGCTGCTCGGCATCACGCTCGAGCGCATGAATCTCGACGTGACGACGGCCGATACCATCGGCGCGGCCACGCGCGAGCTGCGCGGCAGCGTGTTCGATCTGTGTCTCACCGACATGCGGCTGCCGGACGGCGACGGCCTGAGCATCGTCGAGTGGATTCAGACGCACAAACCGCAGACACCGGTCGCGGTGATCACGGCGCACGGCAACGTCGAAACGGCAGTGCGCGCACTCAAGCTCGGCGCCTTCGATTTCATCTCCAAGCCCCTCGACGTGGCGGCGCTGCGCAAACTGATCGCCGCCACGCTCAAGCTCGGCGGAACCAGCGAGAGCACGCTGCAGCTGCCGCAGGTCAAGCTGCTCGGCCGTTCGCGAGCGATGGAGCAGCTGCGCGAGATGATCGAGCGCGTCGCGCGCAGCCAGGCGCCGGTACATATCTATGGCGAGTCGGGCACGGGCAAGGAGCTGGTCGCTCATCTCATTCACGATGCCGGCGCGCGGCGCGACGGTCCCTTCGTGCCGGTGAACTGCGGCGCCATTCCGACCGAGCTGATGGAGAGCGAGCTGTTCGGCCACAAGAAGGGCAGCTTCACCGGCGCCATCGCCGACAAGCAGGGTCTGATCCAGTCCGCCGAAGGCGGCACCCTGTTCCTGGACGAGATCGCGGACCTGCCGCTGCACATGCAGGTCAAGCTGCTGCGCGTCATCCAGGAGAAGAGCGTGCGGCCGGTCGGGGAGTCCAGGGAGATCCCGATCGACGTGCGCATCCTGTCGGCGACTCACAAGAATCTCGCTGCGCTGGTCGCCGACGGCAAGTTCCGCGAGGACCTGTTCTATCGCGTCAATGTCATCGAGATCCGCGTACCGCCGCTGCGAGAGCGCCTCGAGGACATCGACGAGCTGGTGGAATCCATCACCGGCCGACTCGGCCGGCAGATCGGCAATCGCTCGTTGCAGGTCACCGACGCTGCGCTGACGTTGCTGCGCGACTATCACTTCCCCGGCAACGTCCGCGAGCTCGAGAACGTGCTGGAGCGCGCGGCGACGTTGTGCGCAGGTGGCGTCATCGACGCGGGCGATCTGCAGCTGCGGCCGAAGGTCGCGAACACCGATGTGCCGATTCCGAACAGTGTCGCGCCCGGCGAGAAGCTCGGCGATGCCCTCGAAGACATCGAGCGCGACGCGATCGTGCGTGCGCTGGAACAGACCCGCTACAACAAGACCAAGGCCGCGCAGCTGCTCGGCATGACCTTCCGCTCGCTGCGCTACCGCATCAAGAAACTCGGCATCGAGTGAGCGTCGCACGCAGCTCCTGTCGTCGAGCTGCGCCGCAAGTTGACGGCCCGCGTCAGTAAGTGACAAAGCGCGGCAACTTGTCGCCAACTTTCCACTTAACAATGTCGACTACGTCGCAGTGAAGTCCGCGCCCGGTCAGTAACTTAGCCACACCGTGCGGTGCCTGGCACAAGGCTTGCTCTTGCCTACCCTGCAGGCGTTCGCGCCGCGAGTTCAAATACGTCCCATCCAGGAGAGTTTGCAAATGTTGAAGACCATCCAAAAGGGTTTCACCCTGATCGAGTTGATGATCGTCGTCGCGATCATCGGCATCTTGGCGGCCATCGCCATCCCGGCGTACCAGGACTACACCATCCGCTCGCAGGTCACGGAAGGTCTGAACCTCTCGTCGGCGCTGAAGGCGAACGTTGCTGAGTACTATGCTCAGTACGGCGCGTGGCCGACCCTGGTGGTCGGCAACGTCGCGGGCTCGCTGGGCCTCGTCGCTGCTCCGAACGGCAAGTATGTTTCGCAGATCACGATCAACACTGCGGGCACGCTGGTCATCACGTACAGCAACGCGGCTCCGTATGTTGCCAACGCCAAGATCAACGGC
>DATJIP010000007.1:0-66038 GCA_035493235.1 Steroidobacteraceae bacterium
TCCGGGATCAACGGGCGTCCGCTCAAGTCCTGCTGCTCGTTCAATGCCTCCGTCACGGCGCGACGAATACTCGGGACCATTTTCACACGCCGCGTCAGCCACTTTTCCTGGGTCGCGACGATGAAATCCCGTGCGTGTGGATGCGCGAGGATCTGTGCCTGCGGATACGCTGCGCGAATTGCCTGGAGTCCGCGCATGTGGTCGCCGTGCCAATGGCTGATGACGACATGCGTGATCGGCTGGTCCGTGACCGAGCGGACCTTCGCCACGATGGCCTGACCCATCGCCGGCGAGCCCCCGGCGTCGAAGACGACGACGCCCCGGTCGGTCACGACGAATACCGAGTTACCTTCCTGCGGCAGCTCGAATGGATCTGGACGAATGGCGGCCCAGACCGCGGGAGTCAACGCGTGCCATTCGTATGCGAACGGGTCCGCTGTTGCGCGAGTCAGCGGGCCGAGCAGCGCAAGCGCGATCACCGCACACGCCAACATGGAGCGCTTGACCATGCCCGTCTCCGCGCAACTCAAGATCCCCCACGCTAGCAGGCGCAGGCGTTCGTGACGTTGCAGAACTTGCAGATTGCTACTTGCGCTTGCGCTTGCGCAGCCTGGCGTAATCCCGCGCATGACGCTGGCGGATTCCCAGCGCCTTGCGTTCGAGCAATCGATCCTCCGCGGCCAATGCCGGCGCGATGACGGCGGGTTGCAGCACGGCGACCAGGCTCTTGACCGAGTCGTAGCGCAATACATCCAGCACCCATGAGTATTTGTTCTGCAGGTCCTGGAACATCGAGAAGGGTTCCTCGCCATCCTGCAGGATCGGCACGAACGGAATCATGTAGTCGGGCAGGACCGCCTGCAGTTCGAGCGGACTCGATTTCGGATTGGTGATGTCCGCCACGATGAAGCGCGCGAACCCGGCGAGCGTCTTGATCGTCTCCGTGAAATCGCGCCGCGTGGGCTTGGTGAAATCGAACACGATCGGCACGAAGTCGAGCCGGCGAAGCGCGTCGCGTAGTGCGTCCAGAACCGGCTTTCGCTCCGGTGTGAAGCGGCCCAGGATCAACACGCCTTTGCTGCCGACCGTGTCCAGCACATCGCGGATCTTCTCGTTGTGCAGCAGCAGGTAGACGAACTGCGCCACGTCGAGACTGTCGACGGTGATGTTGGGATCGGTGTCGGGTGTGATGATCAGGCTGGTTTGATCCTCTGGTTTCGGCGCTTTGACATCCCACACAGCGGCACCGTAAACGCGAGCGCCGTTGAGCTTCGCACCGCTCAGATCCGTTGCGACCAGGATCGCGCCCGTGAGGTCGGCATTGGAGAGGTCGGCGCCTGAGAAATCAGCGTCGCTCAGGTTCGCCGCGTGCAGATACGCACCCGTGAAGTTTGCGCCAGAAAAGTTCGCGTAGCCGAGGTGGGTCCCTTCGAGAAGCGCACCGCTCAAGTCCGCGCCTCTGGCGTCAGCTTCATCGAAATCCGCTTGCGACAGGTAGGCATCCGACAGATTCGTCTTGAGAAGGCTCGCGTTCTCGAAGTGTGCGCGCGCCAGCCTTGCGCCACTGAAGTTTGCCCCGCCAAGGTTGGCTGGGCCGAGAATTGCGTCGAAGAGCACGGCCTCCGAGAAGTTTGCCTGGCGCAGATCTGCGAAGCCCAGGCTGGCGTTGTTCAGCGTTGCCCCGGAGAAATCGGCACGTCGCAGGTTGGTCCGGTCGAGATTGATACCCTCGAGGTTCACCTTGCTGAATTTCGCGCCGGCCAGGTTGGGCTTCACCTCGGGATTGGCGCGCCGCCACGCATTCCAGGCCTTGACGCCCCGTTTCAGAATCGCTGCGTGGCTCTTGTTCACGCTGCGATCATGCCGCACGTTCGCGCGAATTGCGCGAGTGTCTTACTCTTGCCGCCATGGCAGCGGACTCTCCCCAGGCCTGGGATTTCTTTCTCGCGCACGCCGGCGTGGACAGCGCGCCCGCCGACGCTTTGTATGCCGCGTTGAGCCCGCACGCGCGCGTCTTCCTGGACGAACGCAATCTCATCCCGGGCGATCGGTGGTCGCGGGTATTGCCGGCGGTGCTGCGCCGCTCGCGCGTCATCGTAGTGCTGGTATCCGCGAACACGCACGATGCCTGGTATGCGGACAGCGAGATCCGCCTGGCCATCGACCTGGTGCGCGAGTTTCCGGATCGTTATCGCGTGATCGCCTTGTTGCTGGACGACACCGCACCGATCCGTCGCACGGATTTGCCTTACGGGCTCGAACAAACCGTGTTGGTGTCCCTGGCCAAGAGCGGCGGATGGCCGCAGGTCGTGCAGCGCCTGCTCGATGCATTACGCGCCGAACCAGCGCGACCCGACGCGGATGAGCTGACTGCGCGGCCGTCGCGACCGGCGCCACTCGTGGACAGCACAACAGCGTTCGTGGGCGAGACCCGGAAGGGCGCGACACGTCCGTTGCTGATCACGAGCTGGGAAGAGTACGTGAAGCACTTCGGCGCGCCGCTTCCGGCTGAGCGCAGTTTTCTGGCCACGGCCGTGCGTGGATTCTTCGAGAACGGCGGTGAGCGTGCCTATGTCGCGCGGGTGCTGGCGGCAGAGGCGACGCGTGCCATGTTCGCGATCCCCACGCAGGACCCGGCGCAACAGCTCGTGGCGGCCGCGCGCAGTCTGGGTGACATCGGTAACTGGATCCAGCTGCATTTGCAGCCGGGTAGTCGCACTGGCCTCAGGCTGCAGGTGGAGTTGTTTGACGAGAGCTGGGCCGGGCAGGGCGTGCTCGAAGATTTCGACAACCTCTCCATCCTGCCGGGCAAGCCGAATCCGCTGCTCGAGGTGATCAACAACAGGTCCGAGTGGATCACGCTGGAATGGCGCGATCCGCAGCGCGCGCCCTCGCCGACGATGACAGGCATCGTGCGATTCGGCGGTGGCACCGATGGCAACGCGAGCAGGGTTGATTACCTCGGCACGCAGGACTTGCCCGCGCACCAACGAACCGGCCTCGCAGCGCTCGAGCTGCTGGACGACGTGGGCATTCTCTGTTGTCCGGATGCCGCGCATCTGCGCTTCACCATCGAGGACCGGATTCACCTGGTCAATGCCATCGTCGCGCAGTGCGAACGGCAAATGTGTTTCGGCATCCTGGGCGGAGAAACCGAGTTCATCGAGGACATGCCTGACACGCAGTGGCACACGCAACCGCGCGCTCCTGTCGACAGTGCCTGTGTCGCAACTTACTGGCCTTGGATAGAGGTACAGGATGCGGCCGAGAACAAACCCGTGCTGGTGCCTGCCGTCGGACACGTGGCCGGAGCGTTTGCGCGACATGACCGCGAACATGGCGTACAGGTGTCGCCCGAGCTCGAACTGCACGGCGTCATTCGCAGGGATCCCACCGGGCCGGAGCTATTGCGCCAGGCGAATGCTTCGACCATCGATGAATACGCGCGGCGAGGCGTGAATCTCATCGGGCGCGATCCGGCAAATGCGCAGCGCCTGGTGCTGGCCAGTGCCATCACCACGTCCATCGACGAGACCTGGCGCGCCATCGGCGTGCGGCGCTTGTTCAACTACGTCGAGCGCAGCCTGCGAGCGGTGCTGGCCTGGGCGCCCACGGCCCCGATGGCTGAAGCCACGTGGGCGCAGGCCAGGGAAGAAGTGGAGAGTTTCCTGATGCGCCTCTGGCGCGCCGGCATGTTGGCCGGCAACTCTCCGGAAGAGGCGTTCTTCGTGCGCTGCGATCCGAGCACGATGACGCAGGACGACATCCTCAATGGTCGGCTCATCCTCGCGATAGGCGTGAACGCCAAGGATCGATCGCTGCAGTTTCCACAACCGCCGGTGCTGCAGATCCCGCTGCAGCGAATCGCCGCGCCGCTGCAGTAAGCGGTCTGGGTCCGTGCCGTCGCTCGCACCTAGACTGAGCGACATGAAAAATCACTATGCAATCTGGTTGCTGGCTGCGGGGTTGTTGTCGGTCGGCAGCGCGCCTGCGGCCGATCCGCCTCGCGACTTGACTGCGGCACTCGAGGCTACGAGGCCGAGTCCCGCGCTGGGCGATCACGCTCACGTGCTGAGTCGCGTCGTCGGCACGTGGGATGTCGAGTACACCGACTTCGCGCAGGACGGCACGGCCACTCATCGCACCGGTGAATTCATCGTCGGCTGGGTCATGGACGGGCGAGCCATCCAGGATCTCTGGATCGTCAACCCTTCCGGAACGCGCCGGGAGCGCGAGGTCTACTCGGATCTGCATTACTTCGATTCGAAGACCCGGACCTGGCACGCGACGTTCTTCGACCCTGAGCACGCCTCGGTCGCCAAGTTCACGGGCGGTCCCGTGGGCGAGGACCGCTTCGTGCTCGAAACGCAGGATCTCGGCAGCCCGCAAACACGCTGGTCGTTCAACGACATTCGTCCCGAGTCCTTTGTCTGGCGCGACGAGGCGTCCGGCGATGGCGGCAAGACCTGGCGGTTGCAGGCGGAATATCGGATGAAGCGCCGGGGCGCTGCACCGGTCGCGCTGTAATGTGCGGTCGCGTGTTTCACCCGGCGTGGGTGAGGATCTGTCACTGGCTGGTCGTTGCGAGTTACCTGACGCTCGCGGTCAGTGGCTTTCTCATTCTGATGGTTCATCCGCGCCTGTATCTCGGCGAAGTTGGCAACGACCTCACGCCGGCATTGTTGACGCTGCCCATCAGCAACAATCATCGCCCGAACGAGTTGCAGCGAACGGTTGTCTTTCTGGAGTTTCCGGGCCGCCCCTTCAGTGCCGATCGTAACTACCCCACCTTCAACAAGAACGGTTGGGCACGCAGTCTGCACTTCCTTGGCGGGTGGGTGTTCGTCGTCGTGGGTATTGTCTATGTTGCGACTGGCATCGCCACGCGGCACATCGAGCGCGATCTGCTGCCGCTCAAGTTCATATCGTCGAGTGCGCGACCGGCCTACAAATTCCGACAGAAGCTCGCGTACACGGGCGTCGTGTTCATCGTCCTGCCCGTCATGATCGCGGCCGGCCTCACGATGTCGCCAGCGATGACGAGTGCGTTCCCAGTGCTGCTCGATGTGTTTGGCGGCTACCAGTCCGCTCGGACCGTGCACTTCCTGGGCTTCGTCGCACTGCTGCTGTTCTTCGTCGTGCACGTCGCGATGGTTATTGCCACGGGCTTCCGCGAACAGCTGCGCGGCATGACGTGGAGGAAATAGCATGGTTTCACGTCGCGCCTTCGTCGCAGGCGTCGCCACCTCCGTGGGCTTGACGCTGACCGGCTGCACGCAGACTGATCCTCCAACCTACGGCAATGTGCTGCGCATGGCCGATCTGCTCACCTACAAAGCCCATCGCCTGCTGCTGCCTGCACACTCGCTCGCACGCGAATACGATTCCGGCGACATTTCTTCAGTGGCCGCGATCGGCACGACAAATCCCGCCGATCCGAACAAGTCCTGGTTCAACAAGGAGCACGGACCTACGTACGACCGTCTGTTGGCGAATCGATTCGCCGACTGGCGACTGATCGTTGAAGGGAGCGTCGCGCGGCCGCGCACTTTTTCGCTGGCTGAGTTGCAGCGCATGCCCGCGCGAACTCAGATCACGCGGCACACCTGCGAGGAAGGATGGTCAGCGATAGCACAATGGACGGGAGTGCCACTGCGCAACGTTCTGCAAGCTGTGGGGACTCTGCAAACAGCGCGATTCGTGCAGTTCCACGCGTACGACAATTACGCCGACGGCATCGACATGCTCGATGCGCTGCACCCGCAGACCATCCTGGCGTACGGGATGAACGGCCGTGACCTGCCGATCAGTCACGGCGCTCCGTTGCGCGCGCGAGTGGAGACTCAACTGGGATACAAGAGTCTGAAATTTCTCCGCCGCATCGTCGTGACGGATCACTTCGAGGAGCTGGGAAACATTCGCAATGGCTGGTCCTGGTACGCCGGAATCTAACGCTGGTCGGTGAAGAAGCCGAGTGGAACGGCCGCCGCGCTCGCTGCATACCCTGCATCGTTCGCATGCAGGTGATCGCCACTGTCGAAGCGCGACTTCAAGCGGTCCGGGCGCGCAGGATCGCGTAGCACTGCATCGAAGTCGGCCATGCCATCGGCTTCTTTGGTCGTGCGAAGCCACTCGTTGACTGCGAGACGCACTGCCTCCTTCTCGGGCGTATGAATGACGAGCTTGTGATCGCCCGGGAAGACCGCGTTGCCGAAAGGAGGGATCGTGGTCATGAGCACCTTGATTCCCTTGGCATGCGCTCGCGCGATGATCTCGCGGTAGCCTTGAATCAGGCTCGGCGCGCTGACGGCCTCATTGGCAGGCGTGAATGCCCCGGGAAATGCAATGTCGTTGACGCCGATCGCGACGACGAGGAACCGGACGCCAGGTTGATCCAGCGCGTCGCGATCGAGCCGCGACAGCACTGCTGCACCGAGGCCCGCGCCGAATCGGCTCTCGACCGGGCTGTCCTTGAGCAGTCGGTTGCCGATGATCCCGGCGTTCAGCACTCCGATTCGCTGCAGGCGACTCGCCAACGCATCTGGCATGCGGCGATTCTGGTCCGCGGTCGAGCCATCGCCATCGGTCGTCGAGGAACCGATGACCGCGACCGAGGACAACGGCGCTGAGTCGCTCACGTCGACGCGGCTCAGGAACGGCCACGTATCGATCTTCTGCGGAACCGGGAAGTCGGTCGCGCCCACCATGTTGCCAGTTGCGACGTAGCTCGTCTGCAAAGCGAGCAGATGTGAAGTCGTTGCCGCCACTTTGTGCGGCAGGAACAAGCTGACGGCAAGATCGCTCAGCGCCGGAACGGACAGCGCGACGGGATCGCTGGTGACCTGTCGACGTGGCGCGATCGTGACCGCCGACTGCCCGCCGAAACGCAGCGCGCGATCGGACCGAGGATCGATTCTCGGTCCATCCGCGCGCAAAGCGACGTGTGCGTCGGCAATCGTCAGCGGCACAGTGCCGTAAAGATTCGACAGCGTGATCCGCACCTGCGACCCGCTGACGCTCGTGTGCACGATGAGTCGCAGCGTCTGCTGTTCATAAGTCTCAAGAGCCCCGGGCATCGAGGGTTGCACCGACATCGCCCACGTGCCGGTCCAGCGCGCACTAGTGTCGGCGGCCAGAAGTGTCGGAGCGAGGGCGAGCATCGCGAGCATCGAGACCAGTCGTCGCGGCATGGGGGCGGAACCTCGGAGGCGTCAGGAAGGGGCGCACTGTCACTTGCACGCCCGCCGCAAGTCCTGAAAGGCCTCTGAAAGAGGTCTGAAGAACTCTGAATCGCCGGCAATGCGTCGACCGCGCTAGGTCGGATTCTCCAGGCTGAACGCTGCCCGGTCGTCGTCGTACGCAAAGATCTCCGCGTAACGCGCCCAGCTGAGGACTGCACGTAGCGTCTGCTCGGCCGCTTCAGGAGTCATGTAATCCTCGAGCTCGTCCGAAAAGCGACTCTTCGGAGCGGCGTGCGATGCACGCTCATCCAGGATCCGGCGGATGTGCGCGGCCAACGGTACGAAACACAGCAATTGCCGCGCGAAGATTCTCTTGCGCTCGTCGAGACTCGCGTTGGCGAAAGCCATGCCGGGCTCGAGCAGTCGGATGTCGCCGCCTTCGACTTCCGCCAGCCGCATCATCTGCAGGGTTTCGGCCACCGGAAACAAGTCGTCGATCTCCATCTGCAGTCGGGCGGCGATCTCCGGCAGATCGGCCTTGCCGTTGAACGGCGGCTGTGCGACGGCCTCGATCAAGCCTGAGAGAAGGTTCGATGAGACTCGCGGCAGGGTCGTGCCGATGCCCAGCCCCGGGAACCACTCGTTGCGTGTGCCCGTGACCGCGCGCGGACGCGCGGTCATCTCGACGTAGATGCGCTCCACCAGCGCGCGAAACATCGGGTCCAGTCGATTGCGAGGCTGTGGTAGCGGCACGGCGATCTCAGTGAGGATACGGCCCGGATTGCTGCCGAAGACCAGCACCCGATCGCACATGAGAACGGCTTCCTCGATGTTGTGCGTCACCAGGATCACGCCCTTGATCGGCATGCGACCTTCTGACCACAGATCGAGGAAATCCGTGCGCAGCGTCTCGGCGGTCAGGACGTCGAGTGCCGAGAAGGGCTCGTCCATCAGCAGGATGCTCGGATGCACGACGAGCGCGCGCGCGAACCCCACACGCTGACGCATACCGCCCGAGAGCTCGCGCGGGTAGGCGGACTCGAAACCGTCGAGCCCGATCAGATCGATCGCGGCCAGCGTCTTCGTGCGAATCTCCGCGCGTGGCAGGCCCTGCGCCTCCAGCCCGAGTGCAACGTTCTCGAATACCGTCAGCCAGGGAAACAGCGCGAAGCTCTGAAACACCATCGCGACGCCGGGCGCCGGCCCCATCACCTGCTGACCTAGGTAGCTGACAGTTCCGGCATTCGGCTGCGACAAGCCGGCGATGAGTCGCAACAGGGTCGATTTTCCGGATCCGGAGCGCCCGAGCAGACCGACGATCTGGCCCTGCAGGAGTTGCAGGTTCACGCCTTCGAGCACCAGCAGCTCGCCGCCGTCCGGTTTTGGAAACGCCTGGCGGACCTCGGTGACCTGGAGCAATGGAACGGCATTCATGGCAGTGCCTTCTCAGGAGAGTCGATATTTGCGTTCGGCGAAGTAGTAGAGCGGTCGCCAGAAGCAGCGATTGATCGTCACCACGAACACGCTCATCGTCACGATGCCGAGCGCGACGCGGTGAAAATCTGCAGCGGCGGTGGCGTCGGCGATGTATGCGCCGAGCCCGCGAGCTTCGAGCCGCGTGTTGCCCCAGCTCGCGAGCTCCGCAACGATGGCCGCGTTCCAGGATCCGCCGGACGCAGTGATCGCGCCGGTCAGGTAGTACGGAAACACACCGGGCAAGGCAACCTTGCGCCACCATAACCAGCCGCCAACGCGCAGGTTGAGTGCGACCCGGCGCAGCTCGCTGGGCAGCGCCGACGCGCCGGCGATGACATTGAACAGGATGTACCACTGCGTGCCCAGGATCATCAGCGGGCTCAGCCAGATGTTCGGCTCGAGCTGCCACTTCGCGATCGCAAACACTGCGAGCGGGAACAGCAGATTCGCCGGGAAGGCCGCGAGAAATTGCGCGATGGGTTGGGTGATCTGCGCGGCGCGCGGATTCAGCCCGATCCAGACGCCGAGCGGCACCCAGATCGCGCTCGCAATCGCGATCAGGACGAAGACGCGGATCATCGTGAGCAGTGCCAGGTCGCCGACCTGCAGTATTTCGGCGAGCGAAGTCTGCGCAATGAAGTTCCGGGAAAGGTGCCAGAGCGCGACGCTCAATCCGGCGCTCAGTCCGATGAGCCAGAGCGTATCGCCGACCCGGCTCGATCGAGTCCGCTGCGGCGGCAGCGATTGCGTGCGCCTGCGCCGCGTCGTCCAGCGCACCGCTGCGCGAAAGCCGCGGGTTGCTGGGCGCACGAGCCGCGATCGAACCATCATCTTCAGAGCCCACGATTGCGGGACGCTGACGCCCGGTTCCTGCTCGACGCGGAAGCGATCGATCCACGCAACCAGTGGCCGGAAGACGAGCTGGTCATAGGCAAGGATCACCAGCAGCATGGTCACGATCGCCCAGCCAACTGCGACGAGGTTGCGATCCTGGATCGCGAGAGCGATGTACGAGCCGATGCCGGGCAGCATGACGGTGGTATGGCCGACGCTGATCGCCTCCGAGGCCACGACGAAGAACCAGCCGCCGGACATCGACATCATCATGTTCCAAACCAGCGCGGGCAGCGCGAACGGCACCTCCAGGCGCCAGAAGCGCATCCAGGGCGATAGCAGAAACGAGTCTGCTGCTTCGCGCAGCTCAGTCGGAACGGTGCGCAGCGACTGGTAGAAGCTGAAGGCCATGTTCCAGGCCTGGCTGGTGAAGATCGCGAAGATCGCGGCGAGCTCCGCGCCGAGCACCCGGCCGGGCACGAGCGACATGAAGAACGCCACTGTGATCGAGATGAAGCCGAGGATCGGCACGGACTGCAGGATGTCGAGGATCGGCACGAGCAGTCGGCCGGCCCGCTCGCTCTTCGCTGCCCATGTGGCGTAGGTCAGCGTGAATACGAGAGACAGGCCCAGCCCTGCAAACATGCGCAGCGTCGTGCGCGCGGCGTATTGCGGCAGGTGTGCAGGATCGAGCGACAGCGGCACGGACTTGAGCTGCGCCAGCGGCTCCAGCAAGTCGCGGCTGGCTTCCGCCAGGAAGACGATCAGCGCGGCGATGACGATGATCGCGACCGCGTCCCAGCGCGTCGCGAACTCGCGCACGAAACCGAACGGCGTGGCTCGCGCGCTCATCGCGGTTCGATCTCTGCGACCATGGTTGCAACCCTCGCGTCGGAGGACGCGCGATGGTATTGGGCTGCGGGCCCACGGTCACGGTTCGTAGCCTGAAGATTTCTTCATCTGATCAGGTAGAGTCATGGTGCATGAACTCGGAGGAACCTCCATGACTGCACTCATGACTCGTCGCCGGCTGCTTCGTGTCTCCGCGATGTCCGCTGCCGCTGTACCGCTCGCAGCGCTCTTCACGCGAACCGCCGATGGAGCCGACGCACCACTGATCGCGCCGACGGATCCCGCGGCCGTCGCCGTTCAGTACGTCGAAGATGCCGCGAAGGCTAAGGCTGCAGAGCCGGGCAGCAAGTGCGCGAATTGCGCGTTGTATGAGGGCGCTCCTGACTCCACCCAAGGCGGATGCTCAGTGTTCAAGGGCAAGCAAGTGAAAGCTGCCGGCTGGTGCAACGCGTGGGCTTCGTTATAGATCGTTCTTTCGTTGCAGCTCGAGGATCTGATCGCCTGCTCCGGTGTTACCCCGCTGAACTTGACGTCGCCCATTGCTTCGCCGAGCGACAGCTCCACGAACGAGCGATCGACCTGCACGGCCGGCAGCGTAATCGTGCCGCTCACATCGAACTGCAGCGGCTGCGACCGGTAATCGACCTTCAGGTCATAGCGCGGCAGTGCGGCCGCGGTCGTCGGAATACGCTGAGCAACTGCGCTGTGTGCAACCAGCAGCAGCGCGACCAGAATCGGCAGGGGCGAGCAGGGCCGTCGGTGCGACATTAGGCAGCAGTGTCGCGTGACCGGCGAGTAATTTCCAACCGGTCTCGGTCTTGACCCAGGTGTCCGTCACCAGCACGAAGACGTCGAACGCCTTTCCTTTATAAGTGCCTTTCTGGTGAAGCCTGCCGGTGAGCACCGCGGTCGAGTTCAGCACCCGCACTTTGACGTTCTCTGTTTCGTTGACTGCAAGATGCAGTTCCGGCGAGGCCATCTCGCCAAGCAGATCGCTCTTGACCTTCTGCTTACCGGAGGACGTCGTCAGGACGAAGTCGTCGGCGTAGAACGCTGCTGCTTTGGCCGCTTCGCTGTTCTTGATCGATTCGTTGAGCTGCGCATCTGCCTGCGCGACCTGGATCTCATGAGTCCGATCCTGAGATAGGGCGGCCGGGGCGATGACGATGAATGCCAGCAGCGTTATCAGTTTCATCGGCCCTGGATAACAGCTCTGCCGCGACACGAGTACCAACCTTAGATAGGAGAGGTTGCACCCGTGCCCCTGGACCAACTTCCACAAGCGAGTGCGATTGCGATTCATCAACGGCTCGGCGATGAGCATTTTCGACGTGCGCATTCCAGGACTGAAGTTGACCGTCGTCGCGGCGGATGGACAGGACGTCGAGCCGGTGAGCGTCGACGAGTTTCGGATCGCGGCCGCGGAGACCTACGACGTCATCGTCGAGCCGAAAGAGGATCGCGCCTACACGATCTTTGCGCAGGCTATAGATCGCTCCGGCTACGCGCGCGGCACGCTCGCGCCGCGCGAAGGAATGACGGCCGAAGTTCCGCTTCTCGACCCGCGACCGCTGCTCATGATGAGCGACATGGGCATGTCGCACGGTGCTCATGATCATGCGGCAATGGGACACGCGCCGCCGATCCAGCATGCGCCCGCCGAGAACGGCGCGACGGTCGACATGAAGGTCGACCAAGTCTCAACCAGTTTGAATGACCCTGGCATCGGCTTGCGCGACAACGGACGTCGCGTTCTGAGCTACGGCGGCATCGGTTCGGGGTTCTCGGATCTCGAACGGGGATTGCGTCTGCGTTACGAATTTCGCCGCGAGTTTGCGCCGTACGTGGGGCTGCATTGGGAACGCAAATTCGGGCGCACTGCCGATCTTGCGCGCGACGCCGGCGACGACCCCGACGAGTTGCAGCTGGTCGCCGGATTCCGGCTGTGGTTCTGATTCCCTCCTATCGGAAGCGATAGTTATCGAAAGCGATAGTTGTCCGCCCTGCGCTGCGGATGCATCGTCGACGCGCAGTCCGAACACAGGGGGACAAGGACATGACTACCTCGATCAGGAGAGTCGCAGGGTTGCTGGTTCTCGCGACGTGTACGACGGCTCCATGGGCCACCAGCGCGCAGACTTTGCCGCTGCTCGATCAGGCGACGATCCGGTCGCCGCTGATGGCAGGCTGCAACGGCAAGGCCGACAGTGCGCCGTTACCCGTAGATCCGCGCACGCTGGTGAAGCCGAGCGTCAATTCGAATCCCAACGCGGCGATCCAGTTCAACGCGTTCTTCGTCGATCTGCACAATCCGCCTGCGCCATTCCTCAAGCGCAAACCGCCGCGGCCAACGACGTGCGGCGAGTTTCGTGCGAGCGCGCAACGCGGCCGTGCGAACCTGGAGTCGCGGCAATATTTTCAGCCGATGGCGCTCGCCGCGAGCTACTCCTTTATTTATCTGCAGTGGGGCTACCTGGTGCGTCCGCCGGACTTCGACGATCAGGTCGCGAAGCGCTACGGCCTGTATCCGGCGCCGTTCCGCAATCCCTATCCGCTGCCGGGCGAAGACCCGAATGCGACCAACGGCGGCAGCGGTCAGCTACCGCTCGGCTTGATCCAGGGCAAGGACGACAACGGCCGGTGGACCGGTCTCATCGGCGCGTCCTGCTCTGCATGTCATGACTCGCGGCTGGGCACGACGGGCGAATCCTCCTTCGCGTGGGGATTGCCGAACAGCGCGAACGACGCGGGTCTGCTTGCCTCGGACATGTTCCGGACCACGCCGATCACGACGATCGGCGAGCTGCTGCCGATTCCGTGGAGCACCGGACGCGGCGGTTCCGATGCGATCGGGCTCATCTCGTTGCTGCCGGCGCTGTTCGACATGGACAACCTGGCGCTCGCGCCGAGTCCGCTCGAGTACGTGGCCAACGCTCCGCACGCCGGCATGACCAAGGCGCCGGCGTGGTGGAATCGCGGGTTCAAGACGCGCCAGTTCTGGGACGGTGCCTTGTCGTCCGACAACGTGCATTCAGAAATGGCATTCGGTGTCGCGAACATCTTTCGTGACGCCGGCGCTCGGCGGGCGCTGGAGCCGGAGTTCGAGGACATCAACAATTTCCTGATCTCGCTGTCGCCGGCCAAGTATCCGAAGACGATCAACACGACGCTGGCCGAGCAGGGAGCCGTGCTGTTCCACGAGCGCAACCTGTGGGCGAACGGCGCGAACGCGACGATTCCGAAACCGGCAGGCAACGGCTCCTGCGCGAGTTGTCACGGTGTCTATTCGCCGCGCCACGCGGCCGATCCCAACTATCTTTCGGATCCTCGTCTCAAAGGCGTCGCCGGCATCGTCACGCCGATCGAGACGATTCGCACCGACCCGCGTCGCATGCAGTTGATGGCGGATATCCGGATGCGACGCGCCTGGAACAGCTCCTGGTGGGCGTACAACGAGCTCAGTCCAAACTGGGTCGAGTATCCGTCCGAGGACCTCGTCTCCAGCGAGCTGCGTCGCGTGCCGCGAGCGGTCTACGACAACGGCGGAGCGATTTATTCGCCGCTCGGACCGAACGAGTGGGTGAATCCGCTCGGCTACGTCGCGCCGCCGCTGTACGGCACGTGGGCCACCGCGCCGTACTTCCACAACGGCAGCGTGCCGAACTTGTGGGCCGTGCTGAAGCCCTCGGACCGACCGAAGGTCTGGAAGCGCGTGCAATCGCCGGCGGGCTGGGGCGGCAAGAACGCCGGCTTCGACTACAGCTACAACGCCTACGACTTTCAGAAGCTGGGCTGGAAGACCACCGCGCTCGCTTGCAGCAATTCGATCTTCACGAATCCGTTTCTCCCCTGCAGCGAAAACATGGCGACGATCGACGTGCTGTTCTCGATGTGGGACAACGTCGCGGCCCAGTACTTGAACCTGGCTTATCAGTCGCCGCCGCCGATCACGGACAAGCAGATCGCGTCGCGGATGATCTACAACACCAATCTCTACAGCAACAGCAACGCCGGTCACGAGTTCACGCAGTCGCTGACCGATGCCGAGCGCTGGGCAATCATCGAGTATCTGAAGACGCTGTAGCGCTGAGGCAGTCACCCCCATCGGGCCGCCCACGAGGGCGGCCTATTTTTTCGTCAGCTGCAGCAGATCCCACTGGTTCCCATAGAGATCCAGGAACACGGCCACCGTGCCGTAGCTCTCTTCCTTCGGTTCGCGAATGAATACAACGCCGCGCTCCTGGTAGCGCCGGAAGTCCCGCCAGAAGTCGTCGGTGTGTAAGAACAGGAATACACGTCCGCCGGTCTGGTTGCCGATGCGTGACTCCTGCTCGGCACCGACCGCCCGCGCCAGAAGCAATCGAGACTCATTCGAACCGGGCGGCGCCACCAGCACCCAGCGCTTGTTCTGCGCCTCCACGAATGTGTCTTCGATCAGCACGAAACCGAGCGTCTCGACATAGAACCTGATCGCCTCGTCGTAATCGCGCACGACCAAAGCCACGTAACCGACGCTCTGCTTCATAAAAGGGAACCGTTCACGAAACTCGCTCGTGTCCTGCTTGGAAGGGTGGGAAGAGTGGGGCATTGGAACGTTTTGGTACACCGAAAGAAAACAATTGCGAACGCGAAGCCTCCGGCCGGTCTGCAGTGGCCGTTCCGCGAGCGGCGTGAAGGCGGAGACCGGCGGGTAGGCGATCGCCGCAAAGGGGAGCGACGGCAAGGCGATCGGCGTCAGGCATCCGCGGTCGCGCCACCGGCACGCGAGGCGAAGGCGTCGTTCACCGAACGGGAGCGCGAGATCGTCGATCTGCTGATGCAGGGAATGAGCAACCGGCAGATTGCCAATGCCCTCGGCATTACAGAAGGCACGGTCAAAAAGCACCTGAACCACATCTTCCGTAAACTCGGCGTGCACAGTCGCGCGCTGCTGATCGTCGGGCAGAAGTCGAAGATCCGCTGACGACTTGACGTAACCGGGCGCAGTGGAACTCCGCGTTCCGCTCGGTCGTGTTCCCATCAGAGCGCCATTGCTCGATGCGAGCCGCCTTATGTCCCAGCCAATCGATGTCCTGCTCATCGAACCGTCCGACTCGGACGCCGAGAAAACGCTCGCCGCGATCCGCCGCAAAGCGCCCGGTGTTTCAGCTGTACATGTCTCAGGCGCTGCAGATGCAGCCGGCCTCATCTTCGATTACTGGCCCGCCGAAATGCCGCAGGTCCCGCGGTTGCTGATGCTCGATCTCGCCACCACCGGCGAGGCAGGCAAAGCGATTCTGCACCGTCTCAGGAGCCACGCCGTGACCCGCAGTGTCCCCGCCGTGCTCGTTCTCAAGCCCGTCGATTGCGAGGAGCATGACGAGGAGCTGACGAGCATGCTCGACAAGTGGCTCGTCGGCCGATCGTAAAAACCGCTCTCAGAGCTTCACCATCTTCATGCCGCGCTCGCTGTAGCGCGGTCCGGCAGTCTTGCCCTTGGGCGCCGCTGCATCGAGAGCTGCGAGATCGGCATCGCTCAACTTCACATCGGGCGCAGCCGCTGAATCGCGCATCGTTTCGCGACGCTTGACGCCGGGAATCGGCACGATGTTCGCGCCCTGCGCGAGCAGCCAGGCAAGCGCGATCTGCGCGTTGGAGACGCCGTGCCGCTGCGCCACCTTCGTTATCGCATCCACGATCGCCAGATTCTTCGGCAGGTTTTCGGCCGAATAACGCGGATCGTTGCGGCGCCAGTCGTCGGCCGCGAGATCGTCGAGGCTGCGAATGCCGCCGGCGAGGAAGCCGCGGCCGAGCGGGCTGTAAGGCACGAAGCCGATGTTCAGCTCGCGGCAGGTCGGAAGAATCTCCTCTTCGACGTCGCGCTCCCAGATCGAATATTCGGTCTGTAGTGCCGCGATCGGATGCACCTGCGCCGCTCGCTTGAGCGTTTCGGCGCCGGCCTCCGAAAGTCCGATGTGCCGCACCTTGCCTTCCTTCACCAGCTGCGCCATGCCACCGACCGTCTCCTCGATCGGCACCTTCGGGTCGACCCGGTGCTGATAAAACAAATCGATCGTCTCGATGCCCAGGCGCTGGAGCGAACCTTCGCACGCGCGACGCGCATTCGCCGGTGAGCCGTCGAGGCCTGCCATCTGGTCGCCGTTCCAGCGCATCGCGAACTTGGTGGCGATGACCAGTCCTTTGCGCTTGCCCTTGATGGCCGCACCGACCAGCTCTTCGTTGGTGAACGGCCCGTACATCTCGGCTGTGTCGAAAAACGTGATGCCCAGGTCGATCGCTTCGTGGATTGTGGCGATGGATTCAGTCCGGTTCGCAGCACCATACGTGATGTTGCCGCCGCTGATCATCGGCATGCAGCCGAGACCGAGCGCGGACACTTCGAGCTTGTCGCCGAGGGTGCGGTATTTCATTGCAGCTCCTGCAAGCCGAGCAAAATGGAGACCAGGTCGTCCGGGGCATGGCGGATGATGTCATGAGTGGTGGGTAGTGACCTGACGGTCCAGGCGGGATCTGTCTTCAGCGTCTGATACGTGGGAGTGAATGGCGTCTCGGGCCACCCGGAAGCATAGATGAAGACTTTCTCCCGAACCTCCCGCCAGCGTCCGGTCAAACGAACAGCTTGCTGAAAGGTTGCAAGCGGATGAGGAGCGCGTCGCTCGTCTAAATGCAGCGGCGCGGCGACGCTGAAACCGTCCACCTTGCAACCGTCGAGTGCTCGCTGGCGGGTAGCGATCGCCTGCGAGGGCCCACCACGATTCACCATCCTTCGGCACGAAGGCGTCGACATAAACCAAGCTTGCGATTTGCTCCGGCAACCGATCGGCGACCCCGGTGATGACCATGCCCGCGTAACTGTGTCCACAGAGAACGACGTTACGCAGACGTTCGTAGCGCACGACATTGGCCACGTCTTCGATGTGCGTGTCGAGATTGATCGCAATCCCCGCCAGATGCGACCGCTCGCCCAGCCCCGTCAGTGTCGGCGTAAACACTTCGTGTCCGCGGGCGCGGAGTTTGCGAGCGATGGGCGTGAGCGCCCAGCCTCCATGCCAGCCGCCGGCCACCATTACGATGTTCGCCATTCGCTCGTCCTCCGCGGTCCAGCCTGAATCAGCGACCGATTAGTCCGCGCGCTTACGTCTAAGTTCGGATGGGTGCCCGTCCGGTATGTAATGTTTGCCTGACTGTGGTGATCGCAGTTGCGTCGTCGGCAAGGATGGCTGACGCGGCTTCGGATCACGCTCCCGTATTGCCCAGCCTGACCTCGCGCGCCACACGCCTCGATACTGCGCGCCCGCCTGAAGTCCCCGACGATGCGACCCTGGAGGCGAGCGGCGCGAGGATTGGCCAGATCCTTTTCAATCCTTTGCAGTTGTTCGACGTCGGCGGGCTCGACCAGGATACGGCGCTGTTTCGCCTGGCCAATCGCCTGCACATCAGGACGCGCGAGTCGACGATTGCCGATCAACTGCTGTTTCGCGAGGGCCAGCTCTACGATCCGAGCACGATCGCGGAGTCCGCGCGCATCCTGCGGTCGACGCGTTACCTGCGCGACGCGAGCATTCGGCCGATCGCTTACCACGACGGCGTCGTCGACCTCGAAGTGAGGACGCAGGATGTCTGGACTCTGAATCCAGGCATCTCCTTCGGGCGGCACGGCGGCCAGAACACCGGCGGATTCGAGCTCGAGGAGCTGAATCTCCTCGGCCTGGGCACGGAGCTCGGGCTGGCCTTCAAGTCAGGTATCGATCGCGACTCGAAGTCGGTCTTCTACCGCGACCGTCAGCTCGGCTCGTCCTGGTGGGATCTGTCGACCACTTACTCGGACAACAGCGACGGACGCCTCGCCGACTTTTCGCTCGAGCGCCCGTTCTATTCGCTCGAGACGACACGGGCGGGCGGTGTGGCCGCCAACGACGACCTGCGCGTGGACTCGCGTTACGACCTCGGCAAGGTCATCGACAAGTTCGAGACCCACGCCAAGCTGGCCAGTGCCTACTGGGGATTTTCCGAGGGTTTGTCGAATGGCTGGGCACGTCGTTATTCCGTGGGCTTCACGTACGATGATCACGAGTTCGCCAACGCGCCGGGCACCAATCCGGCGCTGTTGCTGCCAGAGGATCGCAAACTCGCGTATCCGTGGGTCGCCGCCGAATGGGTGCAGGATCGATTCGCCATCACGCGCAACCGCGATCAGATCGAGAAGACCGAGGACTACGCGCTTGGTTGGAGGCTGCGTGCGCAAATGGGATTTGCCAGCTCGGCAACAGGCTCGGATCGCGACGCGGTCATGCTCGAGGCAAAGGCCTCGACGGGCTATGACCTCACTGCGCGACAATCGTTGGCACTGAGTGCCGATGCGGCCGGGCGCGTCGAAGAAGGAAGTCTCGCGAACGGCTTGTTGGGTGCCGAGGCCCGCTACTACTTCCGTCAGTCGCCGCGCCGACTCTTCTTCCTCGGCCTCTCGGGAACCGCGGGGTCCAACCTCGACACGGATACACAAGTACTATTGGGTGGCGACAATGGCTTGCGCGGCTATCCCTTGCGCTATCAGGCAGGAACGGGTCGATGGCTCTTCACGGCGGAACAACGCGGCTATACCAACTGGTTTCCGTTCCAGTTGTTCAATGTCGGCGGCGCCGTGTTCTTCGACATGGGTCGCGTCACCGGCCGCGACCCGTTGGGGTCGACACCGCAGGGTGTCCTGAAGGATGTCGGCATCGGTCTGCGACTCGGCAACAGTCGCTCGGCGCTCGGCAATGTCTTGCACATCGATCTGGCGTTTCCGCTCGACGGCAACTCGTCCATCGACAAGATGCAGGTCGTGGTCGAGACCAAGCGGAGTTTTTGATGCCGCTGCGGCGCGGCGGCCGCAGGTCGATTCTTCTGCAACTGATCCTCGCCGCGGCGCTAAGCGGGATGGTCGGGTGCGCGTCTGTGCCGCCTGCCGCGGAGGCTCCGCCGCCTGTTGCAGAAGACGTTCCGCGCACATGGTCAGCTCCGCCGGTGATCGAGAATCGCCGCCTGCTCGGTGACACGAGTACGAGCAACGCAACCCTTGCGGCCGATGAAGTGCTCGCTGCCGCCATTGCGTTCAACCCGCGCATGAAGCTGGCGCGGGCGCAACGCGACACCGGCGCGGCTGGTGTGCTCGCGGCGCGTGAGCGAGCCAATCCGACGCTGTCGCTTTCTCCAGAGCATTTGATCTCGGCCGCATCGGGCGTATCACCGTGGGTGATCGCGGTGTCGCTGGTCTGGCCGCTGCGAACAGCCGGGAAGCGCGACTTGGCGATCGAACAGGCACTCGCGGCGGATGACGCGGCTCTGCTCAACGCTGCTGCGGAGGTCTGGTCGCTGCGCTCCGATTCACGGTCAGTCGTGTGCGCGACGGAGTTTGCCTGGGCGCGCCGGGCGCTCGCGAACGAGGAGGCGAGCTTGCGGGTCGATCTCGTCACTCGCATGGAGAAGCAGTCGGATGCGGGCATCGTGAGCAGATACGAAGTAGCGCGTGCCCGTCTGGATCGCGATGCCTCGACGTTGCGACTGCATCAGTCGGACGCGGAGGTCGTCGCTGCCCGCCACGACATTGCCGGCCTTGCGGGAGTGCCGTTGGCGGAGGTCGAGCTGCGCGAGCCCGGTGACGACTGCATCAAAGGCGAGCCGTCGCGGGAAGTCGTTCCGCTCGAACAGCTCGAAGCGCGAGCGATCGGCAGTCGACTCGACCTGCGTGCGAAGCTCGCGGAATTCCGGAGCGCGGATGCCGCATGGCGCACCGAGATGGCGAAACGCTACCCGGATCTCGCGCTCGGCCCCGGATACATGTACGACCAGGGCGATCGCAAAGTGACGTTCAGTCTGTCGTTCGAGCTGCCGATCCATTCGCACAACGAGGGTGGTATCGCCAAAGCTCGTGCCGATCGCGATCGCGTGATCGCCGAGGCAGAGGTGCTGCAAGCCACGATCGACTCGGAGGTCGCCAAGGCGGCGGATCAGCTCGCACAGGCGCGCGCGCAACTCACTTCGGCCCAGTCATTGTTGCAACAGTCACAGGCGCTGCTGGATCGCGACGTCGAGCGCGAACGGGCCGGCGAGCTCGACAGGCCGACGGTGCTGCTCTCGCGCATCGCAACGCTGTCGGCGCGTGTCGACGAGCTCACAGCGGCGCGTGCTGTCGCCGATGCGACAGCAGCTCTCGAAGCTGCGACTCAAGCGCCACTGTCGTCACCGGAATTCAACACTGAAGCGGCCCGCGCTCTACTGAAGGGGCAATGAACTCAAAAAATCTGCTTGCTTCGCTGCTGCTGTCGCTGGTCGCGTTGCTCGGGTGCAGTCGGGAGGAATCCGACGAGCGTGCGCCGGCAGCGGCATCTGCAGGTGCTGAGTCGGCGAGCGATGTTCCGGGCGTAACCGCCGATGCGGCAACTCAGCGCGGCTTGGGCGTGGAGCTCGCCGCTGTCGCGACTGCAAGCG
Organism: Steroidobacteraceae bacterium; assembly: GCA_035493235.1. Taxonomy (GTDB): domain Bacteria; phylum Pseudomonadota; class Gammaproteobacteria; order Steroidobacterales; family Steroidobacteraceae; genus Steroidobacter. Next base: position 20,814 of record DATJIP010000007.1, read on the forward strand.
TCGAAGCACAAGCGCGCGGGACCGCGACCGTCATCGATTCGGCTGCTTTTGCCTCGTCCATGGCAGACCTGGAGTCGTTGCGCGCGGAAGTTGCGGTCGCAACCGAGAATCAGCAACGCCTCCAGAATCTGTATCAGGATGGTGGCAACGCATCCCGGCAAGCGGTCGATGCCGCGATTCAGCAGAATGCTTCGGCCCGGGCCAAGCTCGCGGGCAGCGAGTCGCGCGCGCGGCTCGACTGGGGCATGAAGCTCGCGAGTGCGGCGGATGCCGCGAGCGCGCGTCTTCGTGCAGATGTCGTTAGCGGTGCCGTCACGCTCTTTCACGCAGAGTTTCCGGGTCGCCTGGGAGTGGCGAACACGCTGCACTACGAGCTTCTGAACGCACGCGGTGCGCCTGTCGTGCTCGAATTTATCGACCGCTCGCGCACGCCGGCGCAGTTCGCCGCTGGCGACAGTGCGCTGCTCGCACTTCGCGCGCAGAGTGCAACCGGTGTGTCGTTTCGTCCCAATGAGCGCGTGCCCATCGTCGCAACGACCTTCGGATCCGCGCGAGCGTTCGTTCCTGCTGCCGCGGCGCTCGCCTACCAGGGGCGACTGTGGTGTTACGTCGCCCGCTCCACAGATCGTTTCGAGCGCGTGCCTCTCGATAGCGAGGCGAGCAGCACCGAAGGCTACGCGGCGGGCGAGTCGATCAAAGCCGGCGACCAGGTCGTGGTGCGCGGCGCGGCCTTGCTGCTGTCGCTGGAGCGTTCGGCGAGCTCCGACGTCGGGTCGAGCACCGACGAATGATGGTCGGCATCATTTCCCAGGCGTTGCGTCATCGCGGCATCGTCGCGGTGCTCTCGGTGATCTTGCTGCTCTATGGAACCGTCCTGGCGTTTCAAAGCCGGCTCGACGTGCTGCCTGAATTCGTGCCGCCGCAGGTGGTCGTGCAGACGGAATCGCCCGGCCTCGCACCCGAGCAGGTCGAGTCGCTCGTCACGCTGCCAGTCGAACAAGCTCTGAGCGGTATTCCGGCGACGGCGCGGGTGAGCTCGGAGTCGATCACCGGGCTGTCGGTGGTCACAGTCGTCTTCGATGATGACGTCGATATTCTCGTCGCCCGACAGGGTGTCGCCGAGCATCTCGCTGAGCTGGCAGGCAAGCTTCCTGTGGGCGTGTCCACGCCGCGCATGTCTCCACTCGTCTCATCGACGATGGACTTGCTCAAGATCGGTCTCGTCTCGACGACCGTGTCGCCGCGCGAATTGCGGGATGTGGCGGACTGGGAATTGCGACCACGACTGCTCGCCGTGCCAGGCGTCGCACGAATTACCGTGTATGGCGGCGAGCGGCGTGAGGTGCAGATCCTTCTGGACAACGCGCGACTCGCGGCTGCTGATCTCACGGCAAGCGATGTGCTGACTGCCGCGCGTGCGGCGACGGGTGTGCAAGGGTCGGGACAGATCGATCTGCAGTCGCAACGCATTCCGATCAGCACCGGCCTCGTCGGCGATCCGGTGCAGGTCGTCTCGCAAGCAGTCGTGACGACGCGCGGTGAGACAACGATTCGCATCGCCGATGTCGCGCAGGTACGGGACGGTCCGGCGATTGCCTTCGGCGATGCCGTGATTCAAGGCAAGCCCGGCGTGCTGCTCGCGATCTCGAGTCAATATGGCGCGAACACGCTCGAAGGAACTCACGCGTTGGAAAGCGCGCTGGCTGAGATGCTGCCGAGGCTCAAGGCGCGCGGCATCGATGCGTATCCTGCGATTCATCGGCCGGCCACTTTCATCGAGAGGGCGCTCGGTAACCTCAGTCGCACGCTCGCGATCGGCGCATTGCTGATCGCCATCGTCCTCTATGCGTTCCTGCGCGACTGGCGTTCGGCATTGATCGCATTCATGGCGATCCCGTTATCGCTGCTCGCGGCGGTGGTAGTGCTCAATCACTTCGACGTCGCACTCAACACGCTGACCTTGGGTGGATTCGCGGTCGCACTCGGCGTGCTGGTCGACGATGCCGTCATCTACCTGGAGAACATCCTGCGACGGCTGCGGCAGAACGCGGCAGCGGCGCAACCGAAAGCGCGACTGGTGGTGATTCGCGATGCGTCGCTCGAGATTTCAGGTGCCGTTGTGTTCGCGACCGCAGTCATCCTGCTGGTGCTGCTGCCGGTATTTCTGATGCCAGGCGTGCAAGGAAAATTCATGGGACCGCTGGTGCAGGCCTTCGCACTCTCTGTGGTTGCATCGCTTGTTGTCGCGCTCACCGTAACGCCGGCTCTTGCGGCCTTGCTCTTGCGCTCCCGCGAGTCACACCGAGAGTCGGTGTGGCTCTCGAAGCTGCGCTCCTGGCATCTGCTGGCACTCGATCGATGCACTCGTCATCGCACAGCGGTGCTCGTGACCTTGGGCGTTCTGCTGGCCGGTGTCATTGCGCTCACGCCGCTGCTCGCCGGCGAGTTCATGCCGAGTTTCCGCGAAGGGCATTTCGTTGCGCAGGTATCCGCCCGGGTGCCCGGGACGTCGCTGGGCGAGATGGCACGACTCGGCGAACGGATCAGCGCGGAAATCCTCGCGCTGCCATACATCGCAACCGTCGCGCACCAGATCGGTCGCGCGGAGCAGGGCGAGGATACCTGGGGGCCGGAGCGCTCGGAGTTTCACATCGAATTGAAGCCGAACAATCACATCGATCAGGGACGAGTGCAGCAAGAGCTGCGCGAGCTGTTCGCTCGCTATCCGGCAGTGCAGTCCGAAGTGCTCACGTTCCTGGGAGATCGCGTGAGCGAGTCGTTGTCCGGAGAAACCGCGCAGGGCGTGATTCGCGTGCGTGGCAACGATATCGACGCCATCGACCGTGCCACGGCGCGCTTGATCGGACAGGTCGGATCCGTTCCCGGGATTGCCGATGTCCAGGCTCCCCACGCGGGACTTTCCGCGGAGCTCTCCGTCAACTTGCTGCCGGCGCGCCTCGCGCTCTATGGACTGCGTGCCGGCGACGTACTGGATGTGATCGAGACCGCGTTCGCCGGCACGGTGGTGAATCAGGTCTACGACGGCAATCGCACGATCAACATCGTCGCGCTGCTGCCCGCGACGGAACGCACCAACCCGCAAAGCGTGCGCAAGCTCCCGCTGCGTTCGGCGAACGGTCAATTCATCGCACTCGAAGATGTCGCGCAGATCTACGTCGCGACGGCTCGCTCCGCGATTCGCCATGAAGGCGGCCAGCGGATGGGCGTCATCACCTTCAACGCAGGCACACGCGCCATACAGCCGGTCACTCGCGATGTGCAGGCGATCCTGTCGCGTGATGCGACTCAGCACCGCGATACCTGGACTGAGATGGCCGGCGAAGCCGAGCAGCAACAGCAGACTCAGCGCAGCCTGATCGTGTACTCGCTGATCGCGCTGGTCATGATCGTTCTCGTGCTCACCGCCGCGTTCGAGCGTCGCGCGCTCGCGCTGATCGTTCTCGTCAACGTGCCGTTCAGTCTGATCGGTGCAATCCTGGCGCTGGCTGCGAGCGGTCAATCGCTATCGCTGGGCGCTCTCGTCGGACTGGTCACGGTGTTTGGCATCAGCGCCCGCAACGCGATCCTGCTGCTCGCGCACTACGAAAAGCTGTTGGAGGAGACGCCGGGCGCGGCGTGGACGCCGGAACTCATCGACCGTGGCGCAGCCGAACGCTTCCTGCCCGTGATCATGACGGCCGTGCTGACTGCGCTGGGTCTGGTGCCGCTCGCCGCCAGCTTCGGCACCGCGGGCAATGAAATCGAAGGTCCGCTGGCGATTGCCGTGCTGGGCGGGCTCGTCAGCTCAACGGGGCTGTGCCTCGTCGTCCTGCCAGCCTTCATGCACTGGATCACGCAATCGCGGTTCAACCGCGCGTTGCATGTCCCCGCCGAGTCCCTCTGAGGCGCGCCTTACATTTTCTTAATGGCGGCGGCCCGCTCGCGACGCACGACTGAAATATCCAGTCCGTAGCGTCCGGTGGCTTTGATGTCACCCCGCAATTCCAAGAGGGCTCACTTATGACGAAGCTACTCGCGTCGACGACGCTGCTGGTTGCTGCGCTCGGCGCAACGTCGCTCGCTATCGCGCACAACGACGACGACAACGACGAATTGCAGGCGCATTCGTCCAGGCCTTTCACGCTGGCGGTCTACGGCGATGCGCCTTACGGCTGCAAGGCTCCGACCGCTGCAGCCGCGAGCGATGAGTGCCCGCCGGGATCGATCTTCCGGCCGGACGACGCGAACCTGCCGAATCCCGGTGACCCGCGGCAGATCGAGGCCACGCCCGCGTTCATCGGTGCGGTCAATCGCGATCCGAAAGTGGCGCTGGTGGTTCACGTGGGCGACATTCACTCGGGTTCGCAGTTCTGCACCGTTGCCTACGACCGCACGATTCTGAACCTGTGGTCGCACTTCGAAGATCCGCTCGTCTACACGCCAGGCGACAACGAGTGGGCGGACTGCCAGAAGGCAAAAGAGGGCGGTGGAGTCGTCAACGCGGCGGGCGACTACGTGGACTACGCGGCCGGCCATCCGGTGGCGAATCTTGCGCTGATCCGCGCAATGTTCTTCGCCGAGCCGGGCCGTACGCTTGGCGCACACAGCAAGCGGGTGACGTCGCAGGCTCAAGCCTACGATCCGGCGTTTCCGTCCGACGCGGAGTACATCGAGAACGTGATGTGGGAGCAGTCACAGGTGTTGTTCGTGACGATCAACGTGCCGGGCGGCTCCAACAACGACAGCGATACGTGGAACGCAGGCGCGTTCGGCAGCGCCTTCGCCGCCACCGGCAACACCAAGTCGGCTCCGCAGTTGCAGGACCTCGCGCAACGGACGGGCGCGGATCTGCGCTGGCTCGACGCTGCCTTTGCACGTGCGGACGCGCACCACGTGAAGGCCGTCGTCATCGTCGATCAGGCCGACATGTGGGATCTCGACGGCACGTTGCCTGCGGACAATCACCTCGCCAAGTACGAGCCGCTGATCGCGAAGATGGCAGCGAAGAGCCAGGCCTTCGGCAAGCCGGTGCTGCTGTTCAACGGCGACTCACACCACTATCGCTCGGATAACCCGCTCAAACAGCAGCAGCCGTGTGTCACCGAGGCGGGTGCTGCGTCCACTGCCTGCAGCGAGGATGACTGGGCGACTCACCCGAACTACGACGTGAGCAACTTCCACCGGGTAGTCGTCCACGGCAGCACGTTCCCGCTCGAATATCTGCGGTTGGCGGTCGATACGCGCGTCAACAACGCGCCGAGTGCAACGAGCTTCGGTCCTTTCAGCTGGGAACGTGTGATTCCGTAGTTTGAGGCTCGTCGGCCTGCACGTCGTCGACGTGCAGGCCTCGTTCGAGGTGAGCACAAAGCACCTCGGCACCGGGCCGATTTCTCTGCTCGGTGCGTGCGAGCTCCAACAGCTGTCGCAGCAGGGCAAGCAGAGACTCCGGCGGCAGATCGCCAAGGCGTTCGCGGCCGCCGTACGAGAGCATTACGCGGCATTCATCGCAGGCGACTTCTACCAGACCTGCCCAGTGATGCCGGAAAACGACATCTGTGCCGTCTTCGCAACGAAGCGTGGTCCACGTCGCTGCACTTCGCGTCATTGGTTCAAATCTCCACTTTCGCTGCCATTGCTACATATTAAGTCCATTCCTGCTCGGGCGGTTCCAAAAATCCGTCGAGCCGTCAGGGCTCCACGACCAGCACTTCGAACGTGCCCGCCACGTTGCGCTGTCCCGTCGCCAGAAAGATTCGATGAGTCTGCTCATCGAGCGTGAGCGTGCGCGCGCCCGGTTTGGTGGCAACGGTTTCCGCGACGGTGAACTTGTCCGGCGTTTCTTCGCGGATGACAGTCAGCGTTCCGTCGCCACCCGAGGCGAACGCGAGCTGCTTCTCCGCATCGAACGCGGCACCATCGACCCGTCCGCCGATCGGCATTTGCGCGATGCTGTGTCCGGTAATCGAGTCGACGATGGCCATCACCTTGTTGCTGCACGCGGCGAACAGCCGGTGATGCAGACGGTCGATGGCGAGACCGGTCGGCTCTTCGCAGCCGGCTAACGGCCACGTCGCCGTGACTGCCAGAGTCCGTGCGTTGATTTCAGCGAGGCTGTTGCGGTCTTCCAGGTTGACGAACACATGACCGCTGCCGTCGTGCACGGCAAATTCCGGTTTGGCATCCAGCTCGATGGTGCCCACCACCTCGTTGTTGGCGGTGGCAACGGCGGTGACGTTGCGGCCGCGGCCGTTGAACGCGAACACCCGGTGCGTCATCGGCTCGTACAGGATCGCGTCCGGATTGTCGCCCGTGGTCTTGATCTCAGCGAGGCGGCCCAGCGACTGCAGATCGAACACGACGATGCTGGACGCGCCGCCCGCGCTCACGTAGCCATGCCCGAGCGGGTCGGCGATGGCGACTCCGTGGACACCCGGCGTATCGGCGATCGCGCCGGCGGGTGCCAGCGTTGCGGTATTGAGAACTTCTACGTGTGTGCCGTGGGCGACGAACAACCGCGCCCGCGGGGCGTCGAAGGTCAGGTAGTCCCAGCCTTCAGCTCCCGGCAGCTTGATCTCCTGCGCCAGGTGATAGGCACCTGCTGGCGCGGTCATCCCGGTCAGGAGGACTGCGGCCAATGCCAGCGATGCGATCGTGCGTTTCCGGTTCATGAGAGCTCTCTGTGCCGGCTGACATAGTTCGCTGTTGGACGCACGCAGATACACATTTCCACCGGTGATCCTTGACGATTCGACTTTTCTCGTAATATCGTATTGCACATGGAAACCAAGCACGCCCTCGAGGCGCTCGGTGCTCTGGCTCATGAGCATCGTCTGTCGATCTATCGGCTCCTGGTCGGGCGGGGCCCCGAGGGGCTCGCCGCCGGCGCGATCGGGGACGCTGTCGGACTGGCGCCATCCTCATTGACGTTTCATCTGCAGAACCTGCACCGCGCAGCCCTGATCGTGCAGCGGCGCGAGAGTCGCAGCCTGATCTACAGCGTGGACTTCGAAGCGATGAGCGATCTCGTCGGCTATTTGACCGAGAACTGCTGCGCCGGCAGTGGTGGTTCGTGTGCGACGTCGCGTAAACCTGTTGCGGCGACCAAGGCCGTCAAGCGCAGAAGGGCAGCCTGACAATGGCAACGATCCCGCTCATTCATCGAGGTCCGCGTCGCGCCGACATCGTGGGTCTCCTGGAAGGTTCATTGCTGCCGACGTCCGACCTGACGGACCAGGACATGACGGATTTCTTCTACGTCGGTCCTCCGAACGCGCCTGTAGGAATCGTCGGTGTGCAGTTCTACGGCTCCAGCGCGCTGCTGCGCTCGCTGGTGGTGACGTCTGCACATCGCGCGCGTGGCTTGGGACAAAGGCTGGTCGAGCACGCGGAACAGCACGCCCGAGAACGTGGGGCCGGCACCGTCTATCTGCTGACAACGACTGCCGAAGCCTTCTTCCGAGCGCGAGGCTACGCCATCACGCCGCGCGAGAGCGCGCCAGCCGCAATCCGCTCTACGCCAGAATTCGCCGGCTTGTGCCCCGCGAGCTCGGCGTTCCTTTCCAAGCGTCTCTGATTCGAGGAAGTCCCGTCATGAAGCGATTGCACGTCCACGTGAGCGTCGACGACCTGGCGAAGTCGATCCAGTTCTACAGCACGCTGTTCGCGGCCGAGCCCACCGTGAGCAAGGACGACTACGCGAAGTGGCTGCTCGAGGATCCGCGCGTGAACTTTGCCATCAGCAAGCGCGGCAGCGAAGCGGGCATCAGGCATCTGGGTATCCAGGTCGAAGATCGCGCTGAGCTCGCGGATGTCTACTCACGCCTGCAGCGTGCCGAGGCTCCGATACTCGAAGAAGGCGCGACCACTTGCTGCTACGCGAAGAGCGAGAAGAGCTGGATCGCAGATCCGCAAGGGATTCAGTGGGAAACGTTTCTCACGACCGGCGAGAGCACCACATACGGTGCGGCGCCGGTGCGGCAGAATCGCGGCAACCCCTGTTGCGAGCCGACCCAGGCGGCGTGAGCAATGCCTGATCGACCTCACAACGTGGCCAATCGTTCGCAGGAATTGCGGCGGCCGCTAAGGTACCGCCCGCTTGCGCACAGCCAGCGAGAAGAACATCAATCCGCTGGCCGACACGATTGCCAGTAGCAACAATCCCGATCGCAGCGGAAATCCGGCACTCAAGCCCGCGGCGAAGATCGCGGGCGCGAGGGCCCGCGCGAAGAAGCTCGGCCGCGCGAGTGCGCCGAGCAGGGCGCCCTGTTGTTGCGCGCCGAAGAGCTCGGCCGGCACCGTCCCGCGGGCGATCGTCAGGATGCCGTTGGATGCGCCATAGCACATGGCGAACAACAGACCGAAGCCGACGACGCCTGGGATGGTGTTGAGCAGGATCATTCCGAGCAACGCCAGCGCGCAGGCGGCGTAGCCCACGCCGATTGCGGAGATGCGGCCCGAGAAGAACCATTCGACGATGCGCGCCAGCACTTGCATCGGACCTATCAACGCACCGATCCAGACTGCCTGCTCGGCACTGAAGCCGCGATTTCCCAAGGCCGGAATCATGTATGCGGACAGCGCGCTGAAGACGAACGTCGCTGCGGCAAACATTGCCGCCAGCCAGGCGAACCGTGGGTCTGCTGCATAAGAGCCGGAAGTTGGCGTCGCGCTCTTCGTTGCAATCTGCGCCACATTCGTTGCCGGCAACGCCAGGCGGTGAATCGGAACACAAATGAACAAGTGAAGCGCGGCAAAGATCAGCAGCGTCGCGCGCCAACCGCAGGCTTCCGCCAGCGCGTGGGAGAGCGGCCAGAACACAGTACTGGCAAAGCCACCGAAGAGAGTCAGGCCGGTGACTGCGCGACGGTAGCTGTCAGGCGCGATCTGATAGAGGCTCGCAAACGCCGGCTCGTAAAGGCACGCTGTCATTGCGAGGCCGACGAGGATCCACCCGAGTGTGAACACCACAGGTTCGCGGGCCGCAGCAACCACTACGAGTGCAAGCGCTGCCGTGAACGAGCCGAGCGTCATCACGTTGCGCCCGCCAGCCTTGTCGACTTGGCGGCCGACGCGAGGAGCGGCTACTCCGGATAGCAGCTGGCCCAGCGTGAAGGCGCCGAAGATGATCAGATCGCTGAAACCGAGCTCTTTTCTGATCGGCGCGGCGAGCACCGTCAAGGTGTAGTAGAGCGATCCCCAGCTGATGATCTGAGCGATGCCGAGCAGGGAAACGATTCGCCAGAGCGGCGTCGTGGGCAGCACGCTATGCAAGCCGCAGCGACATGAAGACGCTGTTCCCGTTCTCGCGATACGTCCCGAATGGTCCGCAGAGCGTGAAGCCGACGCTCCGATACAACGATTGTGCAGGTAAGAACGCGGGATGGCTTCCGGTTTCCAGATAAAGAGTTCGATACCCACGGGTTCGACCGGCGTCGACAATGTGGTTGAGGAGCGCCCGACCTGCACCTGTCCGGCGCAACGCGCTCGGAGTGCGCATCGACTTGATCTCACCCTCGGTCGGCGAGAGCTCCTTGAGCGCGGCGCAACCCAGGAGCGACTGCCCGTTCCATGCTGTCCAGAACGTGACCCCGGGCGCCTTCAGCTTGCTCGCATCGAACGCAAAGACCTGTTCGGGCGGGGAGAGCTCGTACATGTTGCGCAGGTGCTCTTCGAGAAGAGAGAGAACCGGGGCACGAGAGAGATCATCGAGCTCGATGCGCAGCATGCAGAGCTCATTGTGCCGCACGCTTGACCCGTTTGCTCGCCGACACGTAGGCTTCCGCGCCATGAAAATCGCCTGCACCCGCTTTGTTTCCTGCGTTGCCGCCGGGCTCCTCGTCACTGCCAGCGTCGGCATGGCCGAGGATGCGCAACGTGTGACACCCATGACACCGGACGTCGTCGACAAGTACGAACAGACGCTCCCGTCGGCCGATTTCATCCGTCGCGAGTCGATGGTGCCGATGCGTGACGGCACCAAGCTGTACACCGTGGTCGTGATGAAGAAGGGGACCGCCAAGGGCCCGATCCTGCTGTCGCGCACGCCGTACGACGCGCATCACGAGACGCATCGCGTCGCGAGCCAGCGCATCGTCGACGTCCTGGAAGTGATGGACGCCGAGTTCGTCGAAGACGGCTACATCCGCGTGTATCAGGACATTCGCGGTCTGCACCGTTCCGAGGGCGCCTACGTCATGAACCGCCCGCTGGCAGGCCCATTGAACAAGACCGGCATCGACGAAGCGACCGATGCGTACGACACCATCGACTGGCTGGTGAAGAACGTCCCCGAGTCGAACGGCAAGGTCGGCGTCATCGGCAGCTCGTATCTCGGCTTCACCGCATTGATGGCCGAGATCAATCCGCATCCCGCGCTGAAGGCAGTCGTGCCACAGAGCCCGATGGTCGACGGCTGGATGGGCGATGACTGGTTCCACAACGGTGCGTTTCGCGTGCTGTCGCTCAACTACGCCGTCGGCCAGGCGACCAACAAGGCCGAAGGCGGCGGTGAGTTCGCGCTCGGCGGCGGCGACGATTACACGCGCTATCTCGAAGCCGGCTCCGTCGCGGACTTCGCGAAGTTGCTCGGCATCCAGCACTATCCCGGTGTTCGCAAGTTCCTCGAGAACCCGGCCTATACGGATTTCTGGTCGCTGCAGGCGGTCGACAAATGGCTCGCGGCGCAGCCGCTGACAGTGCCGACGATGCTCGAAGTCGGTCAGTGGGATCAGGAAGACAGTTACGGCGCGCCCGCTGCGTATCGCGCGCTCGAACCCAAGGACACTGAGAACAACATGGTCTCGCTCGTCATCGGGCCGTGGCGCCACTCGGGCGCGAATCACTACGGTTACGAGATGGGCAGCCTGACTTTCACCGGCGATACAGCGCGCGAGTGGCGCGTACAGTACGTGAAGCCGTTCTTCGATCATTGGCTCAAGGACGGTCCCGATCCGCACACGCCGCCCGTGCTCACGTATGCAACTGGTGTGAACAAGTGGGAGAGCTCGGAGCGCTGGCCGATGGGCACTGCGACGCCGATCTATCTCGCCGCCAACGGCGCCGCAACTTTCGAGCGGCCGTCGGAAACGGAGCACTATGAATATGTGAGCGATCCCGCTCATCCGGTGCCATTCATTCCGCGCCCGATCGACATGAGCGACCCGATGCAGTGGAAGTACTGGCTGGTGCAGGATCAGCGCTTCGTGTCGGACCGTCCGGACGTCGCTGCGTGGAAGTCTGCACCGCTCGACAAGCCGGTGCACATCATGGGCGCGCCCGAGGTCGATCTGTTCGCTTCGACCACCGGCACCGACAGCGACTGGGTCGTGAAGCTCATCGACGTTTATCCGAACGACACGCCGGAGCCGGCGTCGCAGGGCGCGAAGCCGACGATGGCGGGTCTCGAATTGCCGATCGGCATCGAGATCTTTCGCGGACGTTACGTGAAGAGCTTCGCGGCGCCGGCGGCGCTCAAAGCAGGTCGGGTGGAGCACTATCGCTGGACGTTGCCCAACGTCAATCACGTGTTCCTGCCGGGTCACCGGATCATGGTGCAGGTCCAGTCGAGCCTGTTCCCACTCTATGATCGCAATCCGCAGACGTACGTGGAGAACATCATGTACGCCAAGCCGGCCGATTATAAGAAGGCGACGCAGAGCATCTGGTTCGGCGGAAACAGCGCCAGCGCCGTGCAGTTGCCAGTGGTGCGCTGAGAGCCATTGCAAACATTGCAAGCGGAACGTCCTCGCGTTCCCACGTATTGAAGGTCATACATGGGCCCGAGCGACGTGAATGGCCGACGACACCGCTGCGACACCAACGCCTGATCTTCTGGCACACGGCTCCGCGACACTGAGCCGTGTCAGCGTAGACGCTTACAACGCCGAGTTGCGCACCCCCGACGGCTTCGTCGGCGACCGCGCCAGCAAGCGCGCGTTCCAGGCGATCCTCGATGATTGGCGCGAGCGCGTCCGCAAGATGGGCGAGGATCCGCTCGGCGAGCAACCCAGCGAGGAGATCAGCAAGAAGCAGCTCGACAAGCTGCTGCTGGAGGGCGATCCCGAAGCTGCCGGCATGGTTCACAGCGCCATCGAGGAATTTGCGCAGGAATTTGCCGCGGTGATTCGCCGCTTCCTGCGCCTGAAGGAGTGGAAGGACGTCGAGCGCATCGTGGTGGGAGGCGGCCTGCGTCAAAGCCGCATCGGCGAGCTCGCCATCGGTCGGACCAGCGTGGTCCTGAAAGGTCGCGGGCACGCGGTCGACCTGCATCCGATTCGTCATGCACCCGATCACGCCGGCCTCATCGGCAGCATCCATCTGGTCCCTGCGTGGATCCTCGCCGGCCACGACAGCATCCTCGCGGTCGACATCGGCGGCAGCAACATCCGCGCCGGGATCGTCGAATTTCATTCGAAGAAGAAGAAGGATTTGTCGGACGCCGACGTTCACCGCCTGGAGCTTTGGCGGCACTCCGACGACGCGCCCAAGCGCGAGGATGCTGTGGAACGCCTCATCGAATTCCTGCTCGATCTCGTCAAGCGCGCGGACAAGGATGGACTGACGCTGGCGCCGTTCATCGGCATTGGCTGTCCTGGTGTGATTCGAGCTGACGGCTCGATCGAGCGCGGCGGCCAGAACCTGCCGGGCAACTGGGAAGCGAAAGGCTTCAATCTGCCGCAGCGGTTACGCGAGGCGCTGCCGACCATCGGCGATCACGACACGGTAGTCCTCATGCACAACGATGCAGTCGTGCAAGGACTCAGCGAACTGCCCTGGATGCAGGATGTGAAGCACTGGGCGGTGATGACGATCGGCACCGGCCTCGGCAACGCGCACTTCACGAATCGGGCGCTGGCTGACCAGTGAAAACCGCCAGCTGAGCGGCGAAAGCACGCTGGTACGCGGGCCGTGCTTCGCCGCGGGCGATATAGGCGGAGACGTTCGGATATTCCTCCAGCAAACCCGATCCCTCCAATCTGCGCAGCACGTGCACCATCAGCAGGTCACCGGCGCTGAACTCACCATCGAGCCACTCGGCAGCGCCCAGCCGACGCGAAAGCTGTGCCAGCCGTGCACGAATGCGATCCTCGAGCATAGGCAGGCGCTGTTCGTACCAGCCTTTGTCGCGCTCCAGGAGCACCGCCGCGGAACGCTCGACAATCGGCGGCTCAACCGTGCTCAGCGCGGCAAACATCCATGTGATCGCGCGCGCTCGGGCGCTCACGTCCGCTGGTAGCAGCCCCGCGTGACGCTCGGCAATGTGCAGAATGATCGCGCCCGACTCGAACAGCGTCAGATCGCCCTCCTCGTAAGTCGGGATCTGACCGAACGGATTGCGCTCGCAATGCGCAGCTTCCTTCATGGTCTTGAACGAGACCAATCGCACGTCGTAGGGCTGGCCCACTTCCTCGAGCGCCCAGCGAACACGCATGTCGCGCGCGAGTCCTCTGCCGCGATCCGGTGACCGTTCGAAAGCGGTGACGGTGGGCTTCATTGAAACGCTCCTGGGGGCTCAACTGTCTCAAGGACGAACGAACGGTCGCGGTTCCGACACGATCTCGACGATGACTTGACCTTGCCCCTCGGACAAGCGGTACCGTTGTGGTGCATGCTGGGAATCCATGACTACTGGTTGTTCGTTCTGACGGGTGTGTTGCTGAACCTCACGCCCGGCCAGGACACGATGTTCATCCTGGGCCGCAGTCTGACCGGCGGTCTGCGAGCGGGCGTGGCCTCGGCGCTCGGCATCGGTGTCGGCAGCATTATTCATACGTTGGCCGCTGCCGCGGGCCTGTCGGCGATTCTGGCCGCGTCGCCGGCGGCCTTTTTCGTCGTCCGGATCGCGGGGGCGCTGTACCTCGTCTACCTTGGAGCGAAGCTGCTGTTCGCGAAGACTTTGCACGACTCGGATCTGCCCGCCGCGCCCGCAGACGAGGGCGATGCACGGTCCGCGTTCCGCCAGGGCATCGTCACCAACATTCTCAACCCGAAAGTCGCCTTGTTCTTCCTCGCTCTGCTGCCGCAGTTCATTGAACCCGACAGCATGTCGAAGACGCTCGCGTTTCTAACGCTTGGCATCACGTTCGTGACGACCGGAACGCTCTGGTGTCTCGTGCTCGCGCTTGGCGCCGCACGCTTGCGGCAGTTCTTTCGCGGCAATCCTCGCCTGCGCGCCTCCATCGATCGCGTGACCGGTGTGCTCTTCATCGGTTTGGGTATTCGCCTCGCAGCGCAGCGGTGACGTGCATGATCAAACTGCTCATTGCCCTGTGTGCTACGGGATGGACTCTGATGTCGTCGGCAGCTGAAACCGGGCTGCTGATGCTCGAAGCGAAGATTCCTCTAGGCGATGTCAAAGGCCGCATCGACCACCTGGCTATCGATGTGGCACACCGGCGGCTGTTCGTCGCCGAGCTCGGTAACAATACCGTCGCAGTCATCGATGTCGACGGTCGGAAAGTGGTGCGCCGGCTTGCAGGATTCGACGAGCCGCAGGGCGTCGCGTATCTCGCACGAACGGATACACTCTACGTGGCCAACGGCGGCAGCGGCGAGCTGCATGCGTTCCGCGGGCCGCAGCTTGAGCCAGTCGGCAAACTCGAGCTCGATGACGATGCCGACAATATCCGTATCGATCGCGAGCAGGCTCGCATCTACGTCGGCGCGGGCAGCGGCAAGCTGGCAATCATCGATGCCGCGGCGTTCAAGAAAGCCGGCGAGATTGGGTTGCAGGGTCATCCCGAAAGTTTTCAGCTCGACGAAGCCGGCTCGCGGATCTACGTCAATGTTCCCGACGCGAAGCAAGTGGCGGTCGTCGATCGAGCAGCGAGCAAACAGATCGCGATCTGGTCCACGGCGAACCTGCGATCCAACTACCCGATGGCGCTCGACGCGCAGCGCAATCGCGTGTTCGTCGCGTTCCGTCAGCCTGCAACGCTAGTCTCGTACGACGCGGCAAACGGAGCGGTGCAGGAGCGAGTCGACATCTGTGGCGACGCAGATGATGTCTTCATCGACGCTCGACGCAGCTATGTGTACGTCGCTTGCGGCCAGGGCGTGATCGATGTGCTCACCAGTCGCGGCGATCATACGACGCGCGTTGCCCGCATAGAGACGAGCCAGGGCGCGCGGACTGCATTCTTCTCACCGGATCTGGATCGCCTATTCCTGGCTGTCCGCGCCAGCGGGGCAGAAGGCGCCGCCGTCTGGGTCTTCCGCCCGGTATAGTCGTCCGCCAGGAGACAGACGATGCACACCCACACGATTGCGAACTGGAGTCACGATCACGCCTTTCTCGGCGCCCGGCATGCCGAGAACGAACGGCGGACGTGGCTGGTCGTCGCGCTGACGGCAGCGATGATGGTCGTCGAGATCGTCGGCGGAACGATCTACGGCTCGATGGCTCTGGTTGCCGACGGCTGGCACATGTCGACGCACGCCGGCGCTCTCGCGATAGCGGCGTTCGCCTATCGATATGCACGAGGCCACGCGCGCGATCCGCGGTTCTCCTTTGGAACCGGCAAAGTCGGCGAGCTCGCGGGCTATTCGAGTGCGTTGATCCTCGCAGTCATCTCGTTGTTGATCGGCCATCAATCCGTGAGTCGATTGTTCAGCCCGGTAACGATCAGCTTCGACGAAGCAACGGTCATCGCGGCCATCGGCCTCGGAGTGAATCTTGCGAGCGCGTGGTTGTTGAACGAGCAGCATGAGCATGAGCATGAGCATGAGCACCACCACGACCATCATCACCATCACGACCACAATCTACGCGCCGCGTATCTGCACGTGCTCGCCGATGCCATGACCTCAGTGCTGGCCATCGGCGCACTCCTGGCCGGTCGCTTCTTCGGCTGGACCTGGATGGATCCAGTGATGGGCATCGTCGGCGCGCTCGTGATCGCTCACTGGTCGCTGCGCCTTCTGCGAAACGCCGGCGCCGTTCTCCTGGACACTGTCGTCGATCCGCAGCTTGCCGCGCGTATCCGGACCAAGCTGGAAGTCGACGGCGACCGGATCTCCGACCTCCACCTCTGGCGCGTGGGACCGGGACACGCTGCGCTCATCGCCGCGATCGTCAGCGACCAGCCGCGGTCGCCGGAGTCCTACAAAGCGCGGCTCGCCGATCTCGACGGCTTGTCTCACATCACGATCGAAGTGCATCCCTGCACGCACCCGGCCGGTTGATCGAAGTACGCCGCCACGTCTAACGCGGGTGACCGCATCCAGGATCGCTCGCGTATCGCTCATCAGTGTGTTCGCGCTGATTTTCAGCGCGTGCGGCACGTTGCCATCCGGCGGCACCTGGGGCGATTCCGCCACGATCCGTCCGGGCTGGGCTCGCGTGGGGCAGGCGGCTCGCGCTGCCGCCACCGATCCCTGGGTTTGGGCGCCGCTTGCCACCGCCGCACTTTTACAAGTCGATGACTTCGACCGCCGCACGTCGGATTGGGCGCGCGAACACACGCCGATCTTCGGCTCGCAAAGCAATGCCGAGAAGTGGAGTGACGACCTGCGTTCGACGGCGGGGGTCGTGTCGCTCGTCACCCTGGTTGCAACGCCCGGTGGCGACGACGCCGGTCAGTGGCTGATCAGCAAAGCGAAGGGCGGCGCGGTGGAAGTGGCTGCCATTGGCGTGACGAGTGCTGCAACGGTCGCGCTCAAAAGTGCCACCGGCCGCGAGCGGCCCAACGGTGCCGACGACGAGAGCTTTCCCTCGGGTCACACGTCTTCGGCAGCAGTTCACGGACAGCTCGCAAAGATTAATCTAGAATCCATCCCGATGAGTGCGGGTCTGCGCCTCACGGCAGACATCGGCATCGACGCAGTCACTGTGGGTACCGCATGGGCGCGCGTCGAAGCCGGCTGGCACTATCCCTCCGACACGCTCGTCGGCATGGCGCTCGGTACTTTCGTGGCTTCGTTCGCCACCCGGGCGTTCCTGCCGGAGACGGCTCAAGACGCCTTGGGCTTGGCCGCTACTGACGGAGGTGCGATGCTCGAATGGAACGTCAGGTTTTAGACGCGCTCCGCGATTGATTTAGCGCCGGGGCCCGTCTAACGCCAAATTCACGCCGCCGGACGGCCGATGCACTATTTAAAACTGCGACGTAGTCGAGCCATTCTGACCTTGTTCGCAGCTTCGACCCTGCTTTTCCTGGTATTTCCCGGCGTCGATATCTTCATCTCCCGCCTGTTCTTCAGCCGCGGGTTTTACCTGAGCCAGCAGTGGTGGACGCTGTTCATGCACGACAGCATGGGCTACTTCCTGGGCTTCTCGCTCGCCTCGGTGATCGCGCTCTACCTCTGGAACAAGGTGATGAAGCGCAATCTGTGCGGGGTCGATGGCAAGCGGATCGTGTATTTGTTCCTGGTCCTGATCCTCGGCGCCGGTGTCATCGTGAACGTGGCGCTCAAGGACAACTTCGGGCGGGCGCGACCGCGAGACATCGTCGAGTTCGGCGGTGCCGGGCATTACACGCCGCCGTTCGTGGTCAGCGGCCAGTGCACGAAGAACTGTTCTTTCTCGTCCGGCGAAGCCGCCGGCGGCTTCTTCAGCCTGGCTCTGGCGCTGGCTTTGAGCCGACGGCGCAGGGTGTTCGCCGCGGCTGTCGCCGTGGGCGCTGTCGTGTCGTTCTGCCGCATTGCCAGCGGTGCGCATTTCCTTTCCGACACGGTTGTTTCATTCTTCGTGATGCTGATCGTCGCGGACGTCTTGCATCACTACCTGGTCCTGGGGGCGTTCGAACGGGAGGCACGACTCCGCCTGGAGGCGGAGGCTTTGCCGGCACTTCCGAGCGCCACCGAGACCTGAATTTGTCCATTGCCCGGCTGAGATTCCAGACCTCGCACCTGCGGTTCTCGCTGGCGTTCTGCGCGCTGCTGTTCGTGATTTGCAACGCGATCAATTTCGACAAACTGTCGAAGTGGTTTCGCCAGGGCGACGGTGTCGACTGGCCGGCGCTGTCCGCGTACCTGGTCGCCGGGCTCTGCCTGTTCACGTTCTTCTTCACGCTGCTGGCTCATCGCCGCACGATCAAGCCGCTGGCGATTCTGTTGACGATCACGAGCTGCGCCGGCACGTACTTCATCGCGAAATACAACGTCGCCGTCGATACGTCGATGGTCCAGAACACTGTGCACACGGATGCCACCGAGGTCGGTCAGCTCCTGTCGTTGCAGATGCTGCCGTACGTCGTGTTCCTGCTCGCGCTGCCGGTTCTGATCATCTGGTCAGCGGACATCACGTTTCAGCCGCGCGGCAGATATCTGCTCGGCTCGCTGCAGCTGATCGCCGTGACTCTCTGCGTCGCCTTGGCATCTCTGTACTTGCAGTACGGCGCGATTCTTCGGGCCGGCAACGTCTCGAACAAGTACATCGTCTATTCGCTGGTCCCGCTCAACATCATCTCGAGCTCCATCAACGCGACGTCGAAGGCAATCAAGCCGTACTTCAAGCGCAACGAGCAGAACGTCGAGATCGCCGCAAGCGTGTCGGCGCCCGACAACCTCGTGGTGGTCCTCGCGGTCGGCGAGTCTTCGCGTCGGAAGAACTTCAGCGTGTACGGTTACGAGCGACGGAAAACGAATCCGGTGCTGGAGAGCATCGCCGGATTGCATCTGCTCGATGCCATCGCGACGCGCGGCTCGACCTTGTACGCGTTGCCGAAGATCCTGGAGAAAAACGACGTCAAGCTGACGACGATCGTTTCCAAGGTGGGCATACCGACAGCGTGCTACGTGAACTACACGCTCTATGACAACTGCGCGGCGGTCGGCGAAACGAAAGTCAGCGACTGCGCTCACGGCGCCAAGTGCTACGACGAAGATGTCATCCCGCTGCTCAAGGAAAACATCGCCACCTACAAGTCCGGCTACCGCTTCGTCGTCCTGCACTTTGGCGGCGGCAGTCACGGCCCGGTCTACAGCGACCGCTATCCGCCGGAGTTCCAGCAGTTCCAGCCGATGTGCACCGATGCCGACATCGCCAACAAGTGCTCGCTCGACCAGGTGTACAACTCCTACGACAACACGATCCTCTACGTCGATCACGTCGTGGGGCAGGCGATCACAGAGCTCGACAACTCGAAGATTCCGTACGTCTTCATCTATCTCTCCGATCACGGCGAATCGCTGCTCGAAGACGGCTTGATGTTTCATGGCATGCCGCCGGGCATGTCGCTGCCGGCCGAGCAGGCTGAGATCCCGTTGATCGTGAAATCGTCGATTCCGATTTCGGTCGTGCAGCGCGCGCAGTATCAACAGGGCGACGTGTTCGACACGGTGCTCGATCTGTTCGCGATCCGGTCGAAGACGTTCGATAAAGCCGGCAGCTTCATCAATAAGAGCGCGACGCCGGCGCTCGCCAGCGGCTCCTAATCACAAAGTCGCGCCGCTGCAAATACCACCTTCGTGGTATCCCTCTTTGCGATCGGAATTTCTTGCACGTGGATGTCGCATAGACAACGAAATTCTTTCGCGTATCGTTCACGGTCTTCCCTGCCGTTGCGAATTCAACAAGCGTTGGGCAGGAACAACCAGAAGACGTGGGGATACTACCAATGGGTAATATGAAATTGCTCGCGGCCTCTGCGGCCGCACTAGGGTTGACTGTGTTTGCAGTCAACGATGCGCTCGCTGCACAGCTCGGCAACTCCAAGCTCGGGCAGCGTGACGAGCAGTTGGTGGATCAGGCGCAGCAGTCCGGCAAGAGCCGCATGGTGCTGATCGTCGCGGCCACTAAAGGCTCGATCAACCAAGCCGTCGCGGACATCGCCGCGCTCGGCGGCCAGATCCAGTATCGAGATGACGCTCTCGGCTATCTGCGCGTCAGCGTGGGGGTCGGACAGGTGAAGGCCCTGGCGGCGCTCGCCTCCGTGCAGAGCGTCGATGTGGATGAAACCGTGCCGATGCCCGACCCGAGCCCCGATCCGGAAGGCATCGCCGCGCTCGTGCCGCAGGTGGCGCCGAATGCCGCGACACCTCGTGACAACCCGTATCTGCCGATCCGCGATACCGGTGCTGCGCAATTCACCGCAGACCATCCGACGTGGGATGGCCGCGGCGTGACGATCGGCGTCGTCGACGCCGGCATCACACTCGATCACCCGAGTCTGCAAACGACCTCGACCGGCGAACGCAAGATCGTCGATTGGGTGACGGGCACCGATCCGTTCACGGAAAACGACCCGACGTGGCTGGACATGAGCACCCAGGTTTCCGGCGCCCAGTTCACGTTCGAGGGCCGCATCTACACGGCACCGGCGAATGGCAACTATCGAATTGCACTGTTCAACGAGCGCGATCCGCGCCTCAACAGCGCCGATCTCCAGATGGACGTCAATCGCGACGGCAATCCCACCGGCAGCAGCGGGCTGTTCGCAGTGCTGTGGGATCCGAGTGCGAAGAATCTGGTGTGGGTCGATACCAACCAGAACGGCAGCTTCGCGGACGAAGTTGCGATGACCGATTACAAGGTGAAGTTCGACGTCAATTATTTCGGCGTCGACAACCCGGCGACGCCAGTCGTCGAACGCGTGCCTTTCGTCGTGCAGACGGACGGCAAGCTCAAGGTAGTGAACATCGGCCTCGTCTCCAGCCCGCACGGCTCGCACGTCGCCGGCATCGCATCCGGCAACGCGTTGTTCGGCGGCGCGATGAGCGGCGCGGCGCCTGGCGCCAAGCTGGTCTCAGTACGCGCGTGCTTGTGGATTGCGGGCTGCACCACCCATGCGCTCCTCGAAGGCATGATCTACGCCGTCAAGCAGGCGCACGTCGACGTGATCAACATGTCGATCGGCGGGTTGCCAGCGCTCAACGATGGCAACAACGCTCGTGCCGAGCTCTACAACCGGCTGATCGAGCAGTTCAAGGTGCAGATGTTCTTCTCGGCGGGCAACGATGGCCCCGGAATGAACACTGTCGGCGATCCTGCGGTGGCGACCAATGTCGTCGGCGTCGGCGCCTACCTGAGTCGCGCGACGATGCAGCTCGGCTATGGCGCGGACACGCCGTTCGTCGACAACCTGAATTACTTCACCTCGAACGGTCCGCGTGAGGACGGCGGATTCAAGCCGGAAATCATCGCGCCCGGCGCGGCTGTTTCCACGACTCCGTTGTGGCAGCCCGGCGTGGGTGTGCCGTACGCGCTGCCGCCCGGCTATCAGTTCATGAACGGCACTTCGATGGCAGCACCGCAGGCGACTGGCGCGGCGGCACTGCTGATCAGTGCTGCGAAACAAGCTGGCGCGCAGTGGAAGCCCGACCAGCTTCGCCAGGCGATCCGTTCTTCGACGCGCCTGTTGGATGCGAGCCGCATCGGCGTCTATCGCCAGGGCAACGGCATCCTGCAGACCGAGGCAGCGTGGAACCTGCTGAAGACGAACATCAGCACGGACGAAATCGTCGCGAAGGTGCCGGTCAACACCATCCTCAGCTCCTTCCTCGCGGAGCCGGGCATCGGCACCGGCATCTACGATCGCGAAGGCGTCGTGGCGGGGCAGTCGTACACGCGTACGTACAAGATCACGCGCACCAAGGGCGGCTCGCAGCCGAAGTCCTACACAGTCAGCTGGGTCGGCGGCGACGGCACTTTCAGTTCGCAGGCAACGATCGCTCTGCCGCTGAACGTGACGGTGGACCTGCCGGTCACGATCAATCCGCAGACTGCCGGCCATCACTCGGCGATCATGAATCTCGACAGTGCCAGCGCGGCGGGCATCGAGTTCCAGACGATGAACGTGGTCGATGCGGCTGACCAGTTCAATGCAGGCAACAACTTCTCCGTCACGAAGACCGGCCAGATCGGTCGTGCGCAGCAGACATCGCACTTCGTGCGTGTACCGGCCGGCACACCGGCGCTGAAGGTCGACTTCTCGGGGCCGACCTCGGCCGCCGGCACGGGGCAGGCGCGCTTCCTGCGCATCCATCCGTATGGAGTGGGCATCGATTCGAATGCAGTTTCGAACTGCTACCAGCCGGCCGCCGCTGCCGGCTGCGCTACGGGCTCGCCGACCTCGCGCGTGCTCGGTTCTCCGCAAGCCGGCGTCTGGGAGATCACGGTCGATGCACGTCGCAGCTCCGACGCTGACTCTGCGCCGTACAGCCTGACTGCATCGATCCTCGGTGCGCTCGTGGCGCCGAATCCCGATGTGATCCCCAGCGCGACAATCGGTGCGCCAATCGCCAGGTCGTACACGCTCACGAATATCTTCGGTGCGTTCACGGGTCGTGCAGTCGGCAGCACGCTCGGTAGTGCAAATAGATTGACACCGACGATCGCCAATGCTGAACAGCAGCAGTTCCAGGTGCAGGTAACTCCTGGTTCGACCTCGCTGCGCGCAACCATCGGCGGTACCAGCGACCCGGCGGCGGACCTCGACTTGTTCGTCTTCAACTGCACCAGCGGCACCTGCGTGCAGGCGGGCTCGAGCGCGGACGGCGATTCCGAGGAATCGGTGACGATCAATAATCCGGCCGCAGGCACCTGGGTCGTGCTCATCGACGGCTTCGCGGTACCGGCAGGAACGACGACGTTCAACTACATCGATGTGTTCACGAATGCAGCGTTCGGCGCCGTGTCCGTCACGGATGCCAATGCGTTGCGTCCGGCGGGCGCATCGTGGACCGTCCCGGGATCTGTCACGGCGAATGCCGCGCCGGCGGCGGGTCGCGTGCTGTACGGCACCGTTCGCGTTGCAACCGACACGAACGCGGTCGTTGGTTCAGGCGATGTGATCGTGGAGAGCGTTACCCCGTAGACGCTATGCCACGAGCGCGAGGGCCATGGACGGCCCCCGCGAATCGCGCAGATTCGATCAGCCTTCTTTCTTGCGAAAGGCTTCCTCACCCGCATCCGACACCGCGACCCACTTCGGATCGGGCGCCGCATTCGGCACATAGCTGTCGTGCCAGTTCCACCACTTGTAGCGCTTCGACTGCGGGTAACCCTGCGGTGAGTCCTCTCCCTCTTCCTGACGGCCGAGCGCCGTCATGTCGAGGTAGCTCCACACCGATCCCATCGCCTCGTCGCCACGGCTGTTGATGAAGTACGTGCGGTAGATGCGCTCGCCGTCGCGGATGAATGCGTTGTGGCCGTGCCATTCATTCACGCCGAAGTCGATGTCGAAGCTGTCGGTGATCGTGTACCACGGCATTTCCCAGCCCATTCGCGCCTTCAGTCGCGCGATGTCCGCTTGCGGCGCGCGCGAAGCGTAGGCGAGGGTGGTGTCGCGGGCATGCAAGTGGGCGAGGTTGGAAACCTGATCGGCGCCCAGCGAGCAGCCGATGCACGCATGCTCCGGCCAGCCGTGCACGCCGGGCTCGAAGAATGCGCGATAGACGATGAGCTGTCGGCGGCCTTCGAACAGATCGAGCAGGCTCACTTTGCCGCGAGGTCCATCGAAAACGTAGTCCTTGTCCACGGCCATCCACGGCATCCGCCGACGCGCGGCGGCCATGGCATCGCGCGTGTGGGTCAAGGCCTTCTCCTTGACGAGCAGGTCCGCGTGCGCCGCCGCCCACTCCTTGGGCGACACGATCGATGGCTTCTGCGGGGGTAACGGGGTCGTAGTCATCGCAATCTCCTGATACTCGGGGTTCCTGAAGCGATGACGATCCGGCGCGGCCGATTTCTACTGCGGGTCTCCCTGGCAAGCCAGACGGCCGGAGCGCCCAAGGATCTCCTCGTAACGCACCGTGCAGACGGGGAGTTGCGCGGACTGCGACAGGTACAGGTCCCGCATCGAGCAGAGTTGCACGCCGCGCTCGATCCATTGCTGCAGCAGACACTCGAAGGCGCGGCGCAGCCGCATGCCCTCGAGCTCGGCGTGTAGCGTGAAGACATGACCATGGCGCGCAGGCACGGCGCTCCGCTCGAGGACTTCGGCGGCGACGGTCGCTTCCGTGCAGCCGGCGACTCCGATGAGCTCATCGAATGTCGGCAGCGTGGTCGGCAGCTGCGGGCAGCGCATCGGCACCGGCGCCTGCGCTGGCCAGAACGGTTGTGTGCCGCGCGTGTCGCTGGCGTAGTCGAAGCCGAACTCTGCTTCGAGCGCCGGCACGTGCTCGTTGATCTGCCAGCCCGCGGCGCCATGTGTCTTCGGCATCGTGCCGAACACATCGCGAAAGCACTCCACCGCCAGCTCCATCTGCTGCCGCGTCCAGGCGTAGTCGCGCGTGGCGACGTAGTCCTGCCAGGTAACATGATCGTAGCAGTGCACGCCGACTTCGAACCCGGCGCTGCGGACCGCGCGCATGATCTGCCGGCCTTTTACGCTGATCTGGGGCGCAGGCAATAGCGTGCCGTAACACAGCGTTTTCAGGCCGTAGTGCGTAGCCACCGAGGTGCGCAGAACCTTGCTCATGAATCCGCGGCGGAAGACTCGCCGCAAGGCCTGGCCAGTGTTGTCCGGTCCGAGGCTGAAAAGGAACGTCGCGTTGAGCCGGTGACGTTGCAGCAACTCCAGCAGCGGCGGCACGCCTTCCAGCGTGCCGCGCAAAGTATCGACATCGATTTTCAGCGCGATCTGCTGGCTCATCGAACAGCTGCTTGCGAGTGCGCGGCGACGGACGCCGGCAGCAGCACGGGGAAAGTCCCCGTCGGAGTCAGGTCGCGCGCCTTCTGCAGGTCGTCGGAGTAGGCATCGAAGATCGCGTGCAGCGCCGTGCTCATGTCGGTGCGTGGCGCCCAGTCGAGCTCGCCGCAGGTGTTGTCGATGTCCGGGACGCGCGTCTGGATGTCCTGATAGCCCTCGCCGTAATACTTGGCGGACGACACGTCGACGACCCGCACACGCCGCGCCGAGTCGCGGTATTCCGGCCGTCCGCGCGCGATCTCGAGCATCATCTCCGCGAGCTGGCGGATCGAGCAGTTGTTGTCCGGGTTGCCGATGTTGTAGATCTTCCCGCTCGCGATGCCGCGCGGGTTCGCGAGGATGCGCAGCAGGCAATCCATCGCATCGTCGATGTACGTGAACGAGCGCGTCTGCGCGCCGCCGTCGACGAGCTGGATGTCTTCGCCGCGCACGATGTGGCCGAAGAATTGCGTCAACACGCGCGAGCTACCTTCCTTCGGCGTGTGAATGCTGTCGAGTCCCGAGCCGATCCAGTTGAACGGCCGGATCAGCGTGAAGTCGAGCAGGCCCTCCTGGCCGTAGCCCCAGATGATGCGGTCGAGCAGCTGCTTGGCGCAGGAGTAGATCCAGCGCGACTTGTTGATCGGACCGAGCACCAGGTTCGAGTTGTACGGATCGAAATGCGCATCGGGACTCATGCCATACACTTCGGAGGTCGACGGAAAGACGATGCGCGTGTGGTACTTCACGCAGTGCCGGATGATCGGCAGATTCGCCTCGAAATCGAGCTCGAACACCTTCAGCGGCTCACGCACGTAGGTGGCGGGTGTCGCGATCGCGACCAGCGGCAGCACGACATCGCACTTGCGCACGTTGTACTCGACCCACTCGCGATTGATCGTGATGTCGCCTTCGACGAAATGGAAGCGCGGGTCGTGTCGAAAGGCCTCGACGCGTTCGCTGCACAGATCCATCCCGTACACCTGCCAATCGGTGCGAGCGAGCAGCGCGCGCGTCAGGTGGTGACCGATGAAGCCGTTCACACCGAGGATGAGGATGCGTTTCATGCTGTGCGATCCAGTGAGTTGTTCCGTGAGGAGACGAGCGATACGGGTTCCGTACCGTAGCGCGCGAGCAGGGAAGCGGGCGTGAGCGGCTCGCCCGCGAGTTCCGCAGATGTCAGCGTCAGCCGCTTGCCATCGAGACAGTCGAGATGCAATGCGCCGCTCTCGGCGTACAAACAGGGAGCTGCTTGCCGGTGGCGTGCAGCCTGCTCCAGGTAGCGGCTGCCGAGTGCGCGCAGCATAGAGCCATTGCAGCTGCCGAACGCTCCTGGAAACGGCGGCGCAACCGCGCGGATCAGATTGTGAATCTCCAGTGCCGGCCGCTCCCACGAGATGCGTCCGTCTTCCGGCCGGCGGCGTCCGAAGTACGAGCCGCTTGCGAGGTCCAGTGCGATTCGCGGCGCCTGGCCGCGAATCAGATCGGGTAGATATCGATCGAGCACACGCTCGGCGGCGGCAGCAACCTTGAGCGCCACGTCGAGCGCCGTGTCGTTGGGCAGTATCGCGACGGCGGCCTGTCCGACGAGCGGACCGGCATCCGGTCGCGCTTCCATGTAATGCAGGCTTGCGCCGGTTTCCGCCTCGCCATGGATGATGGCCCAGTTGACCGGCGCGCGACCGCGATACTTCGGCAGCAGCGAGCCGTGCATGTTGAGGGCGCCGCGCTGCGCGGTCGCGAGCAGTTGCTCGCTCAGCATGTGACGGTAGTAGAACGAGAACAGAAAATCGGGTCGTGCGCGCGCGATCGTCGCGACGATGGCAGGGTCATTGGGATCGGCCGGCTGCAGGACCGGAATCTCGTGCGAGCGCGCCAACGCGGCAACGCTCGAAAACCAGCGCCGTTCGGTCGGCTCATCTTCGTGCGTGATGACCAGCGCGACGTGAACATCGTGACGCAGCAGCACGCGCAGGCAGCGCGCGCCGACTTCGCTGTACGCGAATACGACCGCGGAAGTCATGGTGAATCACCTGCGGCCGGCTCTTCGACGACTGCCTGGATCACGTAGCGCGGTCGATTCCGCACCTGCAGGTAGATCCGGCCGATGTATTCGCCGAGCAGGCCGATACCGAACAGCACAATGCCGATCATCAGAAAGACGATTGCGAACAGCGTAAACACGCCTTCCGCCTCCGGACCGACCAGGAAGCGACGCACCGTCAGAAACACGACGAACAGGAACGACAGCAGCGACACGACGATGCCGGCCATCGAGAATAGCTGCAGCGGCACCAGCGAGAACCCGGTCATCAGATCGAAATTCAGTCGGATCAGCCGATACAGCGAGTACTTCGACGTGCCGGCGTGCCGCTCTTCGTGGCGTACGGGGATCTCCGTCGCGCGTAGCGCGTACAGCGCACCGAGCGCCGGCAGGAACGTGGTGACTTCACGCGAGCGGTTGATCGCGTCGACGACTTCGCGCGAATAGCCGCGCAGCATGCAGCCCTGGTCGGCCATGCGGATACCGGAGATGCGCTCGCGGATCGCATTCATCGCGGCCGAGGCTTGCTTGCGCCACCAGCTATCCTGGCGCTGCTGGCGGATGGTCCCGACGTAGTCATGGCCCGCGTCGTGGGCTGCGAGGAGATTCGCGATCTCTTCCGGGGGATTCTGCAGGTCTGCGTCCAGCGTCACGACGAAGTCGCCGCGAGCGCGCTCGAAGCCGGCGAGGATCGCAGCATGCTGACCGAAGTTGCCGCGCAGAATCACCAGCCGCGTCTGGGCAGGACGATGTTGAAACATCTCCCGCAGCAGCGCGACTGATCGGTCGACACTGCCGTCGTCGACGAAGATGCATTCGTAGCTGCGTTGTAAAGCATCGAGTGCCGGATACAACCGCGCGAACAGCGCAGGCAGTCCAGCCTCTTCGTTGAACACGGGGATCACAACGCTCAGCACCGGAGCGACGCGCGCAGCGAGTCGAGGTTTGGCGCTCATGTTCGATGCGCCAGCACGGCACGCAGCGCTTCGCAGACGCGGCGCACGTCAGAGTCAGCCATTGTGGGAAACAGCGGCAGCGTCACGGTCTCGCGACCGATGCGCGCCGCGTTCGGATAGCGATGAGCCGAGCGATCGCTCAAGTTCCGGTAAGCGGTGAGCGAGGGGATGCAGGGATAGTGCACGCCGACGCCGATGCCTCGCTGGCCCATCGCGTGCTGAAACTGTGCGCGCGTCATGCCGAGCTGATCGAACGGCAGCAGCAGCGTGAACATGTTCCAGCAGTGACCGCTGTCGCCGCGCTCGGGCAGCACTCCCGGCGGGTCGATACCGAGCTCGTCGAAGTAGAGGCTCGCCAGCTCGCGCCGGCGAGCGGTGAAGCCATCGAGGCGTTCGAGCTGTGCGAGGCCCAGGCGCGCAGCTACGTCCGACAGGTTGTACTTGCCGCCGGCACGCACTACATCGACGTTGCCTTCGCCGTCGCGGATGATGCCGTGAAACCGCTCCAGTTCGATCAGGTCCACGTCCACGCCCGAGCCGAAAGCGATTGCGCCGCCTTCGATCGTCGTCAGGTTCTTGTTCGGGTGAAAGCTGAAGCAGGCGACGTCGCCGAACGAGCCGATGCGCCGGCCGCGATACGTGCTGCCGATGGCATGGGCGGCATCTTCGATCACTCGCACACCGTGCTTGGCTGCGATGTCGTAGAGCCGTTCCTGGTCGACCGGCAGTCCGGCGAAATGCACCGGCATGATGGCGCGGACGCGTGGCGAGATGGCCGCCGGCACCAGCGCGAGATCGAGATTGCGGCTGCGCAGCTCCACGTCGACGAATACTGGAATGGCACCGACACGCATCACGACGTTCGCGCTGGCCGCAAAGCTCATCGCCGGAACGATCACGCCATCGCCCTCGCGAACCCCAGCGGCGCGCAGCGCGATCTCGAGCGCGGCGGTCCCTGACGTTACCGTGCGGACCTCGCGTCCGCCGAGATAGGTCGACAACGCACTCTCGAATTTTGTGACGTAGGGACCCGACGCGATCCATCCGGAACGCAGCACCTGCGCGACATCCTCGATCGATTTCTCGTCGATCGTCGGTCGCGCGAATGGCAGGTGATCGCTCATCAGTGACTCTGGGTCAGCAGGAAGACTCCGACGACGATTACGCCGATGCCAGCGAGTTTGGTAGCGGGCAAAGCCTCACCGAGCAGCAGCGTCGCGCCGACAGCATTCACGATGTATCCGATCGAGAGCAGCGGATAAACAGTGCTGACCTGTGCGCGCGACAGAGCGATGATCCAGATGATCACGCTGACGCCATAGCACGCGATGCCGCTCCACAAGCCGTAGTGAGCAAGTAAACGCGGTGTTGCATTCGTGAGTCCTGCCCAGCTCAGCGTGATCGGGCCGGTCGCGCTCGTGGCCCACTTCAGCAATAGCTGTGCTGCCGCGTTGAGCAGGACGCCGCTGATGACCAGGATCCAGGTGAGAGGTGTCATCGGCGACTCACTGCGATGCGACGTGTGTCCTGACCCAGCACGCGCATCGGCAAGCCGCGCGCGCTGAGCTCCGAATAGCTTTGCAGCCGCATGATCGCGACCGCCTGCGACGATTGCCGCCAGCGCTGCTCGAACGCCAGCATGTCCAGACCTGCTTCGGGTGCGTGACGCAGTCCGTAGTCCAGCTCGCCGCGCGAGTCGACCAGGATCATCGGGCGATGCAGATAGAAAGGAATCGTCTGGTCGTAGGTCTGGACGCTGTAGATCGGCGCATGCGCGGCCAGCTCGGCCGGAATCAGCGCGGCCAAAGTTCTGCCGGAACGCAGCGGCTCGCGTCCGACCGTGCCGAACAAAAGCGCCAGCCCGAGAAACGATGCAACAGCAATTCCGATCGCCGCTCGATCGAAGCGCTGCCGTCCGATGGCTTGCCATGCTGCGCCGGCAATTGCCAGCGTTGCGACGACGTACAGCGCTACGAGCGGACGCAGCTCCTCGATAATCAGCACCACCGCCGGTTCCTTTGTCGCCAGCGTCGGAGCCAGGCACGCGACGAGCAGGACGACCGCAAAGAGAATCAACATCGCGACGCTGATCTTGAGTCCGCGAGCGCTACGCTGTGTCTGCCTGGCCACGGCCAGCAACACGAGCGGCGGAAATATCGGCAGGATGTACGGCGACAGCTTCGAGTCCGACAACGAAAAGAAGGCAAGAATGAAGACGCACCAGATCCACAGCAGCCGTTGCACATCGAATTGACCGAGCGGCGCACTGGCGCGCCAGCCTTGCAACAGCGCTTTCCCCAGCTGCGGCAGCCAGGGCAGCGCGCCGGCAGCGAAGACCGCGGCGAAGTACCACCACGGCTCGACTCGATTCTCGACATCCGTGAGGTAGCGCTCGAGGTGCTCACGCACGAAGAAGAACTGCAGGAAGTCCGGATTGGCGCGCGACACCTGGATGAACCACGGCGCGGTCACGGCCAGCAGCAAGGCCACGCCGGCGATCGGACGCAGCGTGCGTAACACACTCCAGTCGCGCTGCCAGACCACGTAGATCGAGAGAACAGCTCCAGTGATGAGTATCGCCGCGATTCCCTTGGTCAACACCGCGCAGGCGAGCAGCATCCACGTCGCGAGCATCCAGCGTCCGCTCGTAACCGGCTCGGCTACGCGCAACACTTGTGCCATACAAAACGAGCACAGCGTCGCCGTCAGCAGCAACGTGAACGCCATGTCGAGCGTGAGAATCTGGCCCATCGCGAAGTGCAGCACCGAGGATGCGAGCACCGCTGCCGCGACCGTGGCCACGCGACGACCCCACATCCGCCGCGCAAACAGGTACACCAGCGCAACGTCGAGCCAGGCGGCGAACAGAGTCCAAAAGCGTGCCGTCCACTCGTTCACGCCAAACAGCTGATAGGTGAGCGCGGTCGCCCAGTACTGCAACGGCGGCTTCTCGACGTAGGCGAGTCCGTTCAGATGCGGTGTGATCCAGTCACCCGATGCGAGCATCTCGCGCGGGATCTCCGCGTAGCGTCCTTCATCCGGATTCGCCAACGGACGTTGGACAGCCAGCGCAAACCAGATCAGTGAGCAACCAATGAGAGCGGCGACGGCGAACAGAAGCAGCGTGCGCATGCGCACAGAGGGCGCCGACAACACACGGCTTTGGGTCGATGGTGTGACGGTCTGCATCCGTGGCCCAGCAGTGATCACTCGCCATTCGCGAAAATCCGTTGGACGACGCGCTCGCGCGCGATCAATCGTGTCGTTACAACACCGTCATGATTGCTGCGTCGCGTGTGTAAAGGCTGCGGGGAATGCATTTCTTGTCGGCTCTTTGCGGCGAAGGCAAGATGCTGACATGCAAAACCTTCCCGAAGATCTCTACACCGAACCCGAGTCCTCGCCCGATACGCTGGCGAATCTGGGCCCGCTGCGTCGCCTGGCAGGTGTCTGGGAGTCCGACCAGGGTGTGGACATCAATCCCAAGGCCGACGGCCCGCAACGGCGCGTGTACCGGGAACACGTGCGCATGGAGCCGATCGACGCACAGGCCAATGGTCCGCAGCTCCTCTATGGGCTGCGCTACCACATCCACATCAACACGCCGGAGGAAGCCATCACGTTCCACGACCAGGTCGGCTACTGGCTGTGGGAGCCGGCAACGGGACTCATCATGCAGACGATCGCGATTCCTCGCGGCCAGGTCGTGCTGGCGGGCGGTCAGGCGCAGCCGGGCGACGACCACATCGCAGTCGAAGCCCGGCGCGGCGATCCGCGTTTCGGCATCTGCTCGACGACGTTCCTCGACGAAGCGTTTCGCACCGACTACTACCGCATCGACATCACTTTCAATCGCGATGGCAGCTGGACCTACGTGACGCGTACCGACCTGGCGATCCGCGGCCAGCTGCCGGCGTTCGATCACCGCGACACGAACACGCTGCGTCGCATTGCGGCGCCGACGCCGAACCCGCTCGCCCTCATCGATCGCTGAGCTTCATCGCCGGGTCGAAGTCGCGGCCGGCGATGTCCTTGAAGATGAGAATCTGCGCCAGTTTCGCCGACGCGCCGTCGTAGAAGCCGTTCTCGCTCGTGAACTCCTTCGGGTTGCGGAAGGTCCCGAACAGGATGTCGAACAGCGGCAGGTCCGAGTAGTTGTACTGGTGGATGCCGCGGCCGTGATGGAGGCTGTGGCTTTCCGGCCGCTGCACGATGTACCCGAGCCATTGCGGCGTGCGCACGTTGAGGTGCTGGAAGACGGCGAGGAACGTCGTGGCATAGATGGCATACGTCACGGCCTGAGCGCTGAGTCCGATCACAGTGAGGCTGATGCTGGTGAGAAAAGTGAAGCCGACGGTGTCCAGCGGGCTGAAGTAGAACGCACCGAAACTGTCCACGCGCTCGGCGCTGTGATGCATCTGGTGGAAGGCGCGCCAGATCCAGTGGACCCGGTGCATGGTCCGGTGCCAGACATAAACCAGGAACTCGTAGACCAGCACGCCGATCGCGGCGCCGACGAACGGATTGAGTCCTTGCAGGTCGGCAACCTGGTACTGGGACAGCGTCTCGCCCCACAGCAACGGCAGGTAGGACGACAAGTAGAAATAGAACACGAACACGACCAGCGCCCGGCTCTTCCAGCCTTTGATCTGGGGCAGGCGGCGGGCGGGGAACAGCGCTTCGAGCAGTATCAAGGCTCCGTACAGGCCCAGTACGGTCAACGAGACTGGATCCAGCAGGATTTGCAGCGGCGTAGGCATGAGGTTCTTCCCCGATGAGGTTGTTGTTGCGACCGGGGTACCACCTTGGGGTGAGCGCTGTAACGGCGCTTGGCGGTTGGCTAATTGTTGCGTAATGATTCGCTAACAAAATGAAGTACCAGATCGCCGAATACACGGTCGACACGGCTCGGTACCGGATCACCAGCAGGGACGCGGTGATCCCCGCCGAGCCGAAGGTTTTCGATCTGCTCGTCTACCTGATCCGGCATCGCGACCGGGTCCTGTCGCGCGAAGAGCTGTTCAAGGAGGTCTGGGAAGGGCGTGAAGTCTCGGACGCGACGCTGAGCAATCACATCAAGAGCGCTCGCAAGGTTCTGGGAGACAACGGCGAGCTGCAGCAGACCATCGTCACGATCCGTGGTCGCGGCTATCAGTTCATCGCACCGGTGACGGTGATTCCGGAGGGTGATGCGCGGCCGGCGACAGCTCCCGCTGCCAAACAGGCCGCGTCATCGTGGCGGGTGCTGCTGGCGATTGCAGCCGTGCTGGTGATCGCTGTGTCGATCGGTTGGTGGGCGTTGCAGGAACGACCGACGCCCGAATCGCCGTATGTCGTCGTCGTGCCTTTCGATGTGTCGGCCGATGCGCCCGACGCCTGGCGGCCGTTCGCGGATCAGGTCACGCGCGAAGTGATCCGCAACCTCAGCAAGATCTCCGGCCTGCGGATCGTGCCGACGCCTTCTGCATTTACGTTCCGGGACAACAAGGGACGCGATCACATCCGGCGCCAGCTCCCCGACGTGCGCTACGTACTCGATGGCGTTGTCAGCATCGCCGCGGACAACAAGCTGCGCATCACTGCGGCGCTGGAAGATCTCAACAAGGGCCGCGTCGTCTGGGACAAGGACTACGAAGGCCGCACCGACGACACGAATCTGTTCGCGATGCAATCCAACATCGCGGCCGCCGTGTCGGATTCGCTGAAGGTCGCGATCCTGGCGGAGGAGCAACGGGCGCTGGACGAATTCCCCACCGCCAA
Source organism: Steroidobacteraceae bacterium (assembly GCA_035493235.1). Lineage (GTDB taxonomy): Bacteria > Pseudomonadota > Gammaproteobacteria > Steroidobacterales > Steroidobacteraceae > Steroidobacter. The sequence continues at coordinate 54,143 of DATJIP010000007.1, forward strand.
TCTCAAAGCCTACGAGGCGTACGTGGCCGGGCGCTATCAGCTCGACCTGCTCAGTCGTGAGTCGCTGCCGCAGGCGATCAAGCTGTTCGATCAGGCCATCGCGCTCGATCCGCAATTCTTCGACGCGTACATCGCACGCAGCGACGCGTATCGCCAGTTGTTCGGTTACTTCGAGCCGCCGATCAACATGCTGCAGAAGGTGGTCGATTCGATTGCCGACGCGCAGGCGTTGCGTCCCGATTCTGCCGAGGCGTGGTCTTCGCTCGGCCTCACCTACGTGATGGCCTGGCGCTGGCGGGATGCGTGGATCGCGCTGAACAAAGCGAAGCAGCGCGACCCGACGCTGGCGCAGACGGAACTGGGCTTTGCGATGTATTACTCGGGGCTCGGCGAAGCCGAGAAAGTGAAGCGCGCGCTGGCCGAGGCCGATCGCCTCGATCCGCTCAACGCAGAAATGGCGGACTGGGGCAACTGGGCGCTGTTCATGGTGGGCGAGAGCAAGGCCGCGCGCGAGTGGGTCGATCGGAAAATGCAGCAGCATCCGGACATCGGCATGCTGTTTTCAGGCGCCGGGGTCGGCTCCTATATCGCCGGCGATCACCAGAGGGCGGTGCAGCTCGCGGAGCACGGCGCGCAGTTGGACGGATCACCTGTCGCGTTGATCATGCTTGCACAGGCCTATGGCTATGCGGGTCAGAAAGAGAAAGTGCGCCCGTTGCTTGAGAAGGCGGCGAGCGTCGGCACCTATGTATGTCCGTACGAATCGGCCGCCGCATATCTCAGCATCGACGAGCGGCAGCGCGCGATCTCCCTGCTTGACGATGCCGTTGCGGCGCGTTCGAACTGCCTCATCTTCCTGCGCAACGATCCGCGGCTGGAGCCGATCCGGCGGGATCCTCACTATCAAGTGTTGCTCAATCGCGTGGGACTCGATGACGACGCGCTGGCGTCGTACAAGCGGTGAGGCCGAGTCAGGCGATCCAGGTACAGATAGATCACGGGCGTGGTGAATAGAGTCAGCGCCTGACTGACGATCAACCCGCCGACCAGCGTCAGCCCGAGCGGCCTGCGTAGCTCCGAACCGGTGCCATGCCCGAGCATCAGCGGCAGCGCGCCGAGCAGTGCCGCCATCGTCGTCATCATGATTGGTCGGAACCGCAGCAAGCTCGCGTGACGTATTGCATCGTGCGGCGAGAGTCCTTGCTCCAGCTCGGCGACCCGAGCGACATCGACCATCATTATGCCGTTCTTCTTGACGATGCCGATGAGCAGGATGACGCCGATCAGCGCGACGACCGACAGATCCGTGCGGGACAGCATCAGCGTCAGCAATGCGCCCAGGCCCGCCGAAGGGAGCGTCGAGATAATGGTGAGCGGATGAATGTAGCTCTCGTATAGAACGCCGAGCACGATGTAGATCGCCACGAGCGCGGCGAGGATCAAGTACGGCTGACTCGCAAGCGAATCTTGAAAGGCTGCGGCCGCGCCCTGGAAACTGCCGTTGATGCTCTCGGGCACGTGGATGCGAGTGACGGCGCCTTGGATCGCGGTGACCGCGTCGCCGAGCGCCACGCCTGGCGCCAGGTTGAACGAGAGCGTGACTGCTGGGAATTGCCCTTGATGCGAGACGGACAAGTAGGCGAGGGGATTGGTGTCGTAGCGGACGAATGCCGAGAGCGGCACCGACTGACCCGTCGACGGCGAAGTGATGTAGATCTGCTGCAGCGTCGCCGCGTCGCCTTGCAGACGCGGGTCGATTTCCAGGATCACGCTGTAGCTGTTGAGCTGTGTGAAGTACTGCGCGACCTGCCGCTGACCGAAAGCACTGTAGAGCGTCTGATCGATGAGGTCAGGTGTGATGCCGAAGCGCGCGGCCTGATCCCGATCGATCGTCAACGTCAGCGTGCGTCCGCTCGTCTGCTGATCGCTCGCGACGCCGGTCAGCTGCGGCAGCGATTGCATCTCCTGTAATAGCCGCTGCGCCCACGTGTTCAGCTCGTCGAGATCGCTCGCATGCAGCGTGTACTGATACTGCGTGCGAGCGGCGCGGCCGCCGAGGTTGAGATCCTGCGCGGCTTGCAGGAAGAGTTTCGCGCCAGGTACGGCAGCAACTCGTTTCTGCAGTCGCGTGATGATCTCGTCCGCCGACGCTGTGCGTTCGTCGCGCGGCTTGAGCGTGATGAACATCTGCGCGTTGTTCTGAGTCCGTCCGCCGCCGATGAAGGCGCCCCAGCCGGCCACATCGGGATCGCTGCCGACTACGTCTGTGAGCGCGCGGGTCAGACGCGACATTTCGTCGAACGAGACGTCCTGTGCGCCTTCCGCCGTGCCCGTGATGACGCCGGTGTCCTGCTGCGGAAAGAATCCTTTCGGAATCGCGAGCGCCAGAACGATCGTGGCTGCGAGACAGGCGAAGAACACGCCGAGCGTGAGCTGCCGATGACGCAGGGCGATGTCCAAAGCGTGGGCGTAGCGCTCCTGGATGTAGTTGAAGGCGCGTTCCAGTGCGACATACAGCCTGCCGTGCCGCATGTCGCTCTCACGTCGCAGGAACCGCGAGCACATCACGGGCGTCAGGGTTAGCGACACGATCATCGACAGCAGGATCGCGACGGAAACCGTCACCGCCATCTCGCGAAAGAGGCGACCGAGAATGCCGCCCATGAGCAGCAGCGGGATGAACACCGCCACCAGCGAGATGCTCATCGCCACGATGGTAAAACCAACCTCGCGCGCGCCTTGAATTGCAGCCTGCATCGGCGCCATGCCGTCTTCGATGTGACGATGGATGTTCTCGAGCATGACGATCGCATCGTCGACGATGAAGCCGATCGCGATCGTCAGGCCCATCAGCGAGAGATTGTCGAGGCTGTAATCCATCGCATACATCAGTGCAGCCGTGCCGAACAAAGCGAGGGGCACCGTGACGCTCGGAATCAGGGTCGCCGACACGCTGCGCAAAAACAGGAACATCACCATCACGACGAGTGCTACGGACAGCGACAGCGTCAGCTTCACGTCAGTCACCGATGCGCGAATGGTCTGCGTGCGATCGACGAGCTTGTGGATCTGGATTGCTTGTGGAAGGGACGCTCGCATCTGCGCCAAGGCTGCATCGACCCGCGCGACCGTCGCGACCACGTTTGCGCCCGGCTCTTTGGAGACGATCAGCAGTACGCCTGGCTTTCCGTCCTGCCACGCGCTGAGGTACATGTTCTCGGCGCCATCGACTGCCTTGCCGACATCGCGAATGCGCACCGGCGCCCCGTTGTTGTACTTGACGATCACGTCGTTCCATGGCGCCGCCGTGGTGAGCTGGTCGTTGTCGTAGATTGCGAGGTTGCGTGTCGCGCCATTCAACGAGCCTTTTGGCTCATTCACACTCGCGGTGGTGATGGCTGCGCTGATGTCCGTGAGATCGACGCCGAGAGGCACCAGCTTCGCGGGATCAACCTGCACGCGTACCGCAGGCTTCTGCTGCCCGCCGAGGTTCACCTGCCCGACGCCGTCGATCTGCGAGAGCTGCTGGACGACGACGTTCTCGGCGTAGTCGTCCACTTGTGTCAGCGGCAGCGTGTCGGATTGCACCGAGTAGATGAGGATCGGCGCGTCCGCCGGATTCACCTTGCGATAGGTGGGAGCGCTCGGCAGGTTGTGCGGTAGCTGACCGCTCGCGGCGGTGATGGCCGATTGCACGTCTTGCGCCGCTGCATCGATGTCGCGATCCAGATCGAACTGCAGCGTGATCGAGGTGCTGCCGAGATAGCTGGTCGATGTCATCTGCGAGACAGCCGGGATTTGCCCGAGCCGCCGTTCGAGTGGCGCAGCGACGGTCGACGCCATCGTCTCCGGACTCGCTCCCGGCAGCGACGCCGAGATCTGAATCGTTGGGAAATCGACCTGCGGCAGCGGCGCGACCGGCAGCAGGCGATAGGCGGCGATACCGGCGAGCAGCAATGCCGCCATCAGCAACGACGTTGCGACCGGACGCTCGATGAATGGCTTTGAGACGTTCATCCGGCGAGCACTCGGGCGTGATCACCGGGTTGCAGTCGATACTGCCCTTGCGTAACGACGCGGTCGCCTTCTTGCAGCCCGTTGGAGATCTGCGCGACGCCGCCGATCTCTCGCTCGACGGTCACCGGTCGCAAGTCGACTGTGCCGTCGCCCGTGACGACGTACGCGAAGGCGCCTTTCGGTCCCTGCGAAATGGCCGACGACGGCGTCGTCAGCACATTGTGCAGAACCTGCGTGACCACGCGAATGTTGACGAATTGGCCGGGCCACAGCCGCTGATCCTCGTTCGGAAAGATCGCCTTCAGGCGCACCGTGCCCGTTGCAGGATCGATGCGATTGTCGATCAGCGTGACCGTGCCGCGATCGATCTGCATCCTGCCGTCATCGGTGGACGCGGTCGCTTCGAGAGGTCCCGTCGCCAGCGCCGAGATCACCTCGGGCAATTCCTGCTGCGGCACCGTGAACATCACTGCGATGGGCTGCAGCTCCGTGAGCACGACGATGCCGCCGGTGTCGCTCGCGCGCACGATGTTGCCTTCGTCGACGAGACGCAGACCGGTGCGACCAGCGAACGGTGCAACAATCGACGTGTAGTCGAGCTGGATCTTCGCCGACTCGATCGCGGCACGATCCGCCTTGACCTGAGCGGTGAACTCAGCGACCTGCGCCCGCGCCGTGTCGAGCGTCTGCTTGCTCGTATAGTCTTCCGGCGACAACGTCGTGTAGCGCTGCACGTCCTGGCGCGCGTTGTCGAGCTGCGCTTCGTCCTGAGCCAGCTTTGCTTGCGACTGTTCGAGTTGCGCTCGATACGGTGCAGGATCGATCTGCGCCAGCAGGTCACCAGCTTTGACTTGACTGCCTTCAGTGAACGCAATCTTCTGCAGTTGACCATCTACACGCGTCGTCACCGTCGCCGTGCGCGCGGCTTGTGCGGTTCCGATTGCGTCGATGTACAGAGGCAGATCGACACGCGAGGCGAGTGCAGCCTGTACCGGAATCGGCGCAGGCTTGCGCGGCGCTGCGTCTGCTGCTGCGGTTCCCATGAGCTTGTAGGCAACCCAGAAAATGATGCCCGCGATCACTAGCCCCGTGATCGCTGCAGTACGTTTGCTAATCATTGCCAGCCACCTCCAAGCGCTCTGTACAAACTCACCTCGGCTTGCAGTTGCGCAAGCCTTGCTGAAACCAGTGCATCCTCAGCGGAGAACAACGCGGTCTGCGCGGTGAGGACAGTGACCAAGTCGATCGTGCCCGCGCGAAGTTGCGCGACGGAGATGTCGTACGCTCGTTGCGCAGCTGTCGTAGCTCGTTGCTGCCGGCGTTCCTCTTCTGCGAAATGATTTGCACCGGTCAGCGCGTCTTCGACGTCGACGAAGGCGGAGACAGCGGCCTTCCGGTAGAGCTGCACGAGCTCGTCATAGCGCGCCTGCGATTTCTGGTACTGGCCTCGCAGCTCGCCGCCGTCGAATATCGACTGCGTGATGCTGGCGACCAACGCAAACAGCGTGCTTTGCGGGTGAAGCAGATTGGTCAGTGCAGTGCTGGCGACGCCGCCCTCTGCAGTGAGTTGCACACTCGGCAGAAACGCGGCGTGAGCAGCTGCGACGTTCGCGTTCGCGGCAACGAGCTGAGCTTCCGCTTCCGCGACATCGGGACGCCGCGACAGCAGCTCCGACGGAATTCCGGCGGATATCGGCGGAACAGCCAGATCTGCCAGGCTCCCGTCAGGAATCACGAGCGACTCCGGCAAAGCACCGGTGAGCAACGCCAGTGCGTCGGTACTCTGCTGTAGCTGTGCCTCGATCGGCGGGATGCGCGCGTTGGCGGTAGCAACTGCGGTGTCCTGCTGAGCGACGTCGAGTGCCGAGCTGACGCCTGCCGCCTCTCGTGCCTGCAGGATCTTCAGCAGACGCTCCGCGCTCGACAGGTCGTTGGTCGCGATGCTCATCTGGTCGTGCAGCGCCAGGACCTCGAAGTACGTCAGGGCGACACTGCTGTCGATCGAAAGCCCGAGCGTCGCGCGGTCGTAGCGGCTCGCAAGAGCCGAGGCGCGTGCTGCTGCGACACCAGCTCGGTTCTTGCCCCAGAAGTCGAGCTCATAGCTGGCGTCGAGTGTTGCCAGCGATCCTCGGGACTCGCGCGACGTCGCTGGTCCGTGCACCCACTGCGCATCGAGCGCGACAGCGGGCAGGAGTTGCGCATGCGCGATCTGCAGATCCGCGTCGGCCTGTCGGATTCGATCGCTTGCGGCGGCGAGATCGAAGTTGTGCTGCCGGGCCTGCAGGATCAACGCATCGAGTTGCGGAGCGCTGAACGCGCGCCACCAATCTGCAGCGGGCCACTCAGGAGATGGGGGCTGATCCGCGTTGTGCCACGTATCCGGCTGCGCGAGGGACGGACGCTCATAACGCGGAGCGGCACTGCATGCGCAGAGCGCGATTGCGGCTACGCCGGCGAGAAGTGCGCTCCGGCCAGTGGGCGCTGACCCGGTCATTTGACGCTGCAACAGCGTGCTTGCAGGGCCAACATTGCAATCGCTACATATCGCGTCATCTGGATCTCCTTCGGACCTCACTCTGAGCGGCAAGGGTTTCCGAGGGATTTCCAGGCTCCGTGCCCGGACTACAGATGAAACGCGAGCGTTAACGAATCTTTTGGGCCCGCGGTCGCGGCCACCACGGCAGCATGCTACGCAGCACGCCGTCGCGATCGATGAGCTGATGCTTCAGGGCCGCCAGGATGTGCACCACTGCCAGCGCGACCAGCAGGTTGAAGAGGATTTCGTGCAGCTCTTCGAGCTGATTCTTGCTCAGATTCAGCGGATGAAACTGCGGCAGGTCGAACCATCCCAGGCGCGACGATGCCGATTGCTACGAACCAGTGCAGTGCCTGACCAATCAAGCCGTATCGGTCTGCGGTGTTGCGCCATTGCAGGTCGGTGCCCTCGTCGCGTGGCACCGGCAATTGTTCGCCTTATCCAGCGCTGTCGCCCTCCGGGAAAGGCCTGAGGGAGCTTCGGGTGTCCCGCTGAAACTTCAGCCACGCAGGACGTCGCGGGCCAGCGCCTCGAGGCGCGCGGGATCAAGGAACTCGAGTTCGCGGCGCGCTACTCGCAGCAGCTTCTCGTTCTGGAACCGCCGGAAAACCCGGCTCACAGTCTCGGGCGTGAGGCGCAGATAGTTGGCGATGTCCGTGCGCGACATAGAGAGCGTGAATCGTGTCGCCGAGAATCCGCGCTCCGCGTAGCGACGCGACACGGAGATGAGGAACGCGGCCATGCGCTCGTCGGCGGAGTAGTTGCCGGCCAGGAGCGATGCCTTGCCGATGTCATGACTCAGCAGGCGGAACAGCTGCTGCTGCAGGCCCGGCATTCGCATCGCGAGCGCTGCGATGTTGGGGAACGAGAAGCGGCAGAGATGCACGGTGTCCAACGCGACCGCGTTGGAGGGGTAGCGCGCTTCCGAGATTGCGCTGAGACCGATGACCTCGCCGGGCAGGAAGAAGCCCTGCACCTGCTCGCGCCCTTCGGTGTCGATCACGTAGGTCTTGACGGTGCCGGCGCGCACCGCGGCGATGGCGCCGAACGCATCGCCTTCGCGAAAGATGTGTTCGCCTTGCGCGAAGGGTCCGACGTGCTCGACCAGCACGTGCAGCTCGCGCAACTGCGTTTTGTCGTAGCCGCTGGCCAGGCAGGCAGCCGAGAACGCGCAGGTGCTGCAGAAGCGAAACTCGTCGCCGTCGTCGGCGATGGGTCGATTCGGGTGGCGGTCCACGTCGCGATGATACAAAACTTGACGATCGTTCACGCGCCCAGCTGACCTGGATCAAGAGCTCCTGCCGCGTCGCGCGGATACTGGCCTCAAGCAAAGTGGCAACAGGAGCACTCTCGTGAACAGCAGAAAAATCCTCTCCCTGGCGGCGTTGTGCGGCTTGGCCGCGACCCCCTTCGCGACGCAGGCCGCTGGTATCGATCGAGCGCTGAATGCCTGCGTGAGTGCATTCGCAGAGCGCTATCTGCCGGATCGGATCGTCACCGTTCACAAGCAGATACCGGCTGAGAGTCCGCTCATCTCGATGGCGCACGAACGCCAGTACACGATCCTCCTCGACGCGCGCGGCAAGCGCAGCGGAGAGCTGTTGGCTCAGGCCAGCTGCGTCGCGAGCCGGCGCGGTGACGTGATCGTTCTGGAGAGCCCTGCGGCGCCTGAACAGGTCGCGAAAGCGGATCTGCGGGCAACGCTGTTGCGCTGAGCTTCCATGCAGACACACGAGCAATTTCCACGAGGCTCCGCGCGCATCGATACGCGGAGCCTCTGGCTTTTTCGAGCGCTACCGGACGAGGAACAGGAGTCTACCGTGCGCCGGCTGGCGGTGTTCGGCCTGCCGAGCGACGACATCGCGGCTCGAACCGGCTGGTCCGCCGATCGGGTCAGGCAGGTGATGCGCGCGCTGGATTAGCACTGATCTCGTCTAGAATGTCGATCAACGTGCCGCCCGGCACGCCCATGGGGAAGATCGATGTTCCAGCGTATCGCGCTCGGTGTTCTGTGCCTGATGTCGATTGGGGCAACCGCGGTAGCCGCGGATGCAAGTGCCATGAAGAAGCGCGCCATCGCCGGCGTGCAGGCGCGGGCCAAACTTGCGCAGCAGATCAATGACCAGGTGTTCAGCTTCGCCGAGCTCGGCTACCAGGAAGTCGAGACTTCGCGCTATCTCACCACTCTGCTCGAACAGAACGGTTTCAAGATCGAGCGCGGCGTCGCGGGCATTCCCACTGCATGGACTGCGCGCTGGACGAACGGGGAGGGCGGACCCGTAATCGCACTCGGCTCCGACATCGATTGCATTCCGAAGGCGTCGCAGAAGCCGGGCATTCCCTGGCATGAGCCGATGATCGAAGGCGCGCCGGGTCATGGCGAAGGACACAACTCCGGGCAGGCAGTGAACGTCGTCGCGGCGCTGGCCGTGCAGGAGATCATGCGCAGCTCGAACGTCGCCGGCACGCTGATGTTGTGGCCAGGGGTTGCCGAAGAGTTGTTGGGTGCCAAGGCGTACTACGTTCGCGATGGTGTGTTCGCTGGCGTCGACGCAGTCATCTTCACGCACGTCGACGACAAGTTCGGGGTGTCCTGGGGGCAGCCGCTGGGCACCGGACTGGTGTCGGTCGAGTACACGTTTCATGGTGAGGCCGCACACGCGGCCATGGCGCCGTGGCGCGGGCGCAGTGCTCTCGATGCGGTCGAGCTGATGGACATGGCCTGGGACAAGCGCCGTGAGCATCTGCGTCCGGAGCAGCGTTCGCATTTCGTGATCACGGATGGCGGCGATCAGCCCAACGTCGTGCCGTCCGTCGCCTCGGTCTGGTACTACTTCCGCGAGCAGACGTTCGCGGACATTCAGAAGAACTACGGCATCGGCAACAAGATCGCCGAGGCCGCTGCTGCGATGACCGATACGACCGTGACCCGTCGCATCCGCGGCGCCGCCGCTCCTCAACATTTCAATCGACCGATGGCCGAAGCTGCCGAGCGCAACGTGCAAGCTGTCGGGTTGCCGACGTGGAGTGAAGACGAGCAGGCGTTCGCCAAAGCGGTGCAGAAGAATCTCGGTGTGAAGGAGCAAGGGCTCACGACCAAGATCGATGCGCTGAAGGCGCCCGATCCCAAGCCGCAGAGCGGCGGCTCGGACGACATCGGCGATGTCTCGTGGACCGTACCGACGATCGTCCTGCGCTATCCGTCGAACATCCCGGACTTGCCGGGCCATCACTGGGCGAATGCGATCGCGATGGCGACGCCGATTGCGCACAAGGGCGTGGTGGCGGGGTCGAAGGTCGTTGCGATGACGACGCTCGATCTGATGACCAGCGAGAAGCTACGACGCGACGCGCGCGACTACTTCGACAACGTGCAGCGTAAGGATCAGCAATACGTGCCGATGCTCAGTGCCGACGACAAGCCGGTGATCGACATGAACGCCGAAACGATGGCCCGCTTCCGCGAGCAGCAGAAGAAGTACTACTACGATCCGAGCAAGTACGACACGTATCTCGATCAGCTGGGAATCAAGTTCCCGACGCTGACGAAGAACTAGGCCGCGGCGCGCTCCAGCTCCAGTTCCGCGAGCAGGCTCGCCATGTCGCGCGATATCGTCGCGGCCGCAAGCAGGCGGCCGCCGCGTTCATAGCGAATCGCACAGTCGCGCTGTTCGATATCGCCGTCGACGCGCATGTTGTCCCATGACGACGCGTGGCCGACGTAGTTGATGGTGACGTCGAATTGCTGCGTCCAGAAGAAGGGAACAGCCGTGAATCGCTCGCGTGCACCGAGGATGTTACGCGCGGCTGTTTCGCCCAGGCGCTGTGCCACGACCCAATGCTCGACGCGCATCCGCTCCCCGGAGCGCTTGTCGGGCCATGATGCAATGTCGCCCGCCGCGTAGATTCCGTTCGCCGAAGTCATGAGGTACTCGTCGACAGCGACGCCGTTGTTGGTGGCGAGACTTGCAGCGCGTGCCAGATCGTCGACCGGCCGAACACCGGCGCCGACCACGACGAAATCTGCGTTCAACGTTGTGCCGTCGTCGAGACTCACAGACTGCTTGTCGATCCGCGCGATAGTCTTGCCGAGATGGAACACGACGCCGCGAGATTCGTGGACCGTGCGCAGCAACGCACCCACGCGCTCGCCGAGCACTCGTCGCATCAACACAGAGTCGCGACCGACTACGTGTACTTCGAGCCCGCGCGTGCGCAGCGATGCAGCAACTTCCAGTGCAATGAAGCTGGATCCGAGAATCGCGACGCGCTTTGCCGAAGCCGCGGCGGCGATGATCGCGCGACAGTCAGCCACCGATCGTAAATAGAACACGCGATCCGGCTCGGCGCCGGCAATCTGTAAGCGAACGGGCGCTGCACCTGTGGCAAGCAACAAGCGGTCGAACGACAACTCGCGGCCGCCGTGCAAGGTCAACTTGCTCTGCTGGGGGTCGAGCTTCACTGCTGCAGCTCCGAGCGCGAGCTCGATCCCATGGTCGCGATAGAAATCGTTGGAACGTAGCGGCAGCCATTCTTCCGGCGCAGTCCCCGCCAGGTAGTCCTTGGAAAGATTCGGCCGATCGTAGGGCGCATCGGGTTCGCCAGTCACCATTGTCAGCCGATGCTGATAGCCCGAGCGGCGCAGCGTCAACGCCGCTGCAAGCCCGGCCGCCCCCGTGCCGACGATGACGATGGATTCTGGCTGCATATCTGCGGAGTAGGGCGCATTGCCCGTGTGCGGCAGCTGTCGCCGCACGAAAATGCGCCCGTCCTGCTGATCGACCTGCCAGCGTTCGAGCGGATCGAGCGCCGGGCCTCTTTTCACCGCGCCGGTTTTCAGGTCGAAGCAGGCGTGGTGCCACGGGCATCGAATCGTCCCGTCGACGAGCAAGCCTTCGACGAGAGGGCCGTGGTAGTGAGTGCACAATGCAGAAACTGCAAAGTACTCGTTGCCGCTCTTGACGACGAGGACCTGCTCTGTGCCGACACGGCCGACGAGCTTCGGGCGTCCATCGAACTCGCTCGCCGCGATTCCCAATTCCAGGTCTGGTAGTGAGTCGCTCATGGCGTGGAAATAAAAGGGCCGCTCCAGATGGAGCGGCCCTCGACACTAGCGCAACTTCAAATCGCGAACTAGGGGTGCGGCACCGGCGCGGCCGTTGCCTTCACACTGCGTAGCACGATGTTGTCGACCGACACGCCGCAGACCGGCCCGCCGCCGACATCGAGGCAGGTGGAGTTACCGTCCTGCGTGAACTCGAATCGCAGCTGGTCAACCGTGCCCTTCATGCCTGGCAGGCGCATGTGGACGTGCTTGATTCCCTGCGAGTCGCCGGCCCACAC
>DATJIP010000008.1:0-36370 GCA_035493235.1 Steroidobacteraceae bacterium
TGCAGCGCTCGCGCTGCTCGGCGCGGTTGCGGTGGCGGCATCGGACATTGCCGCGTTCGTCGGAACGTACGGCGGTACCTGGGAAGGCGGCGGCACCGGTCGCTTCGATCTCACAATCGAGAAAGGCGGTGTCGGTCAGCCCGCGGGCGGCGTGTCGGTCGGCACGGACCAGGGCGACTACACAGCGAAGTTCAAAGAGCTGAGCTTCGACGGTCAGAACATGAAGGCGCGCTACGAGTTTCCGCTCGATGCGCAAGCTGACGTCGCGATCACCGGCAAGTTCGACGGCGGCGCGGCCGAGGGCACGTGGAGTCTCGTCGCCAAAGGCGGCGACCAGTCCTTCGCCGGCGGCACCTGGAAAGTGCAGAAGAAGTAACGGTGCCGGGGGAAACAATCGACCTATAACTCAGCAGCGCAGCAAATTGCTGCGGTGCTGAGTTTCACACCGTTTTTTTCCCCCGGCACCGTCGGGCTTCAGCCCGACAATTCTCGCAATCCTTCGCTGCGCGAGATCACTGGCTCGTACCCCAGCTCGCGCCGCGCCTTGTCGCTCGTGATCGTGCAGTCGCGCGACATCGCCGACGCGGCGAACCGCGTCAGCGGCGGATCCGACGTCTTGCCCATCACTCGCCACGCCGTCTCCGTCACACTCCCGAGCGTGCGCGCCAGCCACCCTGGTATCGCCTTATCCGGCGGCTTCAGCTGCCGCGTGCCAACCAGCGCCGTCAGAAATTCGCGCATCGGCGTCACGCCTTCATCGACGACGAAGTACGCGTTACCGCCCGTGCCGCGCTCGAGTGCGAGCTCGACGCCATGCACCAGGTTCGCGATGTGCGTCGTCGAGGTCAGCGCACGTCCGCCGTCGATCCATACGAATTGTCCGCTGCGTACCATCTTTTCCAGCACCGGCAGGATGGTCTGATCGCCAGGGCCCCAGACGAAACGCGGTCGGATCGACACCGTCGCAAAGCCCGGTGCGTTCGCTGCAAGCACGAGCTTTTCGGCAGCCGCTTTCGTCTCTGAGTAAAGGAACGGCGTGTGTTCCGGGTACGGATAGCGCTCGTCGATGTCGCGCATGTGCTGGCCATGAAACAGCGCAGCCTCGGTGCCGATGTGAATGAACCGCCTTACGCCTGCCTGCCGGGCGACCTGCAGAAGCTGACGCGTTCCTTCGACGTTCGCGTTCCAGAACTGCTCGCGCGTGCCCCACTGCTTCACAAACGCTGCGCAGTGAATGACGGCTTCGCTGCTGCCAATCGCCTCCGCGGTGACCGCGCCGAGCTCGCCCCGCACCGGCGTTGCACCCAGCGCACGGATCGTCGCATCGCTGCCTTCCGATCTCGACAGCGCGCGCAGCGTGAACCGATCAGTGAGTGCGCGAACTATTGCGCCGCCGACGAATCCTGACGCGCCAGTGATGAAGAGTGCTCGCCGCGTATCCATAGCAGGATCATAGCGCTGGCGAGCGCGAGGAGGGCGGCCGCGAAGAACGGCGCGCCGGGGAAATACACGGCCCCGGCGGAATCCGAGAATCTGCCGAAGAGCTGGGTCATGAGCGGCGGCCCGAGCACGGCGGCGAGACTCGACAGGCTCGCCAGTCCGCCTTGCAGCTCACCCTGCGCGTTCGGCGGGACTTGCTGTGACATGAGCGCGTTCAAGGACGGCCAGCTCATCGCCGCCAGGCCCCAACCGACGATGCCGATGTACAGCACCCAGCCGGCCGGCGCGAAGGCGTAGCAGCAGAAAACAGCGGCGCCGCTCAGCAATCCGACCAGCGCTGCACGCTGCTCGCCGCCGAGCTTCGGCACGAGCACTTTGGTCAGTCCGCCCTGGCTGATCGCCATGACGATGCCCGACGCGGCGAGCGACAGGCCGACTGCCGCTTCCGACCAGCCAAAGCGCAACATCGTGTAGAAGGCCCAGGTGCTCGGCAGGACCTGATGGCCGAGCAGCCACAGGAACGCGACGCCCGCGAGTCCGACGACCATCGGCTGCTTGCGCAATTGCATGAGCGTCCCGAACGGATTCGCCCGCGACCACTGGAACGGCCGGCGTCGCTCGCGCGGCAGCGATTCCGGCAGCGCGAACAAGCCGAACGTCGCATTGATCAGCGACATTCCTGCCGCGACGAAGAATGGCGTACGCGGTCCCAGCGAGCCCAGCAACCCACCGATCGATGGTCCGAGCACGAAGCCGAGACCGAAGGCCGCGCCGATGATGCCGAAGTTCTGCGCGCGCTTCTCCGGCGGAGTGACGTCGGCGATGTACGCATACGCGGGCGAGTAGGACGCGCCCGCGATGCCTGCGATGAAGCGCCCGGCGAACAGCCACGCGAGCCCTGGCGCGAATCCCATGACGACGTAGTCGACGCCGAGCGCGAACAGCGCCGAAAGCAGCACCGGGCGGCGTCCGAATCGATCGCTGAGATTGCCGATCACCGGCGCGCAGAAGAACTGCGTGATTGCGTACACGAAGTACAGCCAGCCGCCGAAACGCGCGGCCTGGCTCAGGCCCGTATCGCTGACCTGCATGATCAGCTTGGGCAGCACGGGGATGATGATCCCGAAGCCGATCGAGTCGATCAGGATCGTGATGAAGATGAAGACGACGGCGCGGCGATTGGGCATGGGCGCAGTGTGGCCCGGCTCGATCGCCGCGCGATTGTAAATTTCCGCAACGGGTCGGGCTTAGTCCGGCTGGCGGTTCGGACGGTCGCGATTGCTGCCGCCGTTGTCGTTACCACCGCTGCTGCGCCGGCTGCTGCCCTGATTGCTGTTTTGACGCGAGCTGTTATCGGGCTGCGGGCTGCTACGGACTTCGCGCGGCGGCGGACTGCTGCGCATCTCGCGCGGCGGCGCTGAATAGCTGCGCTCGACTCGCGGCTGCGATTGCTCGACTCGTGGCTGCGACGGCTCGTAGCGGGGCTGCGACTGCTCGTAGCGAGGCTGCGATCGCATCACCGGCGCCGGCGCCGATTCACGAGGCGCCGAGCGCGGCTGCTCACGCACTTCGCGGCGGGAGTTGTCCTGCTGGAACGAGTCGCGTTGATCCATGTTCTCGCGCGCGCGCCGGATCACTTCATTGGTGCCGCTGCGATTCGACGGATTCTCCGACGGGCTGCCCTGCAGCGCCTGCACTGGCGGGCGTTCCATGTGATCGCGCGAACGCTGATTGGATTCGAAGCCGCGCATGCTCTGGACGCGTTCCGGTTGCCGATTGTCGTTCTGCTGCCGGTTGTCGTTCTGCGCGCGCTCCACGTTGCGGCCCGGCTCGCGCAGCGCGACGCGCTTCTCCGGCGCGACATTGCTCTGCACACTCTGCGCACGCCGGATCTCCTCAGCGGCCACGCGCGAGGCACGGAAATCGCCGCCGCTCATGCGCTTCGGATTGTCCTGCGCGAACGTCGCCCGCGGCGGGGCTTCGCGACGCGTCTGACCAGCGAGGATGCTCTCGCGATCCGGCGCGATCGAGGACGGCCGTACGTCGTCGCGCCAGTGGCGCAGCTGGCCTTCATCCACGTGCACGCGCGCGTTGCCGACCGGCCGACCGCCGACGAACTGATCGCGATTCACGGCCGTCACGGCACGGGCTACGGAGCTGTTGATGTAGCCGGGGCGCGAACCGGGTCGGCCGTAAACGTTGGTGACGTTGATGTTGTTGACGATGATCGTGTTCGACACGTTCACGTGACGCACGTAACGAGGCGTGTGCCGATACCACGGCACGTACACTTCATGCGGCGCGAGCGGGAACCAGCCGACACTGCCGAAGCCTACGGCCACGCTCACCGACGGGCCGCCGACGAAGCCGACGAGAGCCGGCGCGTAGTACGGACGGACGTAGCGCGGACCCGGCACCCAGCACCAGTTACTGCTGATGTACGCCCAGCGACCGTAGTGGAACGGCGCGAAGCCCCACGGCGCGGCGTCGATCCAGGTCCAGCCCCACGGCGCGACCCAACCCCAGCGGCCGTAGCGATACGGCGCCCAGTCGGCCACGACATAAGTCGGCCGCCAGACGTAACCGTACGATGGCTCGTTGATCCACTCGCCCTGGCCGTCGAGATCTTCGTAACCGACGACCTCGCGCGACACGTACTTCGCGGACTCGGAGTTGTCGCCGCGCCGGTCGCGATCGTTCGACCAGGATTCGAACGGCGTACGCGGCGTGATCTTGTCGATGTCCGCGGTCAAGCCGTCGAGGCCCGTGAACGTCCCTTGCTCGTCGGCGCGCACGCGGAAGGATTTGTTGCCGCCGGCCACTTCCGCTTCGCCGTTGCGCGTGCGGACGATCGTGCGGTCGGTCTGCGGATCGACCTCGACGGTGTAGTCGCCGGGATGATTGAAATAGACCGTCGCGTTCGGCGTTTCCAGCTGGACCTTCTCGCGGTCGCCAAGCGTGCGTATGCGGATCGTCGCGACGCCTTCGGTCAGGCTCATCTGGTTGATGTCGTCGTCGAGCTCGATGAACTCGAAGCTGGTGCTGCGATCGAGGTGCACGCTGGCGGTGCCGATCTGCAATTCGGCGCGGCCATCGCCGCCGACCGAGAGCCGGTCGCCGCTGGTGATCGGGCGGTTCAGCACGCCGTCGGCCCATTCTTCGGTGCCGGCCGGCGCCACGGAAACCTCGCCGTCCATCAGGCTCAGGCGCGCGACGCGGCCGGGCGGGTCAGCCACCGGCTCCTGTGCGCGGGCGAAATGGGCCGCGGCCAGGCCAAGCAAGGCGGCCAGCCAGACAACCCCATTTCGCTTTACGACCTGAACGTTCATAAACCTCACACCCGGTATTCCAACGGTTGGCGCCATGATGCGTTCCAGGGGGTGAACCCACCGTGAATGGCCCCGCTTGCGGCAGGAGCGTGCTCTTGCCTCACCGGGACAACGGAACTTCGCAGCCTGCGTTCCCGTGCCGCGACGCGGGTCACAACCTGCGCAGATTCGTGGACTTGCCTACCCCCGGTTCCGCGGCTGCGACCGGCACTGTGAGATCTGTCGCTCCCTGAAGTCAGCCGCTGCCTATACTTCCTGCATTCGCAGAAAAGAAGACCGGGTGCATGGAGTTATCGAGTAGTCCCGCCGATCTGGCGCTGCTGCGACGGTTCTCGCCGTTCGACAGCATGAAGCCGGAAAACCTTGCCGCGCTGGCCAAGCGGACCAGCCGGTTGCAGGCGCCGAAAGGCCGCCTGCTGTTCACCGAGGGCGACGAGGAAAAGCAGACCTATTATCTGCTGAGCGGCACCGTCGATCTGATGGCGGAAGGCGAGATCGTCGGCCAGGTTCGCAGCGGCACGCCGAAGGCGAAAAACCCGCTGGCGCATGCGCTGCCGCGGCCGTACTCCGCGGTCGTCACTTCGGACCGCATCGAATACCTGCACATCGACAGCGAGTTTCTCGACGTCGTCGTCACCTGGGACCAGACCGGCAGCTACAAGGTCATCGAGCTGCGCGAGTCGGAAGATGGCGGCGGCCCGGCCGACGACTGGATGACGGCACTGCTGCAGACCAAGGCTTTCCATAAGATCCCGCCGGCGAACATCCAGGCGGTTTTCATGCGCATGCAGCGCGTCGACTATCGCGCCGGCGAAGTCGTGATCAAGCAGGGGGATCCTGGCGACTACTTCTACGTCGTCGTGAAGGGCTCGGCCTCGGTCGCGCGCGAGACGCCGCTGAACAAGGAGGGCGTGAAGCTCGCCGAGTTGAAGATGGGCGAGACGTTCGGCGAGGAAGCGCTGATCTCCGAAGCGAAGCGCAACGCGACGATCACGATGCTGTCCGACGGCGCGCTGATGCGGCTGTCGAAGCAGGATTTCCGCACGCTGCTGCACGAGCCGTTGTTGCAGTGGGTCGAGTGGCCCGAAGCGAAGCGCATCATCGCCGGCGGCGGGCAGTGGCTCGACGTGCGGCTGCCCTCGGAGTACGACCACTATCGCGCCGACGGCGGTCTGAACATCCCGGCGCAGTCGTTGCGTCTGAAGATGAAGTCCCTGGACCGCAATGTTCACTACGTCGTGTGCTGCGATACCGGCCGGCGCAGCTCGGCTTGCGGCTATCTGCTGTCGGAGCGCGGGTTCCACGCCAGCGTCCTGCGCAATGGTCTGCCCGCGGCCGAGCTAAGCAAGTAAGGGCGGTGCTCAAAGAACTCGACTGGAAGCCGCGTGCGGGCGCCGCGCGTTTCGAGCATCACTGGCGCGTCTTGTCTTGCATGGCACTTGGTGCCGTGAGCAGCACGTTCCTGCTCTATCGGCTGGCTCCGCATTCGTTCTGGTTCATGATTCTTTGGGCTGGAGGGACTACCGGGTCGGTACTCGGGCTGCTCCTGGGTCTGCCTTGGCAATTGCAGAAGAAGACTCGTTGGGCGACGACCTCCGGTCGATTCATCCTGAATGCCCTGTTCGGATTGGGGGCAATGGCCCTGCTCGCGGCGTTTCTGTTGTGGCCCGGGCTGCAAGATGAAGAGGCTCTGCGCCAAACTTTCCGATCGCTTGCTTCGCGGCAAGTGGCGGCCATCGACCTGGATATTGCAGGCAGGCACTTCCGCTATGACGGCGGTGCTCACGCGACTACCAACTTCATCGCGGCTGCCCGAGCGTCCGAGTTGTTCTATCGCAGCCACGAGATTTCGATCATCGACTTCGCAATCACGCTTCACTTCGGCAGCGGTGCGGCCATCGCCTGCGAGGGCAGTGTTCCGGAAGGACACACCGCCGATCTTGCGCTGAAGTGTCCTGGCTCATTGGCAGGCGAAGTGCTGATTCCGGGTGGACGAAAATGGCTGGACGAGAGCACAGGCAAGGGAGCCTGACCTAGAATAGCTGCCCTACAAGAAGAGGGGGTCTCCATGCATCGGTTCCTGCTCAGTGCCGCGCTCGCGGCGATGCCGCTGTTCGCCACCGCTGACACGCTCCCCGCCATCGATTCCAAGTCCCTCGGCCCGCCGGACCGCATCCTGTTCTGGACGCCGGAGCAGCAGCGCGTCAGCTATCCGAACATGGATCGCATCTTTCTCACGCGCGAGATCAGCCGTGGGGATCCGAAGACGCATCCGGCATTTCCATTGCCCGTCGCGCACGAAGATCTGTCGAAGCTTTCGTTCGAGCTCGCTGGCAAGCGCTACACGCTCGCGGATTATCTCGAGCACAACCACGTCGCGGGTCTGCTCGTGATCCACAACGGCAAGATCGCGTACGAGCACTACGCGCTCGGTCACACACCGACGAGCAAATGGACGTCGTTCTCCGTCGCGAAGTCGCTGACCTCGATGCTGGTCGGTGCTGCGATCAAGGATGGCTACATCAAGGACGTGAACGATCCTGTCACCGCGTATCTGCCGGTGCTCAAGGGGACTTCGTACGAAGGCGTGACGATTCGCCAGGTGCTGCAGATGTCGTCCGGCGTCGGCTGGAACGAGGACTACACCGATCCCAAGTCGGACGTCGCGCAGATCGGCGCCGTCGCGGCGCAGGGCGGTTCGCTGGGTCTCGTGAAGTACATGGGCGCGTTGCCGCGCGTCGCGCCGCCGGGTTCGAAGTTCAACTACAACACGGGCGAGACGCATCTCGCCGGCGCGATCGTGCGTGCCGCGGTCGGCAACAACTTGTCGAGCTACGCGAGCCAGAAGATCTGGTCGAAGTTCGCGATGGAGTCGAATGCGTTCTGGATGCTCGCTGACGAGTACGGCGCCGAACACGCTGGCTGCTGTCTGAGCGCGACGCTGCGCGACTACGGCCGCATCGGTTTGCTCGCGCTCCGCAAAGGCGTGCTCGCTGACGGCACTTCGGTGCTGCCGGAAAACTGGATGAAGGACGCGACCACGCCGTCGCCGTCGATGCCGGGCTACGGCTATCAGTGGTGGCTCATCGGTCCGGGTGACTTCGGCGCGCGCGGCATCTTCGGCCAATCGATCCAGATCTACGACCCGCAGAACATCGTGATCGTGACGCATAGCCTGTGGCCGACCGCGCAGAGCAAGGAAAACTCAGCGTTGCGGAATGCCTTCCACGAAGCTGTGCGCGATGCGCTGAGTCATTGATCATGCGTCACCTCGCTCGCGCACTTGCGTGCTTGTCGCTCGCGCTCATGGCTGTGCAGGCCGGAGCGCAGACGGCGGAAAGCTCGCTGCAGCAGATCATCGCGGACTACGAGACCTTCAATCGGCAAGTCGATCCGCTCTCCGCGGGAGCGGAGGGCGATCGTGAAGCGCTGCGTCGTCTGCCGGACGTGCGGCCCGAGGCCGAGCAGGCTGATCGCAAGCAACTAGTCGTGTTCGGCGAGCGGCTCGCGAAGATCGATGCGCAGCAGTTATCGGGCGAGGCAGCGCTGAATCACGCGCTGCTCACCAGCATCGTCAAGGAGTCGACCGAGGAGATCGAGTTCGACTTCAGTCGCATCGCGTTCCAGAACGACGAAGGCTTTCACACGCTCGCTGATTACCTTGGACGCAGCACGGCCATCGCATCGCGTGAAGATGCCGACGCATGGCTGGCTCGCCTCGCAGCGTTGCCGGCCTGGTATGAGCAGAACGTCTCGAATCTGAAGCGCGGCATCAAGACGCGCTACACGCAGCCACGCATCGTTGTGGATCGCGTTCTCGACGTCGCGCGCAAGCAGGTCGAGGTGAAACCCGAAGACAACTCGCTGCTCCTGCCGTTCGCGCGCATGCCGGCCAGCATTCCTGCGCAAGCACAAGCGGAGTATCGAGCCAAGGCGCTCGCGCTGGTGCGCGACAAGATCTATCCGGCGCAGCGCGCATTCGCTGACTTCCTTGCAAAGGAGTACCTCCCAGCGGCGCGGCCGAAGCTTGCATGGCGGACGACGCCGAACGGCGAGGCGAGTTATCGATTCCTGGTGCACCAGCACACGACGACGGAGATGACGCCGGATCAGATCCACAAGCTCGGCGAGGACGAGGTCGGGCGCATCCGTGGGCTGATGGAGAAAGCGATCGCGCAAACCGGCTTCAAGGGCAGCTTCGCCGAATTCCAGAAGATGCTCCGCACCGACTCGCGCTTCTATCCGCGCACCGCGACCGAGCTCCTGGAGAAAGCGAGCGAGATCGCCAAACGTTCGGACGACCAGCTACCACGCCTGTTCGGCACGTTGCCGCGATTGACCTATGGCGTACGCCCGGTGCCTGCCGAGATGGCAGAGGGTTACACGACGGGTCGCTACTGGCCGGGCAGCATGCAGATGGGTCAGGCCGGCGGCTACATGGTGAACACGTCGCACCTCGACCAACGCAGCCTTTACGAGCTGCCGGCGCTGACGTTGCACGAGGCGGTGCCGGGTCATCATTTGCAGATCGCGCTCTCGCAGGAGCTCAGCAACCTGCCGTACTTCCGCCGGAACATCAGCGTGACTGCCTTCACCGAAGGCTGGGGACTGTATTCGGAGTTCCTGGGCGAAGAGATGGGCATGTATCGCGATCCCTATGAGCTCTTCGGGCGCTATTCATATGAGATGTGGCGCGCCTGTCGGTTGGTTGCCGACACCGGCATTCACTGGCTCGGCTGGGACATCGAACAGGCGCGGCGCTGCTTCACCGACAATTCCGCGCTGTCCGAGCACAACATCCAGACGGAGCTGGAGCGCTACATCTCGTGGCCGGGCCAGGCGCTCGCATACAAGGTGGGCGAGTTGCGCTTCCGCCAGTTGCGCAGCGAGGCGGAGCAAGCACTCGGCGAGCGCTTCGATATCCGCCAGTTTCACGACACGTTGCTGCTCGGCGGGCCGTTGCCGCTCGACATCGTCGAGGTGCGCGTGCGCGATTGGGTTAAGAAGAGTCAGCGTTAACCCGTTAATGCAATGTGACTAACGGTGAATAACTGGCTGGCGCGCACGGGGTGAATACAGTTCACCCATGAAGTCAGTCAGATACCTGTTCGCTTGCGTGCCGGCGTTGCTGGCCTGCACCCCGGCAGTGGCCGGCGAAGTGCTCGAAGAAGTCGTCGTCTTCGCTCGCGGCGAGGCGATGATCGGCAAGGCCGATGCGGCCAGCGAGGGCGCAGTCGGCGGCGCCGACCTGTCCGTCCGACCGCTGCTGCGGGTGGCCGAGTTGCTGGAAGCCGTGCCCGGCCTGATCGCGGTCCAGCACTCCGGGTCGGGTAAGGCGAATCAGTATTTTCTACGCGGCTTCAACCTCGATCACGGCACCGACTTCACCACCGTCATCGACGACGTGCCGATGAACATGCGCACGCACGGACACGGCCAGGGCTACCTCGACGTCAACGGCCTGATCCCCGAAGTCATCGATCGCATCGACTACCGCAAAGGCACCTATCGCGCCGACATCGGCGACTTCTCGATGGCCGGCTCGTCGTTCATGACGACGATCCGCGACGTCAAGCCGTTCGTCGCGTTCGAAGACGGCGCCTATGGCTGGCGACGCATTGCTGGCGGCACATCGGTGGACGTCGGCGCAGGCAAGCTGACGGGCGTCGCGCAATGGAAAACGTACGACGGGCCCTGGGAGCTGCCGGAAAATCTGCAGCATCAGTCGCTATGGGCGAAGTACGAGCGGCCGCTCGGCGCGAACACGCTGGAGCTCAGCCTGTCCGGCTATCACGCGGAATGGCGACCGACCGAGCAGATTCCCGAGCGCGCGATCGGCACCAGTGTGTGTGAAGACGCGTTCTGCGCGCTGGATCCGACCGCGGTCGGCGAGACGCTGCGCTGGATCGGCGCGGCGCGCTTGCTCGGCGATGGCTGGCGCGCGTCGTTGTGGGCGCAGTATTACGACTGGCACATGTTGTCGAATGCGACGTACGACTTTCAGATCAACCAGTTCGATCGTCGCTGGATTGGCGGCGGACGTTACCAGCGCGAGATGCGGCTCAGTGACACGCTCTCGCTGACTGCAGGTGTCGAGACTCGCTACGACGATATTGGCAACGTGGGTTTGCAGCACACCGATGCGGGTCAGGTGCTCGAAGACATCAGCCGCGTCTCCGTGAACGAAAGCTCGGTCGGTGCGTATTCGGAAGCGCAATGGGAGCCGATCGATCACATGCGCGTGACCGCGGGTCTGCGTGCCGACTATTTCGATTTCGATGTTCGCGCGCGCATGCCGGGTGTCGATGAAGGCTCGAAGGGCGACAGCGCGGTGTCGCCGAAGATCGCGGCGGCGTATCGCATCAATCCGAATATCGAGGTCTACGCAAACTGGGGCCGCGGCTTCCACTCGAACGATGCGCGCGGCGTCGTGAACACGACGACGCCGGTGCAGGGACTGAGCAAAGGCGAAGGCGAGGAGGTCGGTGCACGCTTCGAGTTCGGAACGTTCAACATCACGACGACCTACTGGTGGCTGTCGCTCGACAGCGAGCTGCATTTCGTCGGTGATTCGAACTCCGTCGAGCCCGGTCCCGCTACCGATCGACGCGGCTATGAAGTCGTGGCGTTCTGGCGGCCGCTGTCGTGGGTCGCGCTCGATGCTGTGTGGACCGGCAGCCGCGCGCGCTACGTCGACGGCCCGGATGGCAGTTACGTCCCAGGCGCAGTCGAGAACGCAGGCGAGTTCGGTGTGTCGCTGGTGCGCGATCTGTGGGAAGCCAGCGTGCGCGTGCGCTATCTCGGCAAGTATCCGTTGATCGAAGACAACTCACAGCGCGCCGACGCCGAGACGGGCGTGAACTTGCGTGCCGCGTGGAAACCGGGCCGCGTCACCGTGTACGCCGAAGTGCTCAACATCCTCGATGCCGACGGCAAGGACATCGTCTATTTCTACGGTGCAAACGTAGCGGGCCTCGATCCGCCAGGCGAGCAGGTCGAAGGGCGAGTCAGCCGTGCAGAGGAACCGCGCACGCTGCGAGTGGGTGTAAAGTACGCGTTCTAATGAGAACGCAGATCGCCGTCCTTTGCGTCTTCGTCTGTGCCACCGCCGCTGCTCAACAGCCGCATTGGCGTGCGCCGCGCACAGCAGATGGTCAACCGGATCTGCAGGGAATGTGGACCAGCGCGACGATCACTCCGTTGGAGCGGCCCGCTGAGTACGGCGGTCGTCGTGCGTTGACGGCGGAGGAGGCCTCGAAGCTCGAAGGTGCCGAAGCCTCGCTCGTCAGCAACTCCGCAAAGCCGACGGATCTGCAGCAGCAGCTGCCGGGCGACTGCAAGGATTTCGGCCGCGGCTGCGGCTACAACAACTTCTGGCTCGATCGCGGCTCGCAGGTCGTGACAATCGACGGCGAGAAGCGCACGTCGCTGCTGATCGATCCGCCGGACGGCAAGATTCCGCCGCTTACTGAGGAGCGGAAGCAGTACCTGGCGCCGCGCCGTCAGAGTTTCGATGGACCGGAAGCGCGGCCGCTCGGCGAGCGCTGCCTGTTGGCATTCGGCTCAGCATCCGGCCCGCCGATGATGCCGGTGCTCTACAACAATCATTACCAGATCGTGCAGAGCAAGGATGCGGTGATGATCCTGGTCGAGATGGTGCACGACGCACGCATCGTGCGACTCGGCGGCACGCATGTCGCGAGCAACGTCCGCAAGTGGATGGGCGATTCCGTCGGCCACTGGGAAGGCGAAACGCTGGTCGTCGAGACTACGAACTTCACCGATCACGAGAGCTTTCGCGGCGCGACTCGCGACGCCCGAGTCATCGAGCGATTCACGCGCGTCGCGCCGGACAAGATCCACTATCGCTTCACTGTCGAAGACCCACAGGCCTTCACGCATTCATTTACCGGCGAGATGCCGTTCCATCGCACGGACGATGCGATCTACGAATACGCTTGCCACGAAGGCAACTACGCGCTGCGAGGAATCCTTGCCGGCGCGCGCGAGCAGGAGAAAGCGGCCCGCTAGCCGCTCGGCCAGATCTCTGCAGCGCGTACGGAGGCGGTCTCTGCCTCCGATTTGGAACGCTCGTAAACCGCTGTTGCCCGTTGTCGCGCTCTGGTTCCTACCTTGGCCGCGATTTCGCGTCCGCGTTGACTGGCGCTGAGCGCCCGATCGCGCAGCAATGCGCGGCGGCGTTGACCAGACTCAGGATCCAAGTAGTAAACCGCTGCAGCCGTAGCAATCGCAGTCGCGGCTGCAATGCCTGCCAGCGCGACGATGCTGTACTGAGTGGGGCGCTGACGCCAGAAGAACGGCCTTCGCCGGGATGCAAACATCTGTGTGCCTCCTTCGTGCAGAAAATCGATGGGGTACATGAGTCAAGGCGCGGGAGCCGCGATTCGTTCCCGCTTGTCGGGCATTGCCTTAGGGCACGCCGCAGAGTTGCTACACGCGCAGCAGCTCGGAAACCGTGACCGAAGCGAGTCCGCGCTCGCGCAAACCGCGCAGGATGAGAGGCAGCGCCGCTGCAGCAAGTCTTCGATGCTTGCCATCACGTTCGTGACCGTCGTGCATGAGCACGATGTCGCCAGGTGCGATGCGCGATAGCACACGAGCGGCCGTTGCATCTGCATCGCGCGCCATCGTGTCGCGACTGTGCAGCGACCACGCGATGACTTTCAATTTGCGCGCGTGCGCGACGCGTGCAAGCGGTGGGCTCTTCAGTCCAACTGGCGGTCGATAGAGCGGTTCGGCATGCGAGCCCGACAATTCCTGGATCAGTCTCGTGCTGCGCTCGACATCCGACTGCTGCTGGTCGGTGCGATAGAAATTCTGGAGGTACGAGTGCATCCACGAGTGATTGCCGAGCTCGTGGCCTTCGCTCAGTGCACGAGCAGCGATGTGTCGATGTCGCTCCAGGTGCCGGCCGATGACGAAGAATGTCGCGCGCGCGCCGGCGGCTTCGAGCGTATCCAGGATCGCAGGCGTGACTTCGGGATCGGGACCGTCATCGAACGTCAGCGCGACGCGTGGGCGATCGCGCGGACCGTGCGAAATCGTTGGATAGAGGACGCTGGAGGAGGGTCGGAAGATGCCGTCGGTGAGCACGGCAAGGAACGCCGCGGAGGCGCCGATCGCGAGCGGCGTCGCGGTCAGCAGCGCCGACGAACCCAGCAGCGCCGCACCGCCCGCCAGCAAGACCTTGTCGGCACGGCAAATGTTCACCGAAGGACTGTAGCACCATCGACAGTTTCGATGGACCTCCCATCGACAGCTTCGATGGACATCATTTCGAAGTTCGATTGCCGATTGCTCGCTCCCCAGGCACCTTTGTAGCCGTTGCAAACCCCGGAGGGTTCGATGAGCGATAGCAAGTTGATTCCTGTGACCGATGCCACGTTCGCCGAGCAGGTGCTGGCAGCGGCCAACCCAGTGCTCGTGAAGTTCGAAGCCGAGTGGTGCGGTCCGTGCAAGGCGATGAAGCCGATGGTCGACGACATTGCCAACGAGTATTCGGGCCGGCTGACCGTCGCGACGGTCGACATCGAGGACAACCAGCAAACGGTGTACCGGCTGGGCGTCCGCGCCGTGCCGACGGTGGTTTTGTTCAAGAACGGCGAAGTTTTCACCCAGAAGGTCGGCCTGCCGCGCAAGGCGGACCTCGTGGCGCTGATCGACAAGGCGCTGGAGAAGGCCGCAGCGTAAGTTTTTCAGATAAAGTGCGCGCTCCAACCCGAAGACGCTGAGCGAAAGGGGGAAGAGTGCGCACTGGTTTGCTGCCGCGATCGCGGCTCCTTGGTCTTGTATTGTTCGCGGCGCTCGCCGGTGGGGTGCAGGCCGCCGAGCGCGTCGATCTCATCATCCGCAATGGCGTGATCTACGACGGCACTGGGAAAGATCCGGTGCGCGGCGACGTCGCGGTCAAAGCCGGTCGCGTGGTCGCCAGCGGCAAGCTGCAGGACTACACCGCTGATAAAGAAGTGAACGCGAATGGACTCGCGGTCGCACCAGGCTTCATCAACACGCTCTCCTGGTCGGTCGAATCGCTGATCTACGACGGACGCGGCATGAGCGAGCTCAAGCAGGGCGTCACGCTCGAGATCTTCGGCGAAGGCAACTCGATGGGCCCGGTCAACGACCGCGTCCGCGAGGAGATGATCAAGACGCAGGGCGACATCCATTACGACGTCACCTGGAAGACGCTCGGAGAGTACCTCGACTTCCTGGTGAAGAAGGGCGTGACACCGAACGTCGCGTCGTTCATCGGTGCCACCACGGTGCGCGAGAACGTGGTCGGGTTCGACGACGTCGCGCCCACGCCGGCGCAGCTCAAGCAGATGCAGGATCTGGTGCGCCAGGCGATGCGCGAAGGCGCGCTCGGCGTCGGCAGCTCGCTGATCTACGCGCCCGCGTCGTATGCGAAGACCGATGAGCTGATCGCGATGTGCAAGGCTGCGAGCGAGTTCGGCGGTGGTTACATCTCGCACATGCGCAGCGAGGGCGATCGCTTTCTCGAAGCGCTAGATGAGCTGATCAAGATCTCGCGCGAAGCGAAGGTGCACGCGCAGGCGTATCACCTCAAGGCGGCGGGGCAGAAGAACTGGCCCAAGATGCAGCAGGCGATCGCGAAGATCGAGGCTGCACGCAAGGAAGGGCTGCCGATCACAGCGGACATGTATGCCTACACCGCCGGCGCGACCGGCCTCGACGCCGCGATGCCGCCGTGGGTGCAGCAGGGCGGCATCGATGGCTGGGTCGCGCAGCTCAAGAAGCCCGACGTGCGCAAGAAGGTCGTTGCTGAGATGCGCGATCCGAATGCGAAGTGGGAAAGCCTGCTGCTCGCCGCCGGTTCAGCGGATCGCGTGCTACTGATCGGCTTCAAGACCGACAAGCTCAAGCCGCTCACCGGCAAGACGCTCGCCGAAGTTGCCAAGATGCGTGGCGTGTCGCCGGAAGACGCGGCGATCGATCTGGTGATCGAAGATCACACTCGCGTGGGCACGGCGTACTTCCTGATGTCGGAAGAGAACGTGAAGCTCGGCCTGTCGCAGCCGTGGGTGAACATCGGTTCGGATGCTGAGGCCTCGGCGCCGGAAGGTCCGTTCCTGCTGAGCAACCCGCATCCGCGCGCTTACGGCACGTTCGCGCGCTTCCTCGGCCGCTACGTGCGCGATCAGAAGGTGACGACGCTACAGGACGCGATCCGGCGCCTGACGCGTCAGCCTGCTGAGAGCTTCAAACTCAAGGATCGTGGCTGCCTGGACAAAGGCTGCTTTGCCGACATCGTCGTGTTCGATCCGGCGAAGATCAACGACCTTGCGACGTTCGACAAGCCGTTCCAATACGCCGTCGGCGTCAAAGACGTCTTCGTCAACGGCACGCAGGTTCTGCGCGATGGCGAACACACCGGCGCGAAACCCGGCCAGGTCGTACACGGCCCAGGCTGGATCGGCTGGAAGAAGAGCTAGATCGGTGCCGGGGGAAGAAAGCGGCTCATAACTGCACGGCGCAGCAATTTTCGTTGATTGCTGCGCTGCTGAGTTATGGTCTCCATTCTTCCCCCGGCACCATCTTCAAACCCGCGGCCCGGTCCGCGACCCAAGCCGCCAGTGCTGACACGTCGATGCCCGCTGGCGGCTTTTCCTTGTTCGCTTCGACCCACGCGTGCATGGCGCGGAGCAGGTTCGCGGCGTGATCGGGAGCGATGGCGTAGAGACGCAGGAAGCTGAATTGCGCCTCGTCGATTCGATTCAGCGCCAGGAACGCCTCTCCCTGATACTCGATTGCATACGGCGTGTTGGGCTCGATCTTCAGCGCCTGGTCGTACGCTTTCAGCGATTCGTCGTAGCGTCCCAGCTTGCGATTGGCATACCCGAGATACGTGTAGGCCTCGTGCATCGAGCTGTCGAGACGCGTCGCCTGCGTGAAGTGCGGCAGCGACGCGCGATACGCTTCCTGTGCAGCCTGTAACGCAGCCTTGCGTTCAGCCTCGTTCGATGAAGCTGCAGCGAGATTCTCCGCATGCTCGGCGCGAAGGATCGACGCGTAACCGGCGGTGTACGCGTCGATCGCGCCCTGTTCGGAGACGGCCGCGCCGTGCGACTTCGGTCGATAGCCGACCGGTCCATCTGCGTGAGCGGCCGTGACCGCGCCGAACAGCGCGATCACGGCCAGCCAATGACGTTGGCGTTGCATCAGAACCGCGACGCGGTCAGCTGCACGTCGGCATCCGCCCAAGCCTTCTTGAAGTCGGCTTCGATGTGTTTGGCCTCGTCCATCTTGTTCTGCGCGCGCAGCGACTGAGCAAGACCGAACAGCGACCAGCCGTTCTTCGGATGACGACGCAGATCGTCCCAGTAGACGCTCTCGGCTTCGACCGGCCGATCCGCCTGCAACAGCACGGCGCCGAGGTTGTGGCGCACGGGCTGATGCCAATCGTCCGGCTCGGTGTAGATCAACGCGTCTTCATAGCGCACAGCGCGGTCGAGATGCGCGATCGCAGTGTCGTAGTTGCCCTGTGCGGCCGCGAACTCGCCGTCGAGCACTTCAATCGCAACTCGCAGCACCGAGTCCGCAAGATTCAGCGACATCGACGTCGGCGCCGCAATCAGCTTCGGATCGCCCGCGATCTTCTTGACCGTGTCGATCTCCTTGGTCGCCGCCGCGAAGTCTTTCTTGCGAATGAACGCCATGCCGCGAGCGTAGCTGCGAGTGGCACGCGTGAACAACGTGTCAGCCCGCGGCGCCGGCAACGCCAGGATTTCATCCCACTTACCGAAGCGCACCAGCGAGTAGTCGTGTGCGAGGAGGAACGTCTGCAGCAGCGGCACGTCCTTCAACGCCTCGACTGGAATCGACTTGCTCGTCTTGTCCGCCGCGTCGATCGCGAGCTTGCTCTCGCCAGCCATCGTCGCCGCGAACCACAGGAAGTGGATGTTGTGCGGGTAGTAGGCCATCGGATACAGGCCCTGCGCCCGGCACTGCGAGATGTAGTCCTCGTCAGCAACGACCGCGAGCTGGTTCGCCTTCACCGCATCGTTGTAGCGGCCGACACGCTGGAACAGATGCCCCGGCATGTGGACCAGGTGACCAGCAGCAGGGGCGAGCGGCAGCAGACGATCAGCCGCAGCCTCAGCACGCTCCGGCGTATTGCTTGCTTCCCACAAGTGGATCCACAAATGCAGCGCACCGGTGTGATCCGGCTCTTTCTTCATCGCCCTCTCGAGCGCTGCCGTGATGTCGGCGGTGCGCTCATAAGGCACGCCCGCACGCGACCAGTAATTCCAAGGGCTGAGATCCATCAGCGACTCGGCATACAGCGTGTTCGCATCCACGTCGTCCGGATACTTCTGAACCAGCGCTCGCATCGCGCCCGCATAGGCCTGATCGGCCGCGACGCGATTCTCGTGGTTGCCGGTGTAGCGGGCCGCCAGTGCATCGATGAAATCGCGCTCGCGCTGCGACGCCTTCGACTTCAGCGCCTGCGCCTGCTTCAGATGGTCGAGTGCCTTCGGCTCTTCCTCGGGTGCCATCGGCGCGTTGATGTTCGGACCGAGCACCAGCGCCATGCCCCAGTGGGCCATCGCGAGATTCGGATCCAGGCGGGCCGCTTCTGCGAACGCACGGCCAGCCTCGGCATGATTGAAGCCATAAGCCAGGTTGAGGCCCTGGTTCATGAAGAGCTGGGCCTGCTGAGACTGAGTCGTGACGGGGAACACATGCTTGCCGACATTCTGCAGCCGCGGCGCGCGGGCGCCGGATTCGGCAGGCGTATCGAACTGTTGATCGGTGGGTTGATAGTGTTTGTGGACGGGGACTTGGGCGTGCAACGGGGCCGTTGCCAGACCCAGCACGAGTGCAGCGAAGCACAACGAGCGGTGGCGCATAGTCGATCTCCCTGGGGCTTTGAGAATTGATGCCCGGCGTCGTTTTATACGGCGGGGTCGTGAGCCTGAGGTTCGAGATGTCGTGAAAATTGCGTGAATCGGGTTCGGGGCAAGGCGCGGACTCTACGCTCGTTGTCACGGCGGAGGTATTGTCCAGGCGTCGGGCCCGCGCCGCTGACTTTCGTCAGCCGCGTCGGCCTCGTGTATCGTTGCCGGCATGCAAGGACCCGAGCCCATCGTGATCGTGACCACCGGCGGCACGATCGACAAAGCCTACTTCGATGCGTTGAGCCAGTATCAGATCGGCGAGCCGGTCGTGAAGAAGGTGCTGGACGGGGCCAATGTCACCCATCCCTACCGGATCGTCGAGTTGCTACGGAAGGACAGCCTGGAGCTGACCGACGAGGACCGGCAGCGGTTGAAGGAAACTGTTGCGGCGCTCGGTGAGCGGCGGGTCGTCATCACGCACGGTACCGACACAATGACCGACTCGGCGGCTGTGCTCGCCGCCATCCCCGGCAAGACCATCGTCCTGACCGGCGCCCTGTCGCCGGCACGCTTCAGCGACAGCGATGCGACCTTCAATATAGGTATGGCGTTCGCGGCTGTTCAGTCCTTGCCGGCCGGCGCGTACGTCGTGATGAACGGCCGCGTGTTTCGCGGCGACGAAGTGAAGAAGGACCGAGAGCAGCGCAAATTCGTCGCGACGAACGAATGAGGCCATGACCGTCACTCCGGCTGTTCGACACCTGCAGCAGCTCGACGAGCTGATCAACAGAGTCGTCCGCGAGGCCGACCTGATTCACGACTACGTTCAGGTGCGCCTTCACGGCGGGCTCGTCCTGACACTGAACAATGCCGTTGAGCTCGACGGTCAGTTGCTCACGAATTCCCCGGCCGGTCGCATTGCCCTTGCTTCGATCGTCGGGCGCGCAGTCAACGACGTGGCCCGCGCTGCCGATCAGATCGTCGTGAACTTCCGCGGCGGGTTGGCGCTCACGATGAGTCTGCAGACGCCGGCCTTACATGCTCGCGGGGCGCTGACGCTGACGCGCCCGAGCGCGCCGATTCCTGCATTGAGTGAAACATGACGAGATAGGCGCAGAGCCGCGGGCGAGTTACAGGCGTCCTGGAGCACCCTCGCGGGCTGGCACCAGGACCGCAAGAGGGGCTAATGCACGTCCCGTCTCTGCTTCTCCGTCTTGCTCCCCAGGCTAAACCTCACCTCCACACTCTTACTACTGCCGGTCACCAACGCCGCCGTGTAACGCCCGACCGCCGGTCCATGCTTGAACCCATGCCCTGATCCCGCACCCACGAGCACCACATTCTCGAACTGCGGATGCCGATCGATCAGGAGATCGCCGTTCGAACTGTTCTCGTACTGACACACGCGTGCTTCGACCAGCGGCCGGTCGGCCATCGCTGGGAAGCGTCGCTGCATATACGCCCGCGCAGCGGCGATGAGCTGCGGAGTCGGCGTGCGATCGCCGACGTCGGGATCAATGGCTGGGCCATGCTGATCGTGCGCGACCTTGAACCCGCGCGACTCGAGATCCGGCATCCCATAAAAGATGTCGCCGTCATTGAAGTCGGCCCAGCCGGGCAGATGCGCTGGCTCGAAGCTCGGATCTCCCGCCGGCGGCGCAAAGAAGAACACTTCCTGCCGCGTCGGAAAAATCCGCTGGCCGAGTATTTGCGGAAATACCTTCGGCAGCCATGGCCCGCACGCGAACACGAACCGCGACGCGCTCAGCGATTCACCATTGGTGGTACGGATCGAATCGAACGACGCATCCGGATTCGGCGGCAGAATCGCAGCCTGACGATATTCTCCGCCCGCCGCGACGAACTCCTGCACCAACGTCTGCACCGCGCGCCGCGCCATCAGCACACCGCGCTCGCGTTCGAACAGACCAAACTCGACGCCTTCCAGTCCCACCTGCGGAAACCGTTTCGCCAGGTCCGCGCGCTCGAGCACTTCCAGCGGAATTCCCATCCGCTTGTGCACCTCGATCGCCTGCGTTGCGTAGTCCTCGCGACGCCCGAAGAAAAATACAACCCCCGCAGGATGGAAGATGGGCAGGCCCGAGCGGCTCGATAGCCACCGCCATTCGTCCAATGATTCCCAGGCGAAGCGCGTGTAGATTTCGTCGCGGCCGTACACGGTGCGGGACATGCGCGATTCGCCGCCCGAGGAAGCGCGGGCGTGGGCCGGGCCCCAGGCATCGAGCAGCAGCACTTTGCGGCCGAGTTTGAGCAGGTGCCAGGCGGTCCAGGCGCCGAACACGCCGGCGCCGACGACGATGACGTCGCGACGGCCGGCTTGCACTGCGGACCCGCCTTGTTCGCGTTCGGCGGCCAGCGACTTCACTGTCGAAGCGCCAGCCGCGGCAGCGATGCCCGCGAGGACGGTGCGGCGGGAGAAGTGCAAAGAATTCGGCATACTGTCGTTCTCGTTAGCCCGGATTCGATTCGATAGGCATACAGGCGGCGCAATCATTGACCGGGGAACGGAGTAACGCAATGACGAACCTGAGCTATGTGTGCGGCGTCGGCACTGAGCCGCTGCTGTACAAGACGGTCGGGGCCATGTTGGAAGACGCAGCGGCGCGTTGGGGCGAGCGCGAGGCGCTCATTGTCCGGCATCAGAACATCCGCTGGACCTATCGCGAGCTCGACGAAGCCGCGGACCGGCTCGCAGCTGGCTTGCTCCACCTGGGGCTCGCACCCGGCGATCGCGTCGGCATCTGGGCACCGAATCGCTACGAGTGGATCGTCACCCAGTTCGCGAGTGCGAAGGCCGGCCTGATTCTCGTCACGATCAACCCCGCCTATCGAACTTCCGAGCTCGAGTACGCGCTCAACAAAGTCGGCTGCAAGGCGCTGGTGCTCGCGCCGAGCTTCAAGACCAGCGACTACGCCGCGATGCTCGACCAGATCCGCTCGAAGGTGCCGCAGCTGCGCGCCGCGATCCTGACGGACGACGCCCCGCGCGCGGGCTTCCTCCGCTATGCCGATGTTGCATCGTCCGGCACCGCCGAAGATCTCGCCCGTGTGCGCGAGCTGCGCACGCAGCTGCAGCCCGAGGACGCGATCAACATTCAGTTCACCAGCGGCACGACGGGTCTGCCGAAGGGCGCGACGCTGTCTCATCACAATATCGTCAACAACGGCTACTTCGTCGCACGTCGCATGTCGTTCACCGAGAACGATCGACTGTGCATTCCCGTGCCCCTGTATCACTGCTTCGGCATGGTGATGGGCGTGCTCGGCTGCGCGACGCATGGCGCGGCGATGGTTTTTCCGGGCGAGGCTTTCGAGCCGAAGAGCGTGTTGGAAGCGTGCGAGGCGGAGCGCTGCACGGCGTTGTTCGGCGTGCCGACGATGTTCATCGCCGAGCTGGAACATCCGGAATTCAAGCGCTACGACTTGCGCACGCTGCGGACCGGTGTGATGGCGGGTGCGCCGTGCCCGGTCGAAGTGATGAAGCGCGTGATTTCCGACATGCATATGAAGGAAGTCACGATCGCGTACGGCATGACGGAGACCAGCCCGGTCAGCTTCCAGAGCGGCCGCGATGACACGATCGAGCAACGAGTTTCGACGGTCGGCGCGATTCTTCCGCATCTCGAAGTGAAGATCGTGGATCCCGAAGGTCGCGTGACGCCGCGCGGCGAGCGGGGCGAGTTGCTGACGCGCGGCTACAGCGTGATGCACGGCTACTGGGACGATGAAGACAAGACCAGGCAGGCGATTGACCCGCAAGGCTGGATGCACACCGGCGACTTGGCGACGCTCGACGCGATCGGGTACTGCAACATCGTCGGTCGCGTGAAGGACCTGATCATCCGCGGCGGCGAGAACATTTCACCGCGCGAGATCGAGGAGTTTCTGTATCGCCACCCGAAGATCCAGGACGTGCAGGTTTTCGGGATACCGGATCGTCGCTACGGCGAAGTGGTCTGTGCGTGGATCAAGTTGAAGGCGGGCGAGCGCAGCGATGCGGAGGCGATTCGCACGTTCTGCAAGGAGCAGATCGCGCACTTCAAGGTGCCGACGCACATTCGCTTCGTGCACGAGTTCCCGATGACGGTGACCGGGAAGATCCAGAAATTTCTGATGCGGCAGGAGATGAGCCGCGAGTTGGCGGTGAGCGAAGAGAAAACCGCCTGAGTCAGGCTTTAGCCTGACTCTTCACTGCATGTGGCTCATCAGTTCCTGGCGCACCACTGCAGGCGTGCAGCCAAGAATCTTGCGCATGTGCCGCGCCAGGTGACTCTGGTGCGCGAATCCCGCCGCGAACGCCACCTGCGCAATCGACAAGCTCCGATCCTGCAACAGCAGCTTCGCGCGCTCGACGCGTCGACGCAGCACGTACTGATGCACGGGCATGCCGGTCGACTGTCTGAACAGCGTCTTCAAGTGCGACACGCTGACGCCAGCCACCGAGGCGATCTCCGCGAGCGACAGCTCGCTCTCGAGATTGTCTTCGATGTAAGAGATCACCTGCTTCAACTTCCACGAGCCGAAGCCGCCCGGGACTTCGCGCATCGGCAGCGAACGCTGGTTGTGACGCTGTAGCAGCCGCGCCGCGAGCGCTTTGCCGAGACTCTCACGGAACAGCCGGCCGCTGATGCTGCCGGCATCGACGTCGGCCTTCAGCGCCCACGCGATGTGCTCGATCACCGGATCGCGCAACTGAAAGCGATCGGCGATCTCGATGCTGCCGGGATTCACTTCGAGCTCCGCGGCGACTGACTTCAGCAGCGTGTCGGGCACTCGCATGATCAGCGTCGTGCCGCCTTGCTTGGTCTCCCACGCAGACGGCGTGCGCGCCGGAATGATGTCGAGGTCGCCCGCGACTTCACGGCCGTGGCGCAGCCGTCCGCCGCGCGAGCACGTGACTTCCACTGAAGGCCCGAGGTGCATGCAGACGATCGCGTAAGGCAACGCGGGGATCTGCGTGAG
Source organism: Steroidobacteraceae bacterium (assembly GCA_035493235.1). Lineage (GTDB taxonomy): Bacteria > Pseudomonadota > Gammaproteobacteria > Steroidobacterales > Steroidobacteraceae > Steroidobacter. Next base: position 23,633 of record DATJIP010000008.1, read on the forward strand.
GCCGGGTTGAAACGAGTTGATTGCGACGGTGACGGTCGAGTGGCCGTCCGATGCAGTGGCGTTTTTGAGGACGGGTTCGCTTACGGAACTCATGTTGTTGCCTCCACGCATTCAGCTGCTGCTGTGCCGAGAATACAACGAATCGTCTCGCCGTGTGCCAGCCGTGCTTTCTCCAATCTGTCCAAACATGCTCCGGGCGATCTGAATGTGACGCTGGAAGCCATATTCGGCGCGGTTCAGGAGCCGTTCAGCTCCGCAATCTTCACGTCCGATTCGGCTTATCCAGTCCTTCCGGGTGCGCAACGAAGCGGCTGCAACGATTAACTATTTCGCAACACTCGATCGGGGATCGTTCTGATGCTGAATTCCAACAACGTTGCACGAGCAACGGCATCGGACGTCGTTTTTCGGGTGGATTGCACCCAGGCGCTGCGCGCGAAGTGCGGCGCTTTCTCCAGGAGGCTGACAATGGCAACTCAGAATTGTTCGTTACAGCGTGCCGTCAGGTACGCGCTGCTGGCCGGCGCCGCAGGAGCGGCCGGAACCGCACTGCCGACACAGGCGGCCGATCAAACCATTCAGGAAGTCGTCGTGACCGGCTCGCGCATCGCGCAGCCGAATCTCGAGACCACGAGCCCTGTCACGCAAGTGACCGCCGAAGACGTGATCACACAGGGCGTGACCAAGATCGAAGATCTCGTGAACCAGCTGCCGCAGGCCTTCGCTGCACAGAACGGCACGGTATCGAACGGCGCCACCGGCACCGCGACAGTGAATCTGCGCGGCCTCGGCTCGACGCGCACTCTGGTGCTGGTTGACGGCCGTCGCTTGCCGTACGGCGGTGCGACGCCCAATTCCGCTGCTGCTGACTTGAATCAGATCCCGACGGCGCTGGTCGAGCGCGTCGAAGTCCTGACGGGCGGTGCGTCCGCCGTCTACGGTTCGGATGCCATCGCGGGCGTCGTGAACTTCATCATGAAGAAGGATTTCGAAGGCATTCAGATCGACGGCCAGTACAGCATGTATCAGCACAACAACGATTTCAGCGGCCCGGGCGCTGTGCAGTTGCGCGATACGATCGCTGCTCGTCACGCAACGAATCCGTCGCAGTTCAACCTGCCGGATGACAACGTGACTGACGGCAACGGTGTGCAAGGCACGATCACGATGGGCGTCAGCACCGAAGACGGCCGCGGCAACATCACTGCGTACCTGTCGTATCGGGATTCGCAGCCGGTGCTCCAGCGCGACCGTGACTACTCGGCCTGCGCGCTTGCGGCAAACCCGACGGTTTCCTTCGGCTGCGGCGGCTCCGGCACCGCATTCCCGGGAACGTTCACGGACTTCAACGGCAACGACAATTCAGCCGCGGGTCCGGACGGCAAGCGCGGCACGGCCGACGACATTCCGGATACCAATCCGCTGCCTTCCTTCAATTCGACGGTTGACTCGACTACGGGCAATACCTTCCGTGCGTTCAACAACGCCACGGATCAGTACAACTTCGGCCCGACCAACTTCTATCTGCGTCCGGACACGCGCTACAGCCTGGGTGCGATGGGTCACTACGAGCTCGCGCCGTTCGCCGATGTGTACACGCAGTTGATGTTCACGGACGTCCGCTCCGTCGCGCAGATCGCGCCCGGCGGCAGCTTCTTCAATCTCGGCACGATCAATTGCGATAACCCGTTCCTGTCGGCGCAGCAAGCGACGACGATCGGTTGCGGTGCTGCGGCTCAGGCTGCGAGCACGACGATCAACCCGGACACGGGCGCGCCGTACCTGGCTGATCCCAACGTCGTTCCGATGTACATGGGCCGCCGTAACATCGAAGGCGGCGGTCGTCAGGCGGGGTTCCACAACTCGTCGTTCCGCGCTCTCCTCGGGTCCAAGGGCGACATCACCGATGGCTGGAACTACGACGTCAGCGTGCAGTTCTCGCGCGTGAGCACGAGCCAGACTGCCACCAACGACTTCGTCGTGCCGAATCTGCAGAACGCTCTGCACGCCGTCCGCGATCCGAACACGGGCAACATCGTTTGCGCCTCGGTGCTCGATGGCTCCGATCCGAACTGCGTCCCCTACAACCCGTTCACCCTGGGCGGCGTGACCCCGCAAGCGCTGGCTTACCTGCAAGTGCCGGCCGTGCAGACGGGCGTGATCGACCAGAACGTCATCACCGGCGTCATCACCGGCGACCTGGGCACGATCGGCGCCAAGCTGCCGTGGGCGGAAGAGCCCGTGAAAGTCGCCTTCGGTGTCGAGAACCGCCGCGACAAGCTCGAGAACACCACGGACTACGTGCTGACCAACGGCCTCCTCGGTGGTTCGGGCGGTCCGACGATCGGCATCAGTGGCTCGACCAACGTGAACGATGTGTTCATGGAAGCGAGCGTTCCGCTGGTGCAGGGCAAGACGGGTATCGAGCAGTTGTCGTTCGACACTGCGTATCGCTACTCGGATTACAGCTCCGGCACCACGACGGACACGTACAAGTTCGGCGTGGAGTACGCGCCGCTCGAAGACGTCCGCTTCCGCGCGAGCTACCAGCGCGCGGTGCGTGCGCCGAACATCGTCGAGCTGTTCACGGCGCGGGGCTTCGTGCTGTTCGACATGGACGGCGATCCGTGCGGTGCTGCTCTCGCCGGCAAGGCGGGTGCCGCTCCGGACCAGGCCTGTCTGGACTCCGGCCTCACGAGTTCTCAGCTGCGCAGTGCTGCCCTCGACAGCCCGGCCGGCCAGTACAACTCCAATGCAGGCGGCAACCAGTCCCTGAAGCCTGAGACGTCGAACACATATTCCTACGGCATCGTGTTCACGCCGCGCTTCGCGCCCGGGTTGAGCGGGTCGATCGACTACTTCGACATCGACGTCAAAGACCTGATCTCGACCTTCGGTGCGGCCAACTCGCTGGATGCGTGCTACCAGTTCGGCGATGCCGGCGCGTGCAGCCGCATTCATCGCAATCAGAACGGCCAGCTGTGGATCGGTACGGGCAACGTCGACGACAGCAACATCAACATCGGCGGTCTGGAAACGTCCGGCATCGACCTGAACCTCAACTACACCGGCCTCGACATCGGCAACATGGGTACGTTGGCGTTCAACCTGACCGGCACGTTCCTGAAGGAGCTGATCACCGATCCGGGCAGCGCGGGCTTCCCGGCGTTCGACTGCACGGGCCTGCACGCGGGTGCTTGCGTCAGCAGCCTGACGACGGCCGCGAATCCGGAGCTCCGGACGCGCTTGCGCATCGGCTGGCAGACGCCGTGGAACGTGGATGTGGCGCTGACTCATCGCTACATCGGTCCGGTCGACCAGGAAGGTGCAGCCGCCAACCGTATCGATCGGCACTTCAGCCACGAGAGCTACTTCGATCTGTTCGGCAGCTGGAACTTCAACGATGCGACGAACGTGCGTCTGGGCATCAACAACGTGCTCGACAACGATCCGCAGATCAATGCCAGCGTCGGCACGACGGGCAACGGCAATACCTATCCGCAGGTGTACGACGCCCTCGGTCGTTTCATCTTCGTCGGTATGACCGTCAAGCTGTAACGGGACACGGAGGCTGCGGCGGTTAGGTTCTCCTGCGAGAGGTTGATGAAACGTCGTCCACCTTGAGAAATCTCACGCCGCAGCTTCCGTCTGAATTGGCGCCGCTACCCCTGCGAACGTAGCGGCGCCTTTTTTTCGCCTACAATCGGCGGGCCATGCTCACGCCAGCCGACCGCGAACGCTACAGCCGCCACCTGGTGCTGCGGGAAATCGGCGTCGCGGGCCAGGAAAGGCTCAAGGCGGCGCGGGTGCTCGTCATCGGCGCAGGCGGGCTCGGCTCTCCCTCGACGCTCTACCTGGCGGCATCGGGTGTCGGCACGATCGGCGTCATCGACTGCGACGTCGTCGACATGTCGAATCTCCAGCGCCAGGTGATCTACGACACCGCGAGCGTCGGCACACCGAAGGCGACGGCGGCGAAGGACCGCTTGCTCGCGCTAAATCCGCAGATCGAGCTCATCGCGCACGAGGTCGAGCTGCGCGCGAATAACGTTCTGCAGCTGTTCGCGGACTATGACCTCGTGCTCGACGGTACGGATCGCTTCGGCACGCGCTATCTCGCCAACGACGCGTGCGTGATCTTGCGCAAGCCGCTCGTCTCGGCGGCCATTCATCGCTTCGAAGGGCAGGCGATGACGTACGTGCCCGATCGCGGGCCGTGTTATCGCTGCCTGTTTCCCTCGCCACCGGGCGAAGGGCTCGTGCCGAATTGCGCGGAGGCGGGTGTGCTCGGCGTGCTGCCTGGCGTGATGGGCACGATCCAGGCGACTGAGGCCATCAAGTTGATTGTCGGCGCGGGCGAGCCGCTGATCGGCCGACTACTCACCTACGACGCGCTGGCGATGCGCTTCGACGAATTCACTTTCAAGCGACGCGCCGACTGCGCAGTGTGCGGCGACCATCCCACTATCACGGCGCCACAGGACGCGCCCCAGTTATGCACGGCTGAAGCACTCGCGAGTGTCCGCACGCTCACCCCAGCAGAGCTGAGCTCACTGCTGAAAGAGCGGGGGACAGCCGCATCGATCGTCGATGTGCGCGAGCCGCGCGAGTTCGCTGCCTCACATCTGGCGGGAGCGACGAACATTCCTGTGGGTGAGCTGCCCGCTCGCATGGGCTCGCTGCCGAAGGGACTCGTCGTGTTCGTTTGTCGCAGCGGTGCTCGCAGCCTGACTGCCGCGGCGCTCGCCAGTCGGGCCGGCGTCGAAGATATCGCGCACCTCGAAGGCGGATTGCTGGCCTGGGCACGCGACGTCGACACCGGGTTCGAAGTCGCGCCGGTATGACTCGTCAACGGTGAGCCGCGGTCAGCCGCCGGCGAAATCAGTTGTTGCGCCTCGGTCGAGCGCAGACAATGCCTCCTTCGCAGCGCTGGGCTGCAACCACCTCGGGGGTCCGCGATGAACGAAGTTTCGGCAGAGCGCACCGGCAGTCCGGACATGGCGAAGATCATCTATGTCCTGTACCTGGTGGGGGTAGTCACCGGCGTCACCATGATCATCGGCGTGGTCATGGCCTACATCTACAGAGACGAGTCGCCCGACTGGCTGCGTACGCACTACGACGCGCAGATCCGCATCTTCTGGATCGGCATTCTCTACAGCGTGATCGCCGGCATCCTGACCGTCGTGCTGATCGGGATCCTGCTGTTCTTCGTGATCGCCGTGTGGTGGATCGTCCGCTGCGTCAAAGGCCTGAAATACCTGGACCAGAAGACCGCTTACGCCAATTACGAGAGCTGGGCCTTCTAAAACTGCAGGTCGGAATGGACTATGATGCGCACTCCGACCCAACGGAGTGCCTGCAGTTGAACGTCAGCGTCTTCGACCTCTTCAAGATCGGCATCGGTCCCTCGAGCTCGCACACGATGGGGCCGATGACGGCTGCGTACCGGTTCGTCCGCGAGGTCGAGCAGCGTGGCCAGCTCGCGAAGGTCGCGCGCGTGACCGTCGATCTTTACGGCTCGCTCGCGCTGACAGGTAAAGGCCACTGCACCGATTCCGCCGTGACGCTGGGTCTCGCGGGTTGGATGCCGGCGCAGCTCGACCCCGACGTTGGTGCGAAACTCATCGAGGAAGTCCGGCAGCACGGCAAACTCTCGCTGGCCGGCTCGCAGTCGATCGAATTCCGGATCGATCGCGACATTCATTGGCACTACAAGGACAGTCTGCCGTATCACCCGAACGCGCTGACGCTGCGCGCCTACGACGCGCAGAACGGGCAGGTGCATGAAGGTACGTTCTATTCCGTCGGCGGCGGCTTCGTCGTGACGGACGCAGAAGCGCAGTCGCCGGCCGCGGTCGCTACGGGTCCGGCAATCCCGTTCCCGTTCGAGAATGCCGAAGAGCTGCTCGAGATCGCCGAGCGCGAGAAGGTGCGCATCGCGGACATCATGATGAGCAACGAGTGTGCGTTGCGCAGCGAGCAGGAGGTTCGTGCCGGACTCGATCGCATCTGGGCAGCGATGAGCGCGTGCATCGATCGCGGGCTGCGCGAGGAGGGAATCCTGCCCGGTGGTCTCAACGTCAAACGTCGCGCGGCAAAAGTTCGCGAGACGCTCGAGGAGCGCGAACGGAACAAGGTTACCGATCCGCTCATCGCGATGGACTGGATCAGCGCGTGGGCGCTCGCAGTGAACGAAGAGAATGCGGCCGGAGGCAAAGTGGTCACTGCGCCGACGAATGGCGCCGCGGGCGTCGTTCCGGCGGTGCTGCGATTCTACGATCGCTACTGCAATGGCACGGTGGAAGGTCGACACACCTTCCTGTTGACGGCGGCAGCGATCGGCTCGCTATACAAGCGCAACGCCAGCATTTCCGCGGCAGAAGTCGGCTGTCAGGGCGAGATCGGTGTCGCGTGCTCGATTGCAGCGGCAGGGCTGGCGGCTGCTCAAGGCGGCACGAACTCGCAGATCGAGAACGCCGCTGAGATCGGCATGGAGCACAATCTCGGCCTGACGTGCGATCCGATCCGTGGTCTCGTGCAGATTCCCTGCATTGAGCGCAACACTGCCGGGGCGTTGAAAGCAGTGGGCGCGGTGCGTCTGGCGCTGATGGGCGACGGCACGCATCACGTGACGCTCGATCGAGTCATCGAGACGATGCGCCGGACCGGCGCCGACATGCGCGACTCTTATAAAGAGACGTCGCTCGGCGGTCTCGCAGTGAACGTTCCGGAGTGCTGACTTGAATTTCATCCGCTCCGCACTGGCGCTCGTCGCCGTGCTTCTTTGCGCTCCGATCTTCGCGAACGACACGCCGCCGGTAAGTCCTCCGCGCTACACCTTCTCCTGGCCGCTCGATGGCAGCGGTCTCATGCCGCGCGGTGGCACTACCAAAGGCCCCGCAGTCATGCTCGACAAGAGCGAATCGCCCGCGTGGCAGCGACTGCAGGAGAAGGGCATCACCGACCTGGAGCGCGACCGACGCGCGATTCTCGCGATGGCCGGCACGTATCGCGTGACGTTCGATTTCCTGGAAATCACGCCGTTCGGCGGCGATGACAAACCGAAGGCGCCGTATCAGTCGTGGGGCACGGAGAAGGTCTACGTCGACACCGACCAAGGCGAGTTCATCAGCCTCGTGCACATTCTCGAGATGCGAATCGTGCAGCCCGACGGCAAGGTGAGCGAGCCGATGGTCACTAAGCACTGGCGCCAGGACTGGAAGTATCAGCCGACGCACATCGTCAGGTATCACGGCAATGATCGGTGGGAACGCCGCCTGTTGGCGCAGTCGCAGTCGGCGCAGCAGTGGATGCAGACGGTGTATCAGGTGGACGAGTCACCGCGCTACGCGGGCCTCGGCAAGTGGGAACACACCGGCAGCTTCTCCACCTGGCAGAGCGGCGATACATGGCGGCCGCTACCGCGACGCGAGTGGAGCGTGCGCGACGATTACCAGGTGCTCGCCGGCACGAATCGACACACGATCGTGCCCCGCGGTTGGGTGCAGGAAGAGAACAATCTCAAGGGCGTGCTGACGCAGCTTCGCGAGCTCGACGCGTCACGACCGTATGTCGGTCGCGAGTATGGAGTCGCGCGTTACGAGCGCATCCGCGACGCGGACTTCGCCGCGGCAGACCAGTACTACGAGCGCACGAAAGAGTTCTGGGATCAGGTGCGCGATCGCTGGAGCAAGGTGTTCGCAGACCGCGGCAGCGTGACGCTGACAGGGCCGGTCGACAAGCTCGGCTTGTTCAAGCCGCTGTTCGAGCATGCCGACGCGATCGCGGAGCAGGGCGCATCCGCGTCGAAGAAGAACGCGGAAGTAATCGAAGCAGCGCTAAGGGGAATGGGGGCGCTGTAGGTCGGGCTTTAGCCCGACAATCCGTGCGGAGTCGGGCTGAAGCCCGACCTACAGCCCACTAGTCACACGCTCGCGAGGACGCGAGCGTTGGCTTTCGGCTGCTGAAACATTCCCTGTCTCCCATACACCTTCGGCTGATTCGCCCGGCCGGTCAGCACGTCGAGCATGCCTTCGACCTTCTTCAACCGCGCCGTCACCAGCGCGCCGTTGCGATCATTCAGCTCGCGGCAGCGGGTCGCACGCTCGGCGCAGTCAACCAGGCGGCGTTGCATCGTGCTCGACGGGTCGCACCAGCGCAGCAGTCTCTCCAGCCCCTGCACATCGGTGGGAACGTTCATCATCCGGCACAGCGAGCGGCGCTCGTCTTCGACGCGCAGCAGCTCGCCGACGCACACCTGGCGCGCTTCTCCCGCGCGATCCAGACCGTCGACGTCGTTGGCCACGAGCAACTCGTGCTCGTGATCGAGCAGCTTCTCCAGCTGCGTCAGTGCATTCGATTCTTCGACGAGCAGCTTCTGCAGATGCTCGCGACAGACTCCCGGATCCACTTCGTTACTTCTCCGTCGTGCCCAACTCTTGGTTCATGCGCAGCAGCTTGTTGGCGATGCGCTCCGGCACTACTTCGTAACGGCCTTCCTCGACCGCCTGCCGAACCGCAGCGACGCGCGCTTCGTTGACCACCGGTGCGTCGTTCACGGCACGCTCGAGCGCCGCCAACTGGCGGGCCTGGTCCGTGATCTTGACCGGCGTTGCAGCCTTGGCGCCTTCAGCCGACTGCGAAGCGGAGGTCCCTGCATCGCGTTCGCGCGATACCGACTTGCCGGTGCCGTTCTGCACCGGGCGATTGCCATAGCCACCGATCTTGTTCGTCACGGCCCAATCTCCTGTGAGGGTCAGGCTCCAGCCCGACTCCGTACGAGGCCTATAACGGCAGTAGTTCTCAGAACTTTAGGATTCCCGTCGGCTGCGACCGCATGGGCGCTTGAGGGATCCACCGAGCGAAAACGTTCGCTATGACAATAGGTTAAATGCCTCTTGGCGGGGCGATCAGAGCCCGACGCGGACCACGCTGTCGTTGACGACCACGCCTTCCACGACCTTGAGCGAGCTCATGTTCTGGACCCGGATGCGGTCGTCGACGCCGCCTTCGGTCAGGGCGTGTCCCTGGGCCCGGATTTCGACCGGGCCGGACGCCGCGATCAGCGTGACTTGCTGCCCGCGCCGAACCACGACGTCGGGGACGAGCATGTCGACGGTCAAAGCAGTGCCCGCGGGGAGCGAGCGCTTCAAGCGATGGCCTTGGAGGCTCGTCACGTCCTGCAGGAATGTCGCAGCGCTGCCCGGCATGCGACGCGTCTCCGGTTCGACATCGATGATCGCGACACGCGCGCGGCGCGCGAGCGCCCGACGCAGCACGAGCACGGGAATTTCCACTTCGACTGCAACGGGAACGTACAGCGTCCACGTATTCGCAGATGCGCAGCGCACGCCGACGGTCACGCGCTCGCCGAGCGTCGTCGTGTTTTGTGCGAACGCCTCCAGTGGCTGATCGCAGGCCGCGAGGCGAAGCCGCGGATCGAGCCTCGATGCCGTGACGAACTGCTTCGCAGTGCTCGAAGGCAGATGCGAGCGCACGAACGTTTCGGCCGTGGACTGGATATCGTCGAGCGATTGCGTCGCGGCAAACGCCGTCATCGCGAACAACGCGCTGAGGAGGATCAGGAGCTGCGAACCGATTCTCTTCACGACTGCAGGGCGATGGCGCCATCGCTTTGACGGCACTGAGCATCAAGCAAGGCGAATGCCAGCGCCGCGAACCGGTTCGCAAAGTGTGAAGAGGAGCACACGCAGCGCTCACATATATATATGGCGGCAGGGGTTTGCGCCGTAGCTCGGGCTTCAGCCCGACTCTTCTTCCGGCACGGATTGTCGGGCTAAAGCCCGACCTACAGCGCAATGCCCATTGCCACAGCGGCAAGTTGTTGCCGCCGCTCGCGTGACTCCTCTCACAACAATTTGCGTTGCCGCCCCGCTAGATAGCTGCTCAACCTCCCTGGCACGTCCCGTGCAATGTCCTTCCGCAGACGGTTTTCTGACGGACAGGCACATGCCATCGAGTATCGACAACTACATCGGAGTGCACGCGGCGGCGCTGAAGCTGCGCTCGCAGCGCACCGAGGTGCTGGCGGCGAATCTCGCGAATGCGGATACGCCGGGCTATCGTGCCCGCGATATCGATTTCAAGAATGCATTGGCCGCTGCGAGTGGACAGAGCAACGCGACCGGCGGTGTGCATCTCGCTACGACGCGTGCTGGCCACATCGGCAATGCAGCTCCTGACGGCACCCCTGCTCCCGAACTGAAGTACCGGACGCCGCTCGCGCCTTCGCTCGACGGCAACACGGTCGACGGCCAGCTCGAACAAGCGGCCTTTGCCGAGAACACCGTGCGCTACCAGGCGACTCTGTCGTTCATCAGCTCGAAGTTCCGGGCGTTGATGACGGCGATCACAGGGCAGTAACCATCATGTCATCGTTCAAGATCTTCGAAATCGCCGGCACCGGCATGAGCGCGCAGTCGGTGCGCCTCAACACCACCGCCAGCAATCTCGCCAACGCCGACAGCGTCAGCGGCGATCCGAACCAGGTCTACAAGTCGAAGCACCCGCTGTTCGAAGCGATCCGCGCGAGCCTCGGGCAGAACGCGGCGAGCTCCGGCGTTGCCGTCAAAGGCATCGTCGAGAACCAGGCGGCACCGACCGCGCGCTACGAGCCGGGCAATCCGCTCGCCGATGCGAACGGCTATGTGTACGCGCCGAACGTGAACACGGTCGAGGAGATGGTCGACATGATCTCCGCCTCGCGGTCGTATCAGAACAACGTCGAAGTGATGCAGACGGCGAAGGACATGATGCTCGCCACGCTGCGCCTTGGTCAGTAATCGGAAGTAAGCCATGTCAATCGCAGACATCATCAACGGCACGGGCGCAGCAGGCGCTGGCTCGTCGAGCGGCACGAAGAAGAGCGATCAGCTCGGCCAGAACGAGTTCCTGAAGCTGATGCTCGCGCAGCTGAAGAACCAGGATCCGTTCAAGGCGATGGATCCGAGCCAGTTCCTCGGCCAACTCGCGCAGTTCAGCACGGTTACCGGCATCCAGCAGATGCAGGACGCGTTCGGCACTCTGTCGGATTCGATGCGCTCTTCGCAGGTGCTCGACGGCTCGACCATGATCGGCCGCGAAGTCCTGGTCGCGAGCGAAGGTGCGACGCTGCAGGCGGAAGGGTCGGTGCACGGCGCGTTCGATGTGCCGGCTGGCGCGACCGGGCTGACGCTCAACATTCGCGACGCGAACGGCACACTGGTGCGCCACACAGCGCTGCCGGCTGGCACCGGTCTGCAGGAATTCTCATGGGATGGCACTGCCGACAACGGCGCGCGCGCGGCCGCGGGCAACTACACGTTCGAAGCCATCGCCACCGGCGGCGGCCGATCCGAATCGCTCGAGATGCTGCTCTCGAGTCGCGTCACCAGCGTGACGATCGACCCGAGCACCGGCCTGACCCTGAACACTCAAGATCTCGGTGCGCGCGCGCTCAGCGACGTGCGCCGGGTGATGTAACGAAACGCAATCGGAGACCCCAATGACCTTTCGTCTTGCCTTGAGCGGTTTGAATGCGGCGCAGGCCGATCTCACCGTCACAGCCAACAACATCGCCAACACCGCGACCACGGGTTTCAAGAACTCGCGCGCGGAGTTCGCCGAGCTGTTCTCCGTCTCTCCGCAGGGCGTGAGCAGCAACGCGATCGGCAACGGCGTGCGCGTCTCCAACGTCGCCCAGCAGTTCACCCAGGGCAACATCGACTTCACGGACAACAGCCTCGACCTCGCGCTGAGCGGGCAGGGCTTCTTCATCCTGAACGATGGCGGTGCGCTCGCTTACACGCGCGCTGGCGCGTTCCAGGTCGACTCCCAGGGCTTCGTCGTGAATGCACGACAGCAGCGTTTGCAGGCCTATCCGCCGACCACCAATGGGCAGTTCAACACCGGTGCGTTGTCTGACATCCAGCTCGTCACCAGCGAAAGCGCGCCGGCCGCGACCACGGCTGTCGACGTGACGCTGAATCTTCCGGCGAACGCGACGCCGCCGACGGTTGCCGTGTTCGATCCGGCGAACGTCAACAGCTACAACAACGCGACCTCGCTCACGACCTACGATTCGCTTGGCGCTGCGCACACCGCGACGCTGTACTTCACGAAGACCACCAACGCGAACGAGTGGATGACGCAGTTGTACGTGGACGGCAACGCCGTCGGCACGCAAACGCGTCTGCAGTACGACAGCACTGGCGCACTGACCGATCCGCCGAACGGCACGATCACGTTCCCGGGGTACACGCCGGCAACCGGCGCCGCACAGATGGATATGACTTTCGACTTCGGCACCACGACGCAGTACGGCGGCGCTTTCAACGTCAACGCCATCACGCAGGACGGTTACACGACCGGCCGCCTGATCGGCATCGACATCGACTCCACCGGCGTCGTGCAGGCGCGCTTCACCAACGGCCGCTCGACCGCGCTCGGCCAGGTTGCGCTCGCGAACTTCGCGAACCCGCAGGGCTTGCAGCAGCTTGGCGACACGAACTGGGCGGAGACGTTCGGCTCGGGCCAGGCGTTGCGCGGTCAGGCGGGCAACTCCGGTTTCGGTCTGGTGCAGTCGGGCGCGCTCGAAGCGTCGAACGTCGACATCACCGAGCAGCTGGTGAACATGATCACTGCGCAGCGCAACTTCCAGGCGAACGCGCAGATGATCAGCACCGCTGACGCGATCACGCAGACGATCATCAATATTCGGTAACTTGGCCGGTAAGC
>DATJIP010000009.1:0-39530 GCA_035493235.1 Steroidobacteraceae bacterium
CGCTGCGGATTCTTTGCTTCCTGTGATGCGGTCGAGACGGCGTCGAAACCGATGTAGGCGAAGAAGATGATGCCGGAGGCGCGGATGACGCCGCTCCAGCCGTACTGACCCCAGTTGCCGGTGTTCTCCGGAATGAACGGATGCCAGTAGTCCGCGGTGATGTAGAACGCGCCGAAGCCAATCACCAGCACGACGATCCCGACCTTGATGGCAACCACGATCGCATTGGTGAGCGATGACTGACGAATGCCGAGCACCAGGATGACGGTGACGATGGCGACGATGACCACGGCCGGCAGGTTGAACATCGCGCCAGTGGCGAAGAAGCCTTTCTCGACCGTGTAGTCCACCGGCGCGCTAGTGAGCGCCGCCGGGATGAAATTGATGTCGAACTCCTCGAGCAGCTTGACCAGATAGCGCGACCAGCCGACCGAGACGGTCGACGCTGCGAACAAGTATTCGAGCACCAGGTTCCAGCCGATGAACCAGGCGACGCCTTCGCCGAGCGTCGCGTAGGAGTACGCGTAAGCGCTGCCGGACACGGGAATCATCGCGGCGAACTCGGCGTAGCACAGGGCGGCGAAGACGCAGCCGATGCCCGCGATGATGAAGGACAAAACGATGGCGGGGCCCGCGTGCTGGGCGGCGGCGAGACCGGTGAGGACGAAGATGCCAGTGCCGATGATGCCGCCGATGCCGATTGCCGTCAGCGCGGTCGGGCCCAGCGATCTGCGCAGCTCGCCTTTGTCGCTTTCGGTAGCGAGTTCTTGGATTGATTTGACCGCGAGCAGATTCTTCAGCATGGCTGTACTGGCTCCATTGCCTGGCGACTGTGGCGCTGCGATGCGCGGCACTCTAGCGGAGCACCCGTGCAAACACTAGCGCAGGTTCTCGGGAATGTGCGGCGCGAGCAACTCCAACAACGGCGCGTAGACCTTGGGAGTGCCGGCGACGATGTCGCTCTCGTTCTTGTATTCACTGCCGTTCAGGCGGCCGACCATGCCGCCGGCCTCGGTGATCAGCAACATGCCCGCGGCCGTATCCCAGGGCGACAAGCCCAGCTCCCAGAATGCGTCCAGGCGACCGGCCGCGACATAAGCCAGATCGAGCGCAGCAGAGCCCGGACGGCGGATGCCAGCGGTTTCCTGAATCACTGCCTTCAGCATCGCCATGTAGGGATCGAGCCACTGCAAGTTCGATCGATATGGAAATCCCGTACCGATGAGCGCGCGCTCCAGACCGATGTGCGGGCTGACGCGAATGCGCTTGCCGTCGAGCTGCGCGCCTTCGCCGCGAGAGGCGGTGAACAGCTCCTGCCGCATCGGGTCGTAGACGACCGCGTGCTCCATGCGACCGCGCCGCTGCACGCCGATGGAGACCGCGAATTGCGGATAGCCGTGCAGGAAATTCGTGGTGCCGTCGAGCGGATCGATGATCCACACGAATTCGTTGTCGTCGCCGCTCTGGCCGCTTTCCTCAGCAAGAAATGCATGCTGCGGATAGCGGCGCCGTACAGTCTCGATGATGTCCCGCTCCGCCGCCGTGTCGATCTCGCTGACGAAGTCGTTCTGGCCCTTGGCGCGCACCTCGAGGCGGTGCAGCCGGTTCAGGCCGCGAACGATGATCTCTCCGGCGCGGCGCGCGGCCTGAATGGCGATGTTCAATAGCGGTTGCATGCGGGCAGCCTCGTGGAGAGCATGGAGCGGGTTAAAGAGCGGGGCCGGCCATTCTGGGAATGGCATGGGCCGGGGCGCGTAGAATAGCAGCCCACGCCATGGCCATCCGCATCGTTCTCGTCGACCCGAATCATCCCGGCAACATCGGTGCCGTCGCGCGTGCGATGAAGAACATGGGACTCACCGAGCTGCATTTAGTGCGGCCGAAGTTCTTTCCGAACGCAGATGCTACGGCGCGCGCCTCGGGCGCCGACGACGTGCTCGAAGCGGCGCGCGTGCACGAGGAGTTCGTCGACGCAATCGCCGATTGCGGCCTGGTCGTCGGCACCAGCGCCCGGGCGCGGCACTTGCCGTTCGACCTGGTCGAGCCGCGCGACTGCGCCGCACAGATCGTGCAGGCCGGCCGCTCCGGCGATGCCGCGATCGTGTTCGGCTCGGAGCGGATCGGGCTGACCAACGTCGAACTCGCGCGCTGCAATCTGCTGGCGACGATTCCGACCGATCCGCGTTACAGCTCGCTCAATCTCGCGATGGCGGTGCAGGTGTTCGCCTACGAACTGTGGCTGGCCGAGCGCCCAGGCGCGCCGGAGATCCCGCCGCGCGACGTGCCGCTGGCAAGCGCGGCGGAGATGACACGTTTGTACGAGCACTTCGAGCAGGTGCTGGAGTACATTGACTTCCGCGATCGCACCGGCGGCGGCCACCTGATGGCGCGCATCCGCCGCCTGTTCAATCGCGCGCTGCTCGATCAGAACGAAATGAACATCCTGCGCGGCGTGCTGACGGCGGTGCAGGCGCGGCGCCGGCCGGCGGGAAGACGAAGTGACGAAAGTCACGAGGGTCACGTAAGTCACGAAGGACGATCTGACCCCACGTGACCCTCGTGACTTACGTGACTCACGTGACTATTCTGCCCCGCAGTGAACACCGTAAAAACCATTTATCTCGATTACGCGGCCTCGACGCCGGTCGATCCCAGAGTCGCCGACGCGATGATCGAGTGTCTGCGCCCGAGCGGCGAGCAGGGCAATCCTTCTTCGGCTGGCCACGAGTACGGCCGGCGCGCGCGCGGTCTCGTCGAGAAGGCGCGCATGCAAGTCGCCAAGGCGATCGGCGCGCAGCCGCAGAGCATCGTCTGGACATCGGGCGCAACTGAGTCCGACAACCTCGCGATCTTCGGCGTCGCACGCTTCAACGCCGACCGCGGCAAACATCTCGTCTCGTCCAAGACTGAGCACAAAGCGGTGCTCGATCCGCTCAAACAGCTGGAGCGCGAAGGCTTCGAAGTCACGTGGTTGAAGCCGGAAGCGGACGGCATCGTGCGGCCCGAGCAGGTGCAAGCCGCGCTGCGTCCGGACACGCAGCTGGTCTCGCTCATGCACGTCAATAATGAGATCGGTGTCGTGCAGGACATCGCAGCAGTCGGCGCGATCTGCCGCGAGCGTGGCGTCGCATTTCACGTCGATGCCGCGCAGAGCGCCGGCAAGCTGCCGCTGAACGTCGAGACGATGAACGTCGACTTGCTCTCGCTCACGGCCCACAAGATTTATGGACCGAAAGGTATCGGCGCGCTGTACGTACGTCGCAAGCCGCCGCTCGGTCTCAAGCCGCTGATCTACGGCGGCGGTCAGGAATCCGGCATTCGCTCGGGCACTCTGGCGACGCATCAGATCGTCGGCATGGGACTCGCGTTCGAAATCGCTGAGCGCGAGCGGCAGCAGGACGTCGAGCGCATCGGCGCGCTGCGCGACAAATTGTGGGCTGGAATCTCCAGCATCGGCGATGTCGAGTTGAACGGTCATCCGCACGAGCGAGTGGCTGGCCTGCTCAACATCAGCTTTCGCGGCGTCGAAGGCGAGAGCCTGCAATTCGCGCTGCGCGAGCTGGCGGTATCGGCTGGTTCTGCATGCTCGTCGGCGTCGGAAGAAGCGTCGTACGTGCTGCGTGCACTCGGTCGCAGCGATCAGCTGGCGCAGAGCTCGCTGCGTTTCAGTCTCGGTCGCTACACGACGCCGGAGCAAATCGAAACGGCGATCGCTGCCGTGAAGCGCGAAGTCGCGCGTCTGCGTTCGTACTCACCGGCGGCGGAGAAGAAATCATGAGCGAAGCGCCGTACAACCCAGTCGTCGTCGAGCACTTCGGTCGGCCACGCAACGTGGGCCGCTTCGCTTCCGCGGCCGACATCATTGCCGCGTCCGCGGGCGATCCGGACCAGGGCGTGCGTTTCGACCTCAGTGCGCGAGTGAAAGACGATCGCATCGTCGCGCTGCGCTTCGAGGTCTACGGTTGCCCCCACTGCATCGCCGCCGGCTCGCTGCTGAGCGAGCGCCTGCAGGGGGCGACGCAGGCGCAGTTGCTCCGCTGGAGCTGGCGCGAGGCCGCGGACGAGCTGGAATTCCCGCCGGAGAAGCGCGGTCGGCTGCTCGTCCTGGAGGACGCTGTCCGTGCGCTTGCGGCGGAGTGGCAGCGTCGCGGGTGAAATGCGACCCATGCATCAATTCGCGGTCACGGTTCGATCGTACAATTCGCTGGCGGCCCATTCGGTGAGAGCATGCATTCATGCACCATGTGAATGAGCCCTCGCCCTTGACTCAGCCCTGTTGACCGCCATTTCCCTGCCTATGTCCATCTCACTGACTTCAGCCGCTGCCGACCGCGTCCGCTCCTTCCTCGGGCGCCGGGGCCACGGCGTGGGCCTGCGCCTGTCGGTCCAGAAGACCGGCTGCTCGGGTTTTGCCTACGTCGTGAACTATGCCGACGAGATCGCCGCCGACGACGTCGTGTTCGAGGATCAGGGCGTCAAGGTCATCGTCGATCGCGCCAGCCTCGGCTACATCGACGGCACCGAAGTCGACTTCGTGAAGCAGGGCCTGAACGAGGCCTTCCGCTTCCGCAACCCCAACGTGAAGGGCGAATGCGGCTGCGGCGAGTCCTTCACCGTCTGACCTAACTTCCCGTCCCCATTCGATTTCTTGCTGCTCCGGGGCGCCCCCGGTAGACTGCGCCGCGCGCGGCCGTCCCCAGGCCGTCGCGCTTTCCTAACTCATTGATTCAACTCAGATCGAGGACGAGGATTCATGGCGCTCGAACGCACCCTTTCGATTGTGAAGCCCGATGGCGTCCAGAAGAACGTGATCGGCAACGTCTACCGCCGCTTTGAGGATGCGGGTTTACGGATTGTCGCGGCCCGCATGATGCAGCTGACACTGGCCCAGGCTGAGGGCTTCTACGCGGTGCATCGCGAGCGTCCGTTCTTCAAGGATCTGACCCGCTACATGAGCTCGGGCCCGGTCGTCGTTCAGGTTCTGGAAGGCGAGAACGCCGTGGCGAAGAACCGCGAGCTGATGGGCGCCACCGATCCGAAGAAGGCCGACAAGGGCACGATCCGCGGCGACCTCGCGACCAGCATCGAAGAGAACGTCGTGCACGGCTCGGACAGCGCGGAGAACGCGCGCACCGAGATTGCGTACTTCTTCGCTGCCGCCGACCTCTGCCCGCGTACGCGCTGAGCACGGGGTAAGATTGTTGCAGCGATGAACGCGAGCCTCGACAGCACCGCGAAGACCAACCTGCTCGGGCTGACGCGCGCCGAGCTGGACGCCTTCGTCATCGGAATGGGCGAGAAGCCGTTCCGCGCGCGCCAGCTGCTGAAGTGGCTGTACAAGCGCTGTGTCGCCGACTTCGACCAGATGACCGATCTGGCGAAGAGCTTCCGCGAGCGGTTGAAAGAAGTCGCCGTCGTCTCGACGCCTTCGATCACCACTGTGCAAGTCTCCGCGGACGGGACGCGCAAGTGGCTGCTCGCGATGGACGGCACGCAGGGCATCGAGACCGTGTTCATTCCCGAGCCCGGTCGCGGCACGCTGTGCATCTCGAGCCAGGTCGGCTGCGCGATGGACTGCTCGTTCTGCTCGACCGCGCAGCAGGGATTCAATCGCAATCTGACCGTTGCAGAGATCGTCGGCCAGGTGTGGCTCGCGAATCGCGAGCTCGGTTTCACGCCCGGTGGGGACCGCGTCGTCACCAACGTCGTGTTCATGGGTATGGGCGAGCCGCTGGCGAACTATCGCAACGTGGTGCCCGCGGCCGAGATCATGATGGACGATGTCGGCTTCGACATTTCGCGTCGTCGCGTCACCGTCAGCACCTCAGGCCTCGTGCCGCAGATGGTGCGGCTCGCCGAAGAGACGAACTGCGCGCTCGCCGTCTCGCTGCACGCGCCGAACGACGCGCTGCGCGATCAGCTCGTGCCGATCAATCGCAAGCACAAGATCGCAGAGCTGCTGGATGCCTGCTGGCTGTACGTGAACAAACAGAACGCCCGCAGCATCACGTTCGAATACGTGATGCTCGACGGCGTCAATGACAAGCCCGAGCATGCGCACGAGCTCGCGCAGCTGCTCAAGGGCCACCCGGCGAAGGTGAATCTGATCCCGTTCAATCCGTTCCCGGGAACGCGCTACGTGCGCTCCAGCGCCGCCGCGATCGAACGGTTTCGCGAGATCCTCAACAACAACGGCGTGATCGCGACGACCCGGCGCACGCGCGGCGACGACATCGACGCCGCCTGCGGCCAGTTGGTCGGTCGTGTCAACGACCGCACGACCGTACGCCTGGGCTCGAAGCTCATCTCAGTGGCGGTGCAACCGTGAAGCGTGCAGCGACGATCGTGGCCATCGGCCTCCTGGGTCTGGTCGGATGCCAGAGCAACACCAACGTGACCAAACCGCAGCCCGAGCGCGCCGCGGAGATCAACCTGGAGCTCGGCGTCGAGCATCTGCGCAAGGGCAACCTGCAGCAGGCGAAGGATAAGATCGATCGCGCGGTCGAGCAGAACCCGCGTTTCGGGCGCGCGCATCTCGTGGCGGGCATGCTCTATAACCGGCTCAACGACCAGGCCAAGGCCGAGTCGCACTACGAGCGCGCGGTCGCGCTCGAGCCGAAGAACCCGGAGTTCAAGAACAACTACGCCGTCTATCTGTGCCAGCAGAAGAAGTACGACAAAGGCCAGAAGATCGCGCTCGAGGCGGCTGCGGATCCGCTGTACAAGACCCCCGAAGTGGCGTTCCTGAACGCCGGCAACTGCGCGCTCAGCTCCGGCAACCTGAAGGTCGCCGAAGACGACTTCCGCAAGGCGCTCGCCGTGAGGCCCAAGTTCGGCGAAGCCCTGTTCCAGATGGCCGATCTCGAATATCGCCAGACCGAATACATGTCGGCGCGAGCATTCCTCGAGCGCTACCTCGAAGTAGGGCGCACGAGTCCCGACACGCTGTGGCTGGGCGTGCGCATCGAGCGTGGCTTGGGCAACAACGCACAGGCGCAGCATTACGCGCAGCGCCTGAAATCTGAATATCCGTCGGCGGCCCAGACCAAGGAATTGCTGGAGTCCGAGCGGAATCCCGGATGAAGGAGCCCGTCGGCGGTGCTTCGGGTGCGGCGGCAGCCGGGCCGGACACGCCGGGTGGCATGTTGCGCGCCGAGCGCGAGCGCCGTGGCTACTCGGTGCAACACGCCGCCGAGGAGATGCATCTAGACGTACGCGTGATCGAGGCGCTCGAAGCGAATCGCTTCGAGGAGCTGGGCGCACCGGTGTACGCGCGCGGGCACCTGCGCAAGTACGCGTCGATCCTCGGGCTGTCGCCGGCGACGGTGTTGTCGCGCTACGAAGCGCTCGGCGGCATGCCCGTCGATCCGACGCCGATTCCGACGACGCTCGCGACGCCGGTGCGTGTCGTCGAACGACGGCGCATGTCGAAGGTGCCGCTGTGGATTGCGGCTGCGATTGTGATCGTCGCCGGGCTCGCGTGGCTCGCGTTCGAGCTGCTGCAGAAGCGCGAGGCCGCCAGCGCGACGACGAGTGAAGTGGTTGAACCGACGGTGGCGCAGGAGCCGCCGAACGTTGATACACCGTCGGTGAGCGAGCCCGCGGCGCAGGTACCTGCACCGGTGACTCAGGTGGCAGCGTCGGCGCCGCCACCACGAACGACCGCGGGCGACGTGCGTCTGCGTCTCGAGTTCACCGAGCCGTCGTGGGCTGAAATCTACGACGCGTCCGGCCAGCGCCTGATGTTCGACATGGGCACGCCAGGCCGCGTGCGCACGGTCGCCGGTGCGCCGCCGCTGCGTGTGAACATCGGGCTGGCGTCGGCAGTGAACGCGCAAGTCGACGACCGGCCGATCGTGATTCCGCGCCGGTCGGGGAAGGATGGCGCCAAGTTTGTGATCGAGGCAGATGGCTCAGTGAAACCGGATACTTCCTTGAAAACCGCGGAGCGGCTCGAGTGACGCAGCAGCAGATTCAGCCGCCGCGTGGAATGAACGACGTCCTGCCGGCGGACATCGCGGGCTGGCATCGCCTCGAAGGCGTCGCGCGCGAGTTGTTCGCCGCGTACGGCTACCAGGAAATCCGCGTGCCGATCGTCGAGCACACGGCGCTGTTCAAGCGCTCGATCGGCGAGTTCACCGACATCGTGCAGAAGGAGATGTTCACCTTCGAGGATCCGGGCGGCGACTCCCTGACGCTGCGTCCCGAAGCGACCGCCGGCATCGTGCGCTCGATGATCAGCAACGGCCTGTTGCACAACCAGCGGCAGCGCGTCTGGTGCGCCGGTCCGATGTTCCGTTACGAGCGGCCGCAGGCGGGGCGCTTCCGCCAGTTCTATCAGCTCGATGCCGAAGCATTCGGCTTTCCCGGTCCCGACATCGACGCGGAGCTGATCATGCTCAGCGCGCGGCTGCTGCGCACGTTGGGGCTGGAGCGCATCGAGCTGCATCTCAATTCGCTCGGCACGCCCGCTTCGCGGCGGGTCTATCGTGAAAAGCTGGTCGAGTACTTCACGGGCCATAAGTCGAAGCTCGACGCCGACAGCCTGCGGCGCCTCGAAGGCAATCCGCTGCGCATTCTCGACAGCAAGAATCCGGAGCTGCAGAACGTGATCGCCGGCGCGCCGGTACTCACGGAGTACCTGGACGAAGAGTCGCGTCAGCATTTCGCCGGGCTGTGCCGGCATCTCGATGCGGTCGGCATCAAGTACGTGCTCGATCCGCGCCTGGTGCGCGGGCTCGACTACTATACGCACACCGTTTTCGAGTGGCTGACCACCGAGCTCGGCTCGCAGGGAGCCGTTTGTTCGGGCGGCCGCTACGACGGGTTGGTCACACAGCTTGGTGGCGAACCGACCCCGGCGGTCGGCTGGGCGCTGGGCGAGGAACGCCTGGTGTCGCTGCTGCGCGCGCAACGGGGCGAGACACCCGCTGCTGCGCCGGACGTTTACTTCGTGATCGCGGGGGCGCAGGCCGAGACCGAGGGGCTGGCGTTCGCCGAGCGCATCCGCGACGCCCTGCCGGCGGTCCGCGTCGAGACCAACTGCGGCGGCGGCAGCTTCAAATCGCAATTGAAGCGCGCCGACAAGAGCGGGGCGCATCTGGCGCTGATTCTGGGTGACGCGGAAACCGAACGCCGCGTCGTCGGTCTCAAGTCCCTGCGAGCGGAAGCGCCGCAGGTCGAAATAGCCTGGGACCGCGCTGCGGACGAGATTGCCGCACGGCTCGGCCGCTGAGGCGTCCTTAACAACTCAACTGACAGATGACACTGCCATGGTCGAAGACTATTTAACCGATCGCGATCAGGAAGAAGCGCTCCGCAACTGGTGGAAAGAGAACTGGAAATGGATTCTCGCCGGCATCGCGCTGGGATTGGGCCTGCTGGCCGCCTATCAGTACTGGCAAACCTATCGTGACCAGCGGGCGAGCGCGGCCGCCAAGGTGTACGCCGACCTGCAGAAGGCGCTGACGGGCAACGATCTCGATCAGGCCAACCGGCTGTTGACCGATCTGTCGAACGATCATGCCAAGTCCGGTTACACCCAGCAGGGCCACCTGCTGCTCGCCAAGCGCGACGCGGAAGCAGGCAAGTTCGACGATGCCATGAAGCATCTGCGTGCCGTGGTCGACACGTCAGGCGACGAGGAACTGGCGCAGGTCGCGCGGCTGCGGCTGGCGCGCCTGTTGATCCAGACCGGCAAGCACGACGAAGTGCTGCAGTTGTTGAACGTGGAGAAGGCCGGCGCATTCGCTGCGCAGGCGCACGAGATTCGCGGCGACGCGCTGGTCGCAAAGGGCGATGCGCAGGGCGCACGCGCCGAGTTCGCGGCGGCGCTTGCTCCGGATGCGAAGGGACAAGTCGATCGCCCGACCGTCGAGCTGAAGCTGCGCGACGTCGGCGGTGAAGTCCCGGCCGCGCCGGCGAAGCCAGCGCCGGCAGCAGCGGCGAAGGGAGATTCCTGATGCTCGCTGCGAATCGCGTTCGCGCAGCGCTCGCGGCGCTCGGTGCGGTTGCATTCCTGCTGCTCGGCGCTTGCGCCGAAAAGGAAATCGATCCGCCCGCCGAGCTCGTCGATATCAAACCCACGCGCGTCGTGCACCGGGAGTGGACCGCCAGCCTGAGCGGCGATTCGGCCTACTTGCGGCTCGCATTGCGACCGATGGTCGTCGACGGAACCGTGTACGCCGCCTCGCACGACGGCGAAGTCATGGCGCTGTCGGCCAAGAACGGCAAGCGGTTGTGGACCGTCAAGACCAAGCTGGCGTTGTCCGCCGGACCGGAAGTCGACGGTGGCCTGGTCGTGCTCGGCTCCAGCGACGGCGACATCATTGCGCTCTCGTCTGCAGACGGCAAAGAGCGTTGGCGCAAATCCATCGGTAGCGAAGTGCTGGCCCGGCCGCTCATCGCGAAAGACGTCGCCGTGATTCGTACCGTCGACGGACATGTCGAAGGTTATTCGGTTACCGACGGTTCGTCCCGCTGGGCCGTCGACGAGCAGGTGCCGCGGCTCACGCTGCGCGGGACGTCGCCGCCGATCCTCGCGGGCGATCGCGTGATCGCGGGCTTCGACAGCGGCAAAGTCCTGGCGATCGATCCGCGCAACGGCGACGTGATGTGGGATGCGATCGTGAATGCGCCGCACGGCCGCACGGAGCTCGAGCGCCTTGCCGACATCGATGCTCCGCCGCGCGTCTCCGGTGACGACATCTTCGTGGTCGGCTTCCAGGGTCGCGTCGCGATGCTCGCGCTCGATTCCGGGCAGATCTGGTGGGCGCGGGATGCTTCCAGCTATCGCGGCTTCACGATGGACGACGACAACCTGTATCTCACGAACTCGGACAGCGTCGTGATCGCGATGAAGCGCAGCGACGGCGCCGTGCTGTGGGAGCAGGACTCGATGAAGCGCCGCGGTCTCACGGCGCCGGCGTTGGACGGCGACGCGCTCGTCGTCGGCGACTTCGAGGGTTACGTGCACTGGCTCGACAAGACCACCGGCGCGATCGTCGCGCGGCAGAAGACGGACGGCGAGCGCATCACCAACTCCGCAGTCACTGCGGAGGGCGGCGTGTTCGTGCAGACGGATTCCGGCAAGCTGGTCGTGTTCAAGAGCGAGCAGAAGGCCGCGCCCTCGCCGGATACGATGCCGCCGCCGAAAGCGGCCAAGCCCAAGCAGAAAGTCGAGCCCACGCCGGAAGCCGCGCCCACGCCGGAAGCCGCACCTGCTGAGGTCGCGCCGGTGCCGGAAGACGCGCCCAAGCCGGAAGACGAGCCCAAACCCGAATCGCAACCGAACGGCGGATGAATGCTGCCGGTCATCGCGCTCGTCGGACGGCCTAATGTCGGCAAGTCGACGCTCTTCAATTTCCTTACCGGGACCCGCGACGCGCTCGTCGCGGATCTGCCCGGCCTGACGCGCGACCGCAAATACGGTTACGGCAAATTCGGGAGCATTCCTTATCTGGTCGTCGACACCGGCGGCCTGGTCGTCGACGCGCGCGGCGTCGAAGTCCTGATGGCACAGCAAACGCTGCGCGCCGTCGAAGAAGCCGATCGCGTCCTGTTCCTCACCGACGCACGCGAAGGCCTGGCGCCCTCCGATCACTTCATCGCGCAGACGCTGCGCAAGCTGGGCAGGCACGTCACTGTCGTTGTGAACAAAGCTGAAGGCCTGGACGCCGCGTCTGCTGCGGCGGACTTCCATCAGCTCGGTCTCGGCGATCCGCAGGCTATTTCTTCTGCGCACGGCGATGGCGTGCGTACATTGATGGAGCGGACTCTGGAGGGTCTCTCCGGCTCGGAGGAGAGCAATGCCGCCGGTCCCGACGACATCCGGGTCGCGGTGATCGGGCGACCCAACGTCGGCAAGTCGACGCTGATCAATCGGCTGCTCGGCGAAGAGCGGCTGATCGCCTTCGACCAGCCGGGTACGACGCGCGACGCGGTGTTCGTGCCGTTCGAGCGCGACGGGCGTCGCTACACGCTCATCGATACCGCCGGCGTGCGGCGGCGGGCGCGAGTCGAGGAGGCGGTCGAGAAGTTCAGCGTCATCAAAGCGCTGCAGGCTGTCGACTCGGCGAACGTCGTGATCGGCGTCATCGATGCGCACGACGCGGTGACGGAGCAGGACGCGAGCCTGTTCGGCATGGTCGCCGAGCGCGGGCGCTCGCTGATCATCGCCGTGAACAAGTGGGACAACATTCCCATGGACAAGCGCGACGAGATTCGCAATGGGCTGGATCTGCGGCTGCCATTCCTGGATTTCGCGCCGGTGCATTTCATTTCGGCCCTGCATGGCACGGGCGTCGGCGAGTTGATGCGAGCCGTGAGTCACGCCTACGACGCATCGATGCGCGAGCTGGCGACGCCGGAGCTGACTCGCATCCTCGAGCTGGCAATTCAGCAGCATCAGCCGCCGCTGGTTCGCGGCCGGCGCATCAAGCTGCGCTATGCGCACCAGGGCGGGCGCAATCCGCCGATCATCGTCGTGCACGGCAACCAGGTACAGCACGTCCCGGATGCCTATCGACGCTATCTAGCGAATCTGTTCCGCAAGCATTTCCGGCTGGAAGGCGCGCCGGTGCGCGTCGAGTTCCGCGCCGACGAAAACCCGTTCAAGGGTCGCCGCAATCCGCTCACGCCGCGCCAGGTGCGCTCGCGCAAGCGCCTGATGAAGCGCGCGAAGCGCTGAGCAACGAGGAATGTCGCCATTTCCAGCGGCAATGAGGGCGATCCCGGGAAAGGATTAGACTCACCGCCATGGTCACTGCCCGCAAAATCCTGAAGCTGGATCGGCCGTTCCCGATGCGTCGCGGCGGCGAGCTGCCGAGCGTCGAGGTTGCGTACGAAACCTGGGGCGACCCGGCCGTGCGTCACGCCAACGCCGTGATGATCTTCACGGGCCTGTCGCCGTCAGCTCACGCGGCCTCGTCGAGCGAGGATCCGTCGCAGGGCTGGTGGGAGGACATGATTGGACCGGGCCGGCCGATCGACACGCGCCGCAGCTTCGTCATCTGCATCAATTCGCTGGGCAGCCCGTTTGGCTCGACGTCGCCTATCTCGATCAACGCCTCGACTGGCCAGCCATATCGGCTGACTTTCCCGGTGCTCACCGTGGAAGACATGGCGCGTGCCGGGCACGAAGTCGCGGTCGCGCTCGGTATCAAGCAGCTCGACGCGGTAATCGGTCCGTCGCTCGGTGGCATGACCGTGCTCGCGTACTGCGCGTTGTTCCCGGGCGAGGCTCGGAGTGTGGTGTCGATCTCAGGATCCGCGCGCTCGGTGCCGTTCTCGATCGCGCTGCGCTCGCTGCAGCGAGAGATGATCCGCCGCGATCCAGCCTGGCAGGAAGGCAACTACACTCCCGATGCGATGCCGGTGCAGGGCATGCGTCTCGCGCGCAAGCTCGGCATGATCACGTACCGCTCGGCGAAGGAATGGGCCGTGCGCTTCGGACGTGAGCGCGCCAGCGCCGAGCGCAAGCCCGGCGATCCGTTCGGCATCGACTTCGAAGTCGAGTCGTACCTGGAGAGCCACGCGACCAAGTTCACCGGGCAATACGATCCGAACTGCTACTTGTACATCTCGCGCGCGATGGATCTGTTCGATCTCGCCGATCACGGCGGCACTGTGCAGGCGGCGCTGAAGCGCTTCGACGTCGAGCGTGCGCTGATCATCGGTGTGGAGACCGACCTGCTGTTCCCGATCGAGCAGCAACAGGAACTGGCGGATGGCCTGGCCGCGGGCGGTCGCGACGTGCAGTTCGTGCGCATGCCGTCACTGCAGGGGCACGACTCGTTCCTGGTCGACATGGATCGCTTCCGTCCCGTCGTCGGCGACTTTTTACAGCAGAAGCCGAAGGGCCCGCCGGAAGGTCTGTAGGGCGGTCACTCCGGCAATAACAACGCCGGGTCCACCATCGCGCGATTGAGCGCCACGCCAAAATGCAGGTGCGGCCCGGTCACTCGACCGGTTGCTCCCACCGTGCCGATCAGATCGCCCGCCGCGAGCTTGTCGCCGATCTTCACTTTGATCTCGTCGAGATGGCAGTACATCGTCACCAGGCCGTAGCCGTGATCGATGAAGAGCGTGTTGCCGTTGAAGAAGAAAGTGCCAGCCTCGACCACGGTGCCCGCGGAGGGCGAGTGGATCGGCGTGCCCTTCGCGGCGGCGATATCCATGCCTGAGTGCGGATTGCGCGGCTGACCGTTGAAGATTCGCCGCGAGCCGTACGAGTCGGACCTGGTGCCCTCGACCGGTGCTTGCAGCGCGAACACCGGCGTGCCACCGGTCGTGAACTTCGACAGCGCCGCGTTGGAGCGCTCCGTCTCCGCCGCGATCCGCTTCAGATCCTCCGGATTCGGGTTCACCTGCCGCTCGTTCTTGATCGTCAATCGTTGCTCGCGGTAATGCTTATCGGTCACCTCGAAAGGCACTGCTATGGTCTTTGCGCCCGCGGTGACCTTCAGCTTCTGCGGCCCGGGCTTGGTCGACAAAGGAATGCCGACGATCGCGAGCCAGCGATCGCCACTGCGGATCACTGCGGCGCGTCGCGTTTCGATCAGCGCTGTCGGCGCCAGGTCGCCACCCGGAATTTCGACGAGGGCGATGCCACCGGGCACACGGCTTTCTCTGGGCAGATCGTTCGCCAGTGCCGGGCCGGCGAGCAAGGTGAGGGCAAGTAGCAGATAGCGTCGAATCATTTCTCGTCAGCTTTCGGCAGGCGCAGGTCCAGCTCGGGATTCGTCGCACGCTCGACGCGCGCACGCACGGAGCCTTTCGTCAGCCTGGCCTCGATGATCTGCCCCGCGCGAACGTCCTGGGCATTCGTAATGACTGTACCTTTCGAGTCGGTCACGATCGCGTAGCCGCGTTCGAGTGTTGCCAGCGGGCTCACCGCGTCGAGAGTTCTGCCCGCGACGGCGAGGCGCTTGCCGTATTTTTCGATGTGCTGCCGGACACAGCTCTCGATGCTCGCGCTGGCAACGTCGAGGCGTCTGCGAGCGTTCGCGACGCGCAACGCGGGCGAGTGCTGACGCAGTTCCGCCGCCAATTGCAGGAGCGTCCGCTTGCGCTCACCCAGATCCGAGCGCACGACGCGGATCAGTCGTTGTTCCAGTTCGTCGAGACGCTGCGCGCGTTGACGTAGCTCGACACCCGGATGCAGCTGAGCGAGCCGTCGTTGCAACCACGCGGACCGATCCTGCCGCGTCTTGAGCGAACGCGTCAGCGCGACCGTGAGCCGATTCGCGAGCCGCAGGACGTTCCTGAGCCATTCGCTGGAGTCAGGAGCGACCAGCTCCGCCGCGCCCGAAGGCGTCGGCGCGCGCACGTCGGCGACGAAGTCGGCAATCGTGAAATCGACTTCGTGACCGATGCCGGTGACGATCGGAATGGCGCAGTCGTAAATCGCGCGCGCCACGCTCTCTTCATTGAAGGCCCACAGATCTTCGAGCGAGCCGCCACCGCGCACCAGGATCAACACGTCGCACTCGGCGCGAGCGGACGCGCGGCGGATCGTCCTGGCGATCTGCGCCGCCGCGACGCCGCCTTGCACCTGTACCGGATAGAGCAACACCGGAATCGTGCAGAAGCGCCGACGCAGGATGTGCAGGACGTCGCGCAGCGCGGCGCCGGTCGGGGAGGTGATGACACCGATCCGCCGCGGCAGGCGGGGCAGCGGTCGCTTGTGTTCGACGGCGAACAGGCCTTCGGCCGCGAGCTTCGCCTTCAGCAGTTCGAAACGCTGGCGCAACGCACCTTCGCCGGCTTCCTCCATGTAGTCCGCGATGAACTGATAGTCACCGCGCTGCTCGTAGAGGCTCACGCGCCCCCGCACCAGCACGTGCGAGCCGTCGCGGGGCGAAAACCGCGTCATGAGATTGCGCTGACGGAACATGGCGCAGCGGAGCTGGGCCGCTTCGTCCTTGAGCGAGAAGTACCAGTGGCCGGAGGAGGGGCGCGACAGGTTGGAGATTTCGCCCTCCAGCCACAGCGCCGGCAGGCCGCGTTCCAGCAGCGTGCGGGCCTCGCGGTTCAGGCGCGACGGGGTGTAGATGTCGCGAGTTTCCGCGGGCGGCGGCGGCGTCGGGGCATCCGAAAAATCCAGCTCCAGGTCCGAAGGAGGCATGGAAAAGAAGGCTACAGGCTGCCCTTGTTCCTGTACAATGGCGCGCTTTCATCGATAACGCGGGTACCTGCCATGCGCATTCTCGAGGAAGCACTCACCTTCGATGACGTGCTGCTGGTCCCTGCGCACTCCGATTTTCTGCCGCGCGACGCCGACCTCAGCACGCAGCTCACTCGCTCGATCCGCCTCAATTTGCCGATCCTGTCCGCCGCCATGGACACGGTGACCGAGGCGCGCCTCGCGATCACGATCGCGCAGGAAGGCGGGTTGGGTATCGTCCACAAGAACATGAGCATCGAGGCCCAGGCGCGCGAAGTGCACCGGGTCAAGAAGTTCGAAAGCGGCGTGATCCACGATCCGATCACCATTACTGCCGACAAGACCATCCGTGAAGTGCTGGAGCTGACGCGCTCCAAGAACATCTCGGGCGTGCCGGTCGTGGTGGGCTCGAAGGCGGTCGGCATCGTCACGCACCGCGACCTGCGCTTCGAGACCAAGCTCGACGCACCTGTCTCGACCGTCATGACGCCGCAGGAGCGGTTGGTCACCGTCCGCGAGAACGCGCCGAAGGAAGAAGTGCTCGCGCTGCTGCACAAGCACCGCATCGAGAAGGTACTGGTGGTCGACTCGAACTTCAATCTCAAGGGCATGATCACGGTCAAGGACTTCCAGAAGGCCACCGAATTTCCGCGCGCTGCGAAGGACGAGCGCGGTGCGCTGCGTGTCGGCGCTGCAGTCGGTACGGGAGCGGATACGCTGAAGCGCGTCGAGGCGTTGCGCGAAGCGCGGGTCGACGTGATCGTCGTCGACACAGCACACGGCCACTCCAGCAACGTGCTGAAGATGGTCAGCGAGATCAAGCGTGCCTGGAAAGATCAGCAGATCATCGCCGGCAACATCGTTACCGCTGAAGCTGCCAAGGCGCTCGTCGAAGCGGGTGCGGACGGTATCAAGGTCGGCATCGGTCCCGGCTCGATCTGCACGACTCGCGTCGTTGCAGGCGTCGGTGTGCCGCAGATCACCGCGGTCGCGAACGTTGCCGCGGCACTCAAGGGCTCCGGCGTACCGCTGATCGCCGACGGCGGCATTCGCTTCTCGGGTGATATCGCCAAGGCGCTGGTCGCCGGGGCGCACTGCGTGATGATCGGCGGTCTGTTCGCCGGCACCGAGGAGTCGCCGGGCGAAGTCGAGCTGTACCAGGGCGCGTCCTACAAGTCGTATCGCGGCATGGGCTCGCTCGGGGCGATGGCCCAGTCGCACGGCTCGAAGGACCGATATTTCCAGGATGCGACCGAAGAGCTGGAGAAGCTCGTCCCGGAGGGCGTCGAGGGTCGCGTGCCTTACAAAGGCTCGCTCGTCCAGATTCTCCACCAGCTCGCCGGCGGCCTGCGGGCCGCGATGGGCTACACCGGCAGCAAGACGATCGAAGAGATGCGCACTCGGCCCTCGTTCGTGCGAATCACCAATGCGGGCGTGCGCGAAAGCCACGTCCATGACGTGTCGATCACCAAAGAGGCGCCGAACTACCGTGTCAGCTAGTAGAGAAGCGGATAGCGGATGGCGGATAGCGGATAGCCGGTCTGCGACTGTAGTGGATGTTCACGCCCACCGGATTCTGATTCTCGACTTCGGCGCCCAGTACACGCAGCTGATTGCGCGGCGCGTGCGCGAGAGCGGCGTCTACTGCGAGATTCATCCGTGGGACATGAGCGACGCAGATGTTCGTGCCTTTGGCGCTCGTGGCGTCATTCTCTCCGGCGGTCCGGAGTCGACGACGGAATCGAAGTCGCCGGTCGCGCCGCAGGCAGTGTTCGAGCTGGGCGTGCCCGTGCTCGGTATCTGCTACGGCATGCAGACGATGGCCATGCAGCTCGGCGGTCGGGTCACTCCGAGTACTGATCGCGAATTCGGTTACGCGCAGGTCACTGCATCGGCGCCATGCAAGCTGCTCGACGGCTTGCGCGATCACAGTGACGGCGAGGGCAGGGCACTGTTCGACGTGTGGATGAGTCACGGCGATCGCGTGGACGCAGTGCCCCCTGGCTTCGTCGCTGTCGGGTTCACCAACAATGTGCCGCTCGCCGCGATGTGCGACGAGTCGCGCCGCTTCTACGGCGTGCAATTCCATCCTGAGGTCACGCACACGCTGCAGGGCCTGAAGATCCTCGAACGGTTCGTGCGTGAGATCTGCGGCTGCGAAGCGCGCTGGCAGTCAGGCAACATCATCAACGATTCGATCGCACGCGTGCGTGAGATGGTCGGGCGCGACAAGGTGCTGCTCGGTCTTTCGGGCGGCGTCGATTCGTCAGTCGTCGGCGCGCTGCTGCATCGTGC
Organism: Steroidobacteraceae bacterium; assembly: GCA_035493235.1. Classification (GTDB taxonomy): domain Bacteria; phylum Pseudomonadota; class Gammaproteobacteria; order Steroidobacterales; family Steroidobacteraceae; genus Steroidobacter. Next base: position 18,461 of record DATJIP010000009.1, read on the forward strand.
GATCGGCGACCAGCTCGTGTGCGTGTTCGTCGATCACGGTCTGCTGCGCCTGGGCGAAGGCGATCAGGTGATGGAGACCTTCGCGAAGCACATGGGCGTGAAGGTGATTCGCGTCAACGCCGAAACGCGCTTCCTCGACGCATTGAAGGGCGAGGCCGATCCGGAGCGCAAGCGCAAGATCATCGGCCGGCTGTTCGTCGAAGTGTTCGAAGAGGAAGCCGCGAAGCTGCCCGGCATTCGCTGGCTCGCGCAGGGCACGATCTACCCCGACGTGATCGAATCGGCCGGCGCCAAGACGGGCAAGGCGCACGTCATCAAGAGCCATCACAACGTCGGCGGCTTGCCGGAGAAGATGAACCTCAAGCTGCTCGAGCCGCTGCGCGAGCTGTTCAAGGATGAGGTCCGCAAGCTCGGCGTCGAGCTCGGGCTGCCGCGCGAGATGGTGTACCGGCATCCGTTCCCGGGTCCCGGTCTCGGCGTGCGCATCCTGGGTGAAGTGACGAAGCAGTACGCGGATCTGTTGCGCAAGGCCGATCAGATCTATATAGAAGAGCTGCGCAAGCACGATCTGTACGACCGTACGAGCCAGGCGTTCGCTGTGTTCCTGCCGGTGCGCTCGGTCGCCGTGATGGGCGACGGGCGTCGTTATGACTACGTGATTGCCCTGCGTGCAGTCGAGACCATCGACTTCATGACTGCGCGCTGGTCGCGCCTGCCGTACGAATTCCTCGAGCTCGTCTCCCGGCGCATCATCAACGAAGTGAACGGCATCTCGCGCGTCACGTACGACATCTCGAGCAAGCCGCCGGCGACGATCGAGTGGGAGTGAGGGGGCTGCCTGCGGAGTTTGCGATGGCTCGCTGTCAATCCCAGCCAAATCAGTCTGTCGCGTTCGTTGAATAGCTCGGCGGTCGATTCGCTTTGTCGCGTGGACGGACAACGAAGCGGGATTGCGAGGCACAGAAATATTTCGACGAGCCAGACACAGTTTTAACTACCACCGGACTGTAACGCAGCGTCTTTCCGCCGGCGGCAACAGGAACTGGCATCTCATTCTGGTTTAAGCTGCACGCATGAACACTCGACTTGCAGCAAGCCTGGTGTTTGGCGCGTGGCTGATTCTGACCGTTCCGGCCGCCAACTCCGCTACGCCGGCCCCGCCGACTCCGTTTGCCGGCCTCGTCGATGTCTACCTCGACGGGTTCGGGCGATTCCATCCCTCGATTGCCGCCGGCAATGGCCTTCACGCCCATGACGGTGAGCTCGAGGACTTTTCGGCCCCGTCTGTCGCGGCGGAGATCAAATGGCTGCATGCCATCCGGGGGCGCCTCGACTCGATCTCCGAGCAATCTTTGAGCGCCGACGAGCGCGTGGACCGGCGCATCCTGCTGGGTGTTGTCGATGGCTGGTTGTTGGATTTGGAGACGGTCAAGAACTGGTCGCGCAATCCCATGATCTACGTCGCGGCGATCTCCGACGGATTGCACAACCTCGCCACGATGGATGCCGCACCGGCCGTGACGCGGATGCGCCAGGCAATCTCCAAAATGCACGCCATACCACGGCTGCTCGAGTCCGCGCGCCGAAATATCCAATTGCCGCCCCGGGTATTCGTGGAGACCGCCATCGGCATGCTCAGCGGCGTGGAGGAACTGCTGTCACGCGATTTGCAGCTGGCTTTTTCCGGCGAAGGAGACGCAGCCCTTCGTCAGCAGCTTGCGACTGCGGCAGGGGAGGCGGCACGCAACATCGTCGAGTATCGCCGCGAACTAGAGACGCGCGGTCTTGCTGCCGCAACCGGCGAATTTGCCATCGGCACGGCGGCGGTCGAAGCGCGATACCGCGCCGAGGAATTGATCGACCTGCCGGCCGACCGGTTGCTGGCGATCGGCGAGCGCGAGTTGGCACGTAACCAGGCCGAGTTCACGCGAACCGCCGCGCGCATCGACGCGACGCGTACACCCATGCAGGTGTGGGGCGAGCTCGTGCGCCATCACCCGGCGCGCGGTGAGCTCGTCGCCGCGGCAGCCGCGCAGGTGGATGAATTGTTCGCCTTCGTCGCCGAGAAGAATCTGCTCGTGATGCCGACCAGCGAACACATCGTGGTAGCGCCGGCGCCGGCCTACGACATCGGCATGGCTTCGATGCATTCATCACCGCCGCTCGAGGCGCGGCCTGTACAGAGCTATTACTACATCACCGACGCCGATCCGGCCTGGCCGCTCGAGCGGCAGAATGCCTGGCTCGAATCTTTCAACTTCGCCACGCTTGCCGACATCACCGCGCACGAAGTGGTGCCCGGGCATTACGTGCACAGCGTGTTCATGCGCCGGACGCCGGGGAAGGTGCGGCGTATCTGGATAGGGCTCAATCCCTTCCCGCAACCCTCGTCTGGGCAGGATGGCTGGGCACACTACGCCGAGCAGCTGGTCAGCGACGAGGGTTTCCACGCGGAGGATCCGGGCTACCGATTGGCGCAGATCGCAGAGGCACTGAATCGCATTTGCCGGCTGATCGCTGGGTTAAAGCTCCATAGCGGCGCGTGGAGTGTTGCCCAGGCCGCGGACTTCTTCGAGCGCGAGGCGCATCTGTCCAGCGCGCATGCGGCGCGCGAGGCTGTGCGCGGCACCTACGACCCGACCTACGGCGGGTATTTCCTGGGCAAGCTTGCGGCACTTAAATTGCGGCGGGATTATGCCGTAGCGCGTGGTGCTTCGTTCACCTTACGTGAATTTCACGAGCAGGTGATGAGCAATGGCATCGCGCCTTGGTGGGTTCACCGGCAGTTGCTGCTGCCCGGAGATCGCGGTGCCGTGTTGGAGTAGCGCGCGCCAGCTCATAATCGACGCGAATCGTCATCACATGGCGCGAGCCGGAACCGTCGCTCAGCGAAATCCCGCCGACAGCCGCGCAAACCACGCCGGACCGTTGAAGCCCATCTGCACCGACTCGTAAGTGAAGTTGGTGTCCGTCTCGTTCGCGTCCTGCGGCGACGGCTTGGCGTCGAAGACATTCACGCCGCCGATCGTGAGCACCAGGGGTGACGGGCGTCGCTACGACTACGTGATCGCATTGCGTTCGGTCGAGACCATCGACTTCATGACCGCGCGCTGGTCGCGGCTGCCGTACGAATTCCTGGAGCTCGTCTCCCGCCGCATCATCAACGAAGTGAACGGCATCTCGCGCGTCACATACGATATATCGAGCAAGCCGCCCGCCACGATCGAGTGGGAGTAAGGGAAAGCCCGCGATAGCGGGCGGGTCTTGCCCCTCATCCGATTTCGACCCGCCGCAAAAGGTGGGCTAGACTGCGCACCAGCCGATCTGGCCATTGGCTAGTCAACGTAGTTCAGTCGATATTCGAAAATTCGAAAACGGGGGTTCCATGATTGTGAGCATCATTCGCTCGCCGAAAGACCGCCTTTCTGCGACACGTCTTGCGGTGCTTCTCGCGTTGGGAGGAGCGGTTTCCACGGGTCCGGCGCACGCTCAGAACACGCCGCCGGCCGCCAACAAGTCCGGCGTGCTCGAAGAAGTCGTGATTACGGGTACTCGCCGGGTCGATCGCAGCGCGACCGACTCCGCTTCGCCGGTCGACGTCATCCAAGGCTCCGACATCAGCGCGCAGCCGAGTGCCAACATGCTCGACACGGTGAAGAACCTCGTCCCGTCGTTCTTCGTCGGTCAAAACACCATCTCGGACGCCTCGACGTTCGTGCGTGCTCCGTCGCTGCGTGGCCTGCCGTCCGACCAAGTGCTGGTCATGCTCAATGGCAAGCGCTTCAATCGCTCGGCCCTGGTCCAGGTCTACAACGGCGGCGATACGGGCCTGTCGTTCGGATCCCATGGGTCGGACATCTCGTCCATTCCGTCGATCGCGATCAAGCGACTCGAAGTGCTGCGCGACGGCGCGACGGCGCAGTACGGGTCGGATGCGATCGCAGGCGTCCTGAACTACGGATTGCGCGACGACACCGGCTTCGAAGTGCTGGCGCGCTACGGCCAGTACAAGGAGGACAGCGACGGCGAGAGCCAGCAGATCGCCGCCAATTTCGGCGCGATGCTCGGCGATCGCGGTTTCGTCAACCTCTCGGCCGAGTACAACGATGACGGACAGACGAGCCGCGGCGTCACCCGTCCGACAGCCTTTGCCTTTGCGCAGGAGAATCCCAGCCTGGCGAACCGGCTGCCGCACTATCCGTTGCCGGCGCAGATCTGGGGCAATTCGCCGAGCCATGGCTACAAGTTCCTGCTCAACTCGGCGCTGGACGTGACCGAGGCCAGCAAGGTCTACCTGTTTGGCAACTATGCGGAAAACCACGCGGATCAGAGCTTCAACTTCCGCTCCTCGCTGGTGGGCACCCGGACATTCGTGGACGAGGCTGGCAACGACGTCGAGTTGGGCGGCCGTGAATTTTTCCAGCATCCCTACTATCAGACCCTGTGCCCGGCCAACAATGCCACCTGCCCGGCGGGCGGCTACGTTCAAGACACCCACGTCTTCAACTTGTCGTCGATCTATCCCGCCGGCTTCACGCCGCGCTTCGTCGGCGATACCAAGCAAACCTACGCGACGCTCGGCTACAAGGGGGCGGCGAGCTCGGGCCTGCGCTACGACTTTTCGGTGTCCAACAGCCGCAACTCCCTCGACTTGTCGATGTACAACTCGATCAGCCCCTCCTACGGCGCGGCCTCACAGACGACCTTCAAATTCGGTGAGCTGATCCAGAAAGAGCTGGACGTCAATGTCGATCTCTCCTACGAGATCGCTGCCGGCCTGGCCAGCCCGTTGACCCTCTCGGGCGGCGCGGAGTATCGCGACGAGGAATACGAGGCGACCCAGGGCGATCCGCAATCCTTCGGCGCCGGGCCCTACGCCACGCCGCACCCGCTCTTTGTCCAGACGGCGCCCGGTGTGTTCGCCAATACTGGTACGTTCACGGCCGTCGAAGCTCCGTCGGCGAGCGGCTATGGCGGCACGAGCCCGACCTATGCAGGCACCGACAGCGAGACCAGCTATGGTGTTTACGTCGGCCTCGAAGGCGACCTGACGAAGCGGTTCAGCGCCGGCGCCGCCGTGCGCTACGAAGACTACGAGAATTCCGGCAACGCAACCGTCTTCAAGCTGAACGGAATCTTCAAGGTGACCGACGGCTTTGCCGTTCGCGCCACGGTGGGTACCGGGTTCCATGCGCCTTCGCCCGGCCAGAACAACGTCCAGGTCCTGACGACGAACTTCATCGCAGGCGTCTCGACGCAGACGGGAACGTACCCGGTCACCAGCGCGATCGCCCAATTCTACGGCGCCCAGTCGCTGAAGCCGGAGAAGTCGGACAACTACGGCATCGGCGTGGTGATCGATCCGACGGACAACCTCACGCTGACGGCGGATCTGTACCGAATCGACGTGAGCGACCGCATCTACATCTCGCAGACCTTCCACGTGACGGCTGCGGACATCGCCGCTCTTCCCGAGCTCCAGAGCGTCGGGGTAGGCGGTGACGTGCAGTACTTCACCAATTCGCTGGACACCAAGACGACCGGCGTCGACCTGATCGGCACCTGGCGCAGCGAGCTCGGCGCGGGCGGCCTCAACCTGACGCTCGCCTACAACTACAACAAGAACGAAGTGACGAAGTTCGATCCGGCGGCGATCGGGCCGGCGCAGATCAAGACTGCCGAACTCCTGGCGCCCAATCACCGGGCGAATCTGCAGGCAGGCTGGACGCTCAACAATTTTGGCGTCAACCTGGTCGAGCGCTACTACAGCACATGGAGCGCTGAGGCAGATTATCCAGGTCAGGTGTTCGGCGCGAAGTACACGACCGACCTGGACTTCCGCTACACGTTCTTTGAGAAATACACGCTGACTGCTGGCGCCAGCAACCTATTCGATGAGCGCCCGGACAAGATCAAGCAGTCAGCGACCAATCCGGTGTTCCCGATCGTGGGTGGCCTTGCGGACGGTCAGGTGTATCCGCGCAATGGCGGTCCCTTCGGCATCAATGGGACCTTCTGGTACGCATCGCTCAGGATCAACTTCGATTGAGCGGTTGAGTCCGAATAACAGGCGGGAAGGCAGCGGCCTTCCCGCCTGTTCCTTTCACTGGTAAAGCTCCTCATGCGCGCACGACATGTGAATTTCGCGGCGGGCGTGTTGCTGCTGCTGACGGCGCTTGGCGCCGTGGGCGCCTCGCAGGCGCCACTCGGCGCGGAGCACGGGATGGTCGTCTCTTCGCATCGGCTCGCGAGCGAAGCCGGCGTCGCAGAACTCCGCAAGGGTGGCAACGCGGTCGATGCGGCAATCGCAACGGCTTATGCGCTGGCCGTGACGTTTCCTGAGGCCGGAAATCTCGGCGGCGGCGGCTTCATGCTGATCCGGATGGCCGACGGCCGCGAAACCTTCATCGATTTTCGCGAGACGGCGCCGGCCGCAGCGACGCGCACGATGTTTCTCGATGCGAGCGGCAAGCCGGTGCCGCTGCTGTCGACGCGGGGATATCTGGCGGCCGGCATTCCCGGCACCGTCGCTGGTCTCGAGCTCGCCCGCAGCAGTTATGGCACGCGGCCGCGAGCTGAATTGGTGGGTCCTGCGATCAAGCTCGCCGCGCAAGGCTTCGTACTCGAGCAGGGCGATGTCGAAATGCTCGCAGAGGGCGCCGAGGATTTCCGGAAAGACGGCCCCGCCAGCGCGATCTTTCTCAGCAACGGCAAACCCTACGTCGCCGGCGAGCGCCTCGTGCAGAAGGACCTGGCGCGCATGCTGCGCATCGTCGCGAAGAACGGCGCTGACGGATTCTATCGCGGCGAGCCGGCACGCCTGATGGTCCAGGCCAGCGGACAAGGGGCGGGCATCTTTGCCTTGGCGGACTTTGAACACTACCGTGCGGTCGAGCGCCGGCCGCTCGAGTGCAACTACCGCGGCTATCGCGTGATGTCGGGGCCGCCGCCGAGCTCCGGCGGCGTCGTGTTGTGCGAGTCGCTGAATCTCCTGTCGGGCTGGCCGGTTGATCCGGCCGACTTCCATTCGGCGCAGTCCGTGCACTACATGACGGAGTCGCTGCGTCGCGCCTTCCGCGATCGCAACCTCGAGCTGGGTGACCCGGACTTCGTCCATGCCGACGTACAGCGGCTCATATCTCCCGAGTATGCCGAGACCCTGCGGCGCGGGATCGATCCGAACAAAGCAACGCCATCCCAGTCGCTGGCGGGCGCGGGCTTCGCCATCGAGGGCCGCAGGACGACGCACATTTCCGTCGTCGACACGGCGGGCAATGCCGTCTCGCTCACCTATACGCTCAACGACTGGTTCGGCGCGAGGGTGGTTCCCGCCGGGACCGGAATATTGCTCAATGACGAGATGGACGATTTTTCGGCGAAGCCGGGCGCGCCCAACATGTACGGGCTCGTGGAAGGAGAAAACAACGCCATTGCGCCGGGCAAGCGGCCGTTGTCTTCGATGACGCCCACGCTCGTCACGCGCGACGGGCAACTCGTGCTCGTCATCGGCACGCCCGGCGGGAGTCATATTCCGACCGCGATCCTGCAGGCGATGGTCAATCTGATCGACTATCGGATGAGCGTTACCGAGGCAGTCGATGCACCGCGTATCCATGCGCAGTGGATGCCCGACAAGCTCTTCTATGAGCCGCGTGCGTTGAGCGCAGAGACCCGGGCTGCCCTCGCCGCCAAGGGGCATGAGCTCGAGGTCATGGATTACTGGAATCATGTCGCAGCAATTCTGGTCGGCGGACCTGCGATCGGCGCCGCGCCGCGCGGGCGATATCGGCTCTATGGGGCGATCGACCCGCGGTTGCCCGTGGGAAGCGTCGCGGGCTATTGAGTGACGCGAGCTCTGGTACTTCTGCTGCTGTTGGCCGCTCCCGCCCTGGCGGCCGAGCAGTCCAGCGGCCCCGCCGATCGCGTGTATCTCAACGGCGTCGTGTTCACGGCCGACGCCCGTAATTCAGCCGCCAGCGCGCTCGCGATTCGCAACGGACGAATCCTCGACGTCGGCAGCGACGCGGCTCTTGCGCGTTATATCGGTCCGGCGACGACGAAGGTGGATCTGCAGGGACGCTTTCTGATGCCCGGTCTCGTCGACGGGCACATGCATCCGGTCGAAGCCGGCGGGACATTGCTGAAGTGCAATCTTCACTACGCGTCGCTGACAGTGGAGGAGATGCAACGCGGGATTGCGACTTGCGTCGAGCAGACGCGTGCGTCGGAGCCTGACGGTTGGCTCGAAGTCGTCAGCTGGTTTCAAGAGAACATGCGTCCGGCCGGCGTGAAGACCAACCGTGCGGCGCTCGATGCGCTCAATACCAAACGGCCGATCATCGTGCGTTCTTCCTTCGGCCACACGGTGCTCGCGAACTCTCGCGCGCTGAAGCTCGCCAAGATCACTGCTGCGACACCCGATCCGGTCGGCGGCAAGATCTGGCGCGACGCTGCGGGCGAGCCGACCGGTCTGTTGGAAGACGCGGCCCATCATGTGTTCGACTCGCTCATTCCCAAACCAACAGCGGCTCAAGATGTCGAGGCTGCGGCGAAAGCGCTCGATGCGATGAGACGTCAGGGTGTCACAAGCTTTCTCGACGCCAGTGCTGCGCGTGAGGATGTGGCCGCGTTCGCGACGCTGCGCAAGGCAGGCAGGCTCACGGCCCGTGCGCACTTCGCGCCGTTGATCAAGCCGACCGAGGTGAACGACCTGACCGCCGCAGTCGCGCGAGTGGTCGCGTTTCGCAAAGAGTTTGACGAAGGTCCGATCGCGCGCGCGCCAAGCATCACGGTGCGCAACGCAAAGTTGTTCCTCGACGGCGTGATCTCCGCACCTGCGTTCACCGGCGCGATGCTGGAACCGTATTGGCGGAATGCCGGCACAGCTGAGAAACCGCACTGGGTGCCGGGCACGAGTCGCGGACCTGACGTGTACTTTCCTGCCGACGCGCTCGCAACGGTTCTCATCGCGCTCGGCCGAGCCGGAATCGACCCGCACATGCACGCCGACGGCGACGGCGCAGTGCGCGCGGGGCTCGACGGTGCAGCGGCGCTTCGTAAGGCGCTGCCGACTGCGGACATTCGCCCCGCCATCGCGCACAACGAAATCGTCGGGCCGGCGGATTTCAAGCGCTATGCGGCGCTGACCGTCATCCCCGTTCTGTCATTTCAGTGGGAGAAGCCGGCGGGCGACACGCTCGGCATCAAGGATTACTTCGGACCGCAGCGGATGAAGATCGTCGAACCTGCAGGCTATCTGGCGCAGGCGGGCGCACGGATTGCGTTCGGCAGCGACTGGCCGGTGGATGCGCTGGACCAGTGGTTCGCTTTCAAGGTCGGCGTGACGCGCACCAACAGTCCCGATGCGCCGGCGGAGTTTCGCGGCAGACTCGGGGACGATCCCGGGTTGTCGCGCGAAACGGTGCTGCGTGCGGCGACCATCAACGCCGCATATGAGCTGCACCAGGACGACGCAACCGGCTCGCTCGAAGCCGGCAAGCTGGCCGATCTCATCGTGCTGGATCGCAATCCGCTCAGCGTCCCGGCGGAAGACATCGCCAAGGTGAAGGTGCTCGAGACTGTAGTCGGCGGCGCGGTCGTCTACACGGCGCTGTGACGGACGAGCCTGCCGTTGTCATTGAGCCAGACGTCGCCGGTGACGGAGGAGAGGTGCACGCCGCCGGCCCAGTCGTCGATGGGATTGAGGGGATAGTTGGATTTGCGGCCGTCGAGCACGGCTTCTCCAAATGGAGTGAGGGCTGCTTCGGTGTTGCGCAGGTCGCGCGTATCGCCGGTGAGTTTCAGTAACGGCTCTGGCAGTCGCGAATCACCGAGGCGGAGCAGGCGGCCGAACAAATACCACTCGCCCGTCAGATCGCCATCGAAGAAATCCTCGGTCATTGCATGGCCGATGATCCGGGCGGCCCGAGGCGCGTGCAGTCGCGTTGCGCGCAGTAGCTGGAAATCCCAGTAGGTCAGCCCGTTTTGTCTGGTCGGATACCGGCGCAGCATCTTGTCCATGGCTTCGCGCAGCCAGCGATTCGCTTGCGGGTACGAGTCACTGAAGCCTTCGAGCAGCGAGGGATCGGAGGAGGTGAGAGCGGCCCACGCGCTCTGGTAGTCATCGATGATCTGCGCAGAGAGCGTCAGCGGCGCCGGCTCGTTCGACAGATTCGCCTCGTTGAGCTCGCCCATGCCGACGATCCGCTGGCGCCGGCCGGGCAAGCCTTCGTACAGACGCAGGGAGATGCGATCGGGATCGATATCCTGTTCGTCGGCCAGATGCAGCAGCAGGGCGATGAACAACTGCTCGGTGACCCCGGTTGCCGCCCAGATGTGGATGCGCTCGGCGTCCTTGAGACGCGTCGCATTGTCGACGAGATTCATCGGCGAATGGACGTGGTCGCCGATGGTGTCTGGGACCAGCGCGTTCCACCAGTTGAAGCGCATGCGTTGCCACTCGGTCCAGCTTGCACAGCTACGTGTCGGCCCGACGGAAAGGACGTCCTGATCGATGAGGAGTAGTTCGCGTGCGCCGTCGAACACGCGCGTGAAAATGCCGGCGGCGCTGTCTCCAAGGATTGCGTGGATTCCCGGCGGAAGGGGTTTCATGGCAGATTCATCGCCGGCTCCCTGAAGCGGCGCGACGCTTCGCCGGCTCGTCCGGCTGTCGCAGCGGAATGTTCAGGCCGCGCTTGATCGGTTCGAAGATGAACAGCGTCTCGTAGCGCTTCACGTTCGGCGCATCGAGAAACAGATCATCGATCACAGTGCGACAGCGGGGCATGCCGTTGGCGGCGACCATCACGAGATAGTCCCACGTGCCTGCGAGGTCATAGCACTGCTGCACCTCGCTGGCTGCGAGCAGCCGCTGGCGGAAATCCGCATGCAGACGCTTCGACTCGCGCTCCAGCGTCACCAGCACGCAAGCGAGGACGGTACCCGCGACCGCGTCCGGGTCGAGCACGGCGATCTGCTTGGCGATGACGCCGCTCGAGCGATAGCGAGAGAGGCGGCGTTGCACGGCACTCGCCGACAGGCCCACGAGATCGCCCAGCTCATAGAGCGGGCGCGCGGCATCGTTCTGCAGCAGGTCGAGGAGCTTGCGGTCGAGCTCGTCGAGCTGAAAAGCGTGTTTGCGCGGCACGCAATATTGTTGCGTCGGCACGCGTCAAGAATCAATCGCGTCGCGGGGCAGCGCCGTAGACTTTGCGGCCATGAAGCATCGCCTGTCGCTCCAGAAGATCGTCGCAGCCTCTGCCGCAATCGATCCGGCGTTTCGCGACACGCCACAGTACGAAGCCGAGACGCTGCAGGCCGAGCTCGGCTGCAGGCTGGTCGTCAAGGTGGAGACGCTCAACCCGATTCGCTCTTTCAAGGCGCGTGGCGCGCAGTTCCTGCTGTCGCAGATGTCCGGCTCGCCGCATCTCGTCTGCGCCACCGCGGGGAATTTCGGCCAGGGCATGGCGTACGCGGCGCGCAAGCGCGGGTGGCCGATCACGATCTTCGTCGGCGCGCACGCGAATCCGATGAAGGTCGCACGCATGCGAGGGCTAGGTGCGGCGGTGCGAGAGGGCAGTGACGATCCGGATGAATTGCACGCGGAGGCAGAAGCCTTTGCGCGCAAGAACGGCTTCCAGCTCATCCAGGATGGTCGCGAAGCCGCGATCGCCGAAGGCGCTGGCACGATCGCTGTCGAGTTGCTGCGCTGGCCGAAGTGCTTCGACGACATCGTGGTGCCGTTGGGCGACGGCGCGTTGCTGGGTGGCATGGCGCGCTGGATCAAAGCGCAGTGCCCGACAACGCGCGTCATCGGAGTGTGCGCGACGGCATCACCTGCGATGGAACGCTCGTGGCGCAGTCAGAAAGTCGTGAGCGCGCCGTGCTCAGACACGATCGCCTCGGGGATCGCGGTAGGGACGCCGTTCGAAGAAGCGGTGACCGATCTGACAGGCCTCATCGACGACGTGCTGCTGGTCCCCGACAGCTCATTGATCACGGCCATGCGCCTCGCACACAAGGAACTCGGCCTCGTGCTGGAACCCGCCGGCGCAGCCGGCCTCGCTGGCATCCTCGATCATCGCGAGCAATTTCGCGGCCGCCTCGTCGCAACGGTGCTGACCGGCGGCAATGTTGAGCCGAGCAATCTGCCGCAATGGTTAGGAATGGCCTGAGCCGGCCGCCATAAATGGCCCTTCTCGGTGCCTCGCGCTGGAGGCACTTTGCGCTCGTTCAATTCTCTGCGAGCGCTCATGGCCTCTCTTACACGCAAGCACCTTTTGCACATGCGCGCCGCGCTGGTCGCGCTCGCTCTCGTTGCTTACTCGGTCGTCGCCCAAGATCGCAGCGGCAGGCACGATTTCGATTTCCTGTTCGGCGACTGGCAAGTGCATCACCAGCGCTTGAAGGCGCGGCTCGCCGGCAGCACCGAGTGGATCGAGTTCGACGGCAGGCAAAGCACGCGCCCGGCGCTCGGCGGCGCAGGCAACGTGAGCGAGAACTGGTTCGACATGCCGGGCGGCGCCTATCGCGGCGTCAGCGTCCGTTCGTTCGACGCAGAGTCCGGGCAATGGGCAATCTGGTGGCTCGACGGCCGCGATCCCGCGCACGCGCTCGATCCACCGATGAAAGGCCGATTCGAGAGCGCCGGCACGTTCTACGCCGACGATACGTTCAACGGCCGGCCGATCCGCGTCCGCTACATCTGGTCGCAGATCACGCCGACGAGCGCGCATTGGGAACAGGCTTTTTCGCCCGACGGTGGCAAGACCTGGGAGACGAACTGGATGAGCGATTTCAAACGGGCCGCGACGGAACCTGCACAAGATCCGCCACACACTGCGGACACCGACCTGAGCGGCGTACACGATTTCGATTTCCTGGTCGGGGAATGGCGCGTGCACCACCGGCGTCTCAAGGAGCGGCTGGCGAACAATCGCGAGTGGGTCGAGTTCCAAGGCACGTGCAGTGCCCGCTTGCTGATGGGCGGCTTGAGCAACGTCGACGACAACCGCCTCGATCTGCCCGGCGACGCTTATCACGGCGTCACTCTGCGTGCCTACGACCCCAAGAGCGGGCAGTGGGCCATCTGGTGGGTCGATTCGCGCTCGCCGCACAATGCGCTCGATCCGCCGGTCAGAGGCAAGTTCGCGAATGGAGTCGGCACGTTCTACGCCAACGATACCCTGCGAGGTAAGCCGATCCGAATCCGCTTCATCTGGTCGCAGATCACGCCGACCAGCGCGCGTTGGGAGCAGGCGTTCTCACCCGACGGCGGCAAAACCTGGGAAGTGAACTGGACGATGGAGTTCCAGCGCGTGTCGTGAGCGCGTGACGCGTTACCATACGCGCCGATGACCAAACACGCGCGCTCCGTCTTCTCCGTCGACGTGACCGGCCTCGAAGCAGGCCGGGATCAGCCGGCGTACATGCGCATCTGCGATCGCCTGCGTGCCGCGATCACGAGCGGAGCGCTGGCGCCGAACGCGCGGCTGCCGTCGAGCCGCACGCTAGCCAAGGATCTCAGCGTCGCACGCAACACAGTCGATTGGGCGTTGGGTCAACTCGTCGCCGACGGCTACATCGTTCGTCGTCGCGGGGCCGGCACGTTCGTCGTGCCGCAACTTCCCGAACGCGATGCGCCGCCGCTTGCACCACCGCGTGCAGCGAAGTCGAAGCCTCGAGCTGTGCCGCTACGCCTTTCGGAGCGCGCTGAAGCGCTGCGCAGCTATCCCGGCAGCTACCAAGCCGAGACGATTGCACCGTTCAAGCCTTCATTGCCTCCCGGCGATCTCTTCCCGCGCAAGGTTTGGAACCGATTGCTGAGTCGCGAAGCGGGACGTGCTGGCAACGAGTACTGGGGCTACGGTGCGAGCAACGGTTTACCGGCGTTGCGCGAAGCAATTGCCGAGCACGCAGCCGCGATGCGCGCGACTCGCTGTTCGCCGGATCAAGTGATCGTCGTGACGAGCACGCAGCAGGCAGTCGAGCTCGCTGGCAAAGTCATCGCCGATCCGGGCGATCGGGCGTGGGCGGAGATGCCTGGATATCAGCCGGTGCAGCATTGTCTGCGAGCGGCCGGTTTGCGCATCGTGCACGTGCCTGTGGACGATCAGGGCCTCGATGTCAGTGCAGGTCGACTTATCGAGCCTCATGCGCGCGTCGCGTACGTTACGCCGGCGCATCAGTATCCGCTCGGTTACGAGATGTCGCTCGAGCGTCGCAAAGCATTGCTGGACTGGGCGGTCGAGCAGGAGGCCTTCGTTCTCGAAGACGACTACGACGGCGACTATCGCTACGAAGGTCGTCCGATCGCATCGCTGCAGGGCATGGATGCGAACGGACGTGTCATTTATATAGGCAGCTTCAACAAGATCCTGTTTCCGGCATTGCGCATTGCTTATGCAATCGTGCCCGAGCCGCTCGTCGGCGCATTTGTCGATGCGAAGCACATTGCGGACGGTCACACCGCGCTGCTGGCTCAGGGCGTGCTTGCAGCGTTCATTCGCGACGGTCACCTGGCGCGCCACATCCGCAAGACGCGCACGATCTACGACGAGCGCCGCCAGGCGTTCCTCGAAGAAGCGAAGGTGCTCGAAGACTTCATCGACTTCGGCCCGGCCCGCGGCGGCATGCATGTCACCGGCATCTTCAAAGACCAGCGCACGCTGCGTCTCGACGATCGCGCAGTCGCGGCCGAATGCGCGCGTTCGGGGATAGAAGTGCATCCGCTTTCCAAGTACGGTGCGACGGGTCGCGGCGGGCTGGTGTTCGGGTTTGCTGTCGCATCGCGCGCCGCTGCCCGATCAGGCCTGCGCATCGTGCGACGTGCAATCGTTGCCATCGGCGGTTTGGCTGCATGAGCGATTCGATATTCATGGCGCGGGCGCTGGAGCTGGCGCGAGAAGCGGAGCGCGCTGGCGAAGTGCCGGTGGGCGCCGTGATCGTCAAAGACGGAGCGATCGTCGGCGAAGGCTGGAACCGGCCGATCAGCACCAACGACCCGACCGCGCACGCCGAAATCGTCGCGATGCGTGCGGCTGCGCAGAATCTCAGCACGTATCGACTGCTCGACACGATTCTCTACGTCACGCTGGAACCCTGTGCGATGTGTGCTGGCGCGATGGTGCATGCACGAGTGAAACGCCTCGTGTACGCCGCGACCGATCCGCGCGCAGGCGCGGCGGGCACGATTTTCAACATCGTTCAGCATCCGTCGTTGAATCACCGCGTCGAGTGTGAGGCGGGACTGATGGGCGAGGAGTGCGGCACGATGCTGCGCGCGTTTTTCCAGGGTCGGAGGTAATGGCTCACTGACCGGCAACAGAATGGTTCTAGGAAAGCACCCGGCTGCCTCGCATAGTTCGCGCGAAGGAGGCAGCGATGAACGCACTCAAGCTCATGCCGATTTTCGCCCTGCTGCCCGTGCTCGTGCACGGCGCCGACACGCCCGCACCCCGCGACGGCCAGCACGATTTCGATTGGGAAATCGGCACGTGGCAGACGCATCTGAAACGCCTGCAGCATCCGCTCACCGGCTCGACGAGCTGGGTCGAGTACCAGGGCACGACGGTCGTCCGCAAAGTCTGGGACGGTCGCGCGAATCTCGTCGAGCTCGATGTCAAAGGCTCGGCGGGCCCGATCGAGGCGTTGTCACTGCGTCTCTACAACCCCGACTCGCGGCAATGGAGCCTGAACTTCTCGAACAGCCGGGGCGGCACGATGACGCTCCCGGCGATCGGCGGGTTCAAGAACGGCCGCGGCGAGTTCTACAACCAGGACACGCTGGACGGCCGCTCGATCTTCGTGAAGTTCATCATCCAGTGCGAGTCGGCGGACGTTTGCCGGTTCGAGCAGTCGTTTTCCGGCGACGGCGGCCAGACCTGGGAAGTGAACTGGATCGCAACGGATACAAGAGTTAAGTAAAGAGTTAAATTGGCCGGGCCGAGGCCCGACCTGCAAGGTATGATCGCGCCCCGCTGGATCACCACAGCAGGGAGCCATTCATGAACCTGACGGTTACAGAGATCCGATTTCTATCGAGCGGTGCCGTTTCCGTCGAAGTCAGCGCGGCTGCTTCGATCGACCGCCCGTCGACCACCACCGGCGTCGACGCGGTGCGATTTCAGGTGCATATCCCGAAGGGCGAAGTGCAGAACGATGTGGAAGCGCTGAAGGCGTTGGCGCTGAAGGCGGTGAGGGGATTCAAGATCGGATAGGGTCGTGGGGTGCAGGCGCGGGTGGGATATTGCGCCGCACTGGCGTTACGCTCGACGGCGTGACTGATGACACCAACAACTTTCAGAAGGCGCTGAACGCCTGCAATGGCAGGCTGTACATCCCGAAGGGCACGATCAAGACGACCGCGCAGGTCGACGTTCCTGCGGGCACGGAGATCGTCTGCGACGCTGGCGCGACGATCTCGGCAGGCGCGAACTATCACGCGCTGAACTGCAAGGGCTCGGTGACGATTACCGGCCTCAAGATGACACGCGCGGACGCTGCGCAAAATTCCTCCTGGAAGGCGATCAACGTCGACAACGCAGTGCAGGCCTTGCCGGCGAACTCGCGCGTCATTGTCCGGGATTGCGTCATCACCGGCTTCGATATCGGCGTATATGTCGACGGCGGCGCGGCGCCGAATGTCGACTTCTTCGAGCTGTCGAGTTCGCGCATCGTCATCAACAATCTCGGCACCGGCGGCGGCGCATCGGTACGGCCGACGGTCGCGGGCAACAATTGCGCGCAAGTGGTGATCCGCGACAACAGACTGGATGCCTCGGCAACCGGCGCTGTGAACAACATCTACGCGATCGGATCGAGCAAGGTGGATGTCATCCAGAATTGGCTCCGCCGCGGCCATGCGGTCAAGGTTCTCTCGAATGCCGCGCACCCCGTCGAGCAACTCCGCGTCATCGGCAACCAGATGCCGGATGTCAACATCGCGCTCATCTGCCAAGCCGACGCCACGCCGATCCGACTGGTCGAGATCCACGACAACCTGGTCGACACACCGACGACTGCCGTCTCCGATGTGGGGTGCGTCTACCTGGGAATCCTGAACGCCGTCGCGGGCGCTAAGGCCTACGAGGTCGTCATGGCCAGCGGCAACGTCTTCAAGAACGTGCCGTACTCGGTCTGGTATCCGGTGATGACGGTCGGCAACGCGTTCGGCACGCTCGTGCTGGGCGGCAACTACTACTTCGACACATCGACCGCAGACGTCGGCAACTACTCGATCGTCAATCACGGCAGCTTGGGCACCTACGATCGGCTGATCACGGCGAACGAGGCCATTGTCGGCAACGCGCACACGCGTTCTTACCTGCAGGATCGCGGCGGCTTCACGACATTCGACATCGGCCCGAACATCCGCGAGCGACATCGACTGGAACCGCGGCACAGCCGAGATTCGACGCACGCAGCGGGGCGGGCGGTTCGACGATACGAAGCCCAGGGCGAGTCGAAGAACGATCGAACTTCCGACCGTGCTGCTGTCGGAGTTGAAACGCTGGCGCCTGCAGCGCGAACAGCGAGCACGACCTGGTCTGTTCTTCAGTGAGAGGCAAGCCAATGCAAGGTAGTGCGCTGCTCGCGCGCGGCCTGCACCCGGCGCTGCGGCGGGCCGGCATTCGGCAGGTTCGCTTTCATGATCCGCGACATTCCTATGCCTCAGTTCAACTAGCGAAAGGCGAGCCGATTGCGGCGGTGTCGAAGGCACTCGGCCACGCGAACCCACACATCACGATGACGACCTACGCACACGCATTGCCCGAGGAGCGGCACGGAGCCAACGATCGCATGGCGGCGCTGATGGGCTACATTGGAAACAAATTGGAAACAGGCTGCTCTGGGATCGTTGTCGCTGGTCTGTCGCCGGCTTCGCAAGTCACTGATCTGGCGGAGAGGGTGGGATTCGAACCCACGTACACCGGTGAAGATGTAACTGGAATTCCAGTCCAGCGCCTTCGACCACTCGGCCACCTCTCCGCATGAGGCCGCGCAGGTTACCTGCCCGGCGCCCGCCAGGCAATTGATCAGGCAAACCCGATCCCTGCCGACTGAATTGCCTCCATCACCTGCCCGTGGAACTGCTTCGAGAGCGGCACCAGCGGCAGGCGGATGCCGTCCTGGATGAGGCCGAGGCGGGCGACCGCCCACTTGGCCGGAATCGGGTTCGTTTCGACAAACATCGCCCTGTGCAGCCGCTGCATCTGCGCATCGAGCTTGCGCGCCAGCTCGCGATTTCCGTCGAGCGCAGCGGCGATGACGTTCCGCACCTGCCGGGGCGCCACGTTGGCGCTCACTGACACGACGCCCTGGTAACCCGCCAGTACACACTCGCAGGCGAGATCGTCGTCGCCGCTTAGCAACGCCAGGCGACCGCCGACCCGGGCGAAGTGCTCGCGATTGCGCTCGAGCGACGCCGCTTCCTTGATGCCGACGATGTTCGGCACGGCCATCGCCAGCCGCTCGACCGTCTCCGGCTTCATGTCGACGCTGGTCCGGCTCGGCACGTTGTACAGGATGATCGGAATCGAGACGCGCTCGGCGACCGTCTTGTAGTGCTGGAACAGGCCTTCCTGCGTGGGCTTGTTGTAGTAGGGCGTGACCATCAAGCAGGCGTCTGCGCCCGCTTCCTTGGCCAGCTCCGTCAGCTCGATCGCCTCGCGCGTCGAGTTTGCGCCGGTGCCGGCGATGACGGGGATCCGCTTGGCAGCGCGCCGTACCACTGTGCGCACGACGCCGATGTGCTCTTCGACGCTCAGCGTCGGCGACTCGCCGGTCGTGCCGACCGCGACGATGCCGCTGGTGCCGTTGGCGATGTGGAATTCGACCAGGCGCTCGAGCGCTTCGTCATCGACCGCGCCGTCGACCTTCATGGGCGTGACGAGCGCCACGATGCTGCCGCTGAACATGCCCAGGATCCTACTGGCCGGCAGCCTCGCGGTGCAAGGCAAGGCCGGCAAAAAAATCCGCCGTTTTCACCCCCGGGCCGAGCCTGTAAACTTGCGCCCCGCCCACCTTTTCCCGCTCTCCCATTCGATGCAATTCATCGTCATCAGCGCACTCGGCAGCGACCGGACTGGCCTCGTCTACGACCTCACCCGCATCGTTCTCGACTGCAACGGCAACATCGTCGACAGTCGCATGACGGCGCTCGGCAGCGAGTTTGCAATGCTGCTGCTCGTCTCGGGTAACTGGCACACGCTCGCCAAGCTGGAGACCGAGCTCAAGAAGCTCGGCGACGCTGGCGGCTTCACGATCAGCGTTCGTCGCACCGAGCCGCGCGCTGCGCGCAAAGACGTCGTGACGTATTCCGTCGACGTGGTCTGTCTCGACCAGCCCGGCATTGTGCACAACCTGGCGGGGTTCTTCAGCTCGCGCGGCATCGACATCGCGGAGCTGAGCACACGCAGCTATTCGGCTGCGCACACGGGCGCGCCGATGTTCTCCGTGCAGATGGTGGTGCACATTCCCGCCAAGATCCACATCGCGGCCCTGCGCGAGGAATTCATGGATCTGTGCGACCAGCTGAATCTCGATGCAATCCTCGAACCGGTGAAGGCATGACTGTTTCATTGAACAAGAAAGTCCCGGCATTCAGCAGCGCCATGACGGGCGGCAAGAGCTGGAAGTTGTCCGATGCGGCCGGCAAGAAGCTGGTCCTGTATTTCTATCCGAAGGACAACACGACCGGTTGCACGTTGGAAGGTCAGGCCTTCCGCGACCTGCACGCGTCGTTCAAGAAGGCCGGCACGATCGTGCTCGGCGTTTCGCCGGACAGCGTCAAGTCGCACGACAAGTTCAAGGACAAGATGGAATTCCCGTTCGAGCTGCTGTCGGACGAAGACAAGAAGGTGTGCGAGTTGTTCGACGTGTGGAAAGAGAAGAGCATGTACGGTCGCAAGTACATGGGCGTCGAACGCAGCACGTTCCTGATCGACGGCGGCGGCGTGCTGCGGCAGGAGTGGCGCAAGGTGAAAGTCCCCGGCCACGCGGACGCAGTGCTCGAAGCAGCGAAGGCGCTCTGACGTCATGCCCAGAGGCGAACTTCCTGAGATCCGGCGCGGGCGCACCACTTCGCGCGACCGTCACCAGCGACGCATCTTCGTGCTCGACACCAACGTGTTGATGCACGACCCGACGGCGATCTTCCGTTTCGACGAGCACGACATCTACATCCCGATGATCGTGCTCGAAGAGCTCGACGCCGGTAAGAAAGGCCTGTCGGAAGCGGCGCGCAACGTGCGACAAGTCAGCCGCTTCCTCGACGAGCTGATGGCGAGCGCCACCAAGGCGCAGATCGACAAAGGCCTGGAGCTGCCGAACGCGAAGTATTCGAACGGCGGCAAATAGCCTTCGACCGGCCGGCTGTTCTTCCAGACCAAGGCGCTGGTCGGCGGCATGCCGGACACGTTGCCCGGGCACGGCGCGGACAACGCCATTCTCGGCCAGACGCTCGCGCTCAAAGATGAGTTTCCGGATGCGCGCATCACGCTGGTGTCGAAGGACATCAACCTGCGCATCAAGGCCGCGATCGTCGGCGTGCACTCCGAGGATTACTACAGCGACAAGACGATCGAAGACGCAGACCTGCTGTACACGGGCGTGCAGGAGCTGCCGACGAATTTCTGGGAACGCCACGGCAAGAACATCAACTCGTGGCAGGAGCACTCGCGTACGTTCTACCGCGTGCAGGGGCCGATGGTGCGCGAGTGGCACGTCAACCAGTTCCTGTATCAGAAGGACTCGAACGGCCTGGAAGCGCTGGTGCGCAGCATCGACGGCAACGGCGCCGTGATGGAGCTGGTGCGCGACTATCGCAACGAGCGGCACAGCACCTGGGGTATCACCGCGCGCAACCGAGAGCAGAACTTCGCGCTCAACCTGCTGCTCGACCCGGAGATCGACTTCGTGACGATCCTCGGCCCCGCCGGGACCGGCAAGACGCTGCTGACGCTGGCTGCGGGTCTCGCGCAGACGCTGGAGAGCAACCGCTACAGCGAGATCATCATGACGCGCGTGACGATCCCGCTCGGCGAAGACATCGGCTTCCTGCCCGGCACCG
>DATJIP010000010.1:0-20488 GCA_035493235.1 Steroidobacteraceae bacterium
AAAAAAAGACCCCGAGCTTGTGGCCCGGGGCAGAGAAGCGGACTTTCTGAAGGGAAGTAAAGCCCGCTAGGGGATTCGCAGGAAACGTCGACTCAAATCAGTGCAACCGCGACCATTGCAGAACCTTGATATCCTTCGACTCGCACTCGAAGTTCTTCGCCAGGACCGAGGCGGCTTCTTTCATATCGCCGCGCGACAGCACCCGGTTGACCTCGACTACGCCGCGGAACTCGCTCATGCCCTTTGGGGAGCGTTCCTGCAGCAGGAAGTGCGTGTAGTACTTGATGCTCATGGGACGTCAGACTAGAGACGGCCCGGGGTAAGTACCGTGAAGGAATTCGCAATTTCCAGGCCATTTGACGATATCAGGCGCCGCCTGAGAGCCGCTTAGCAAACCAGCTCACATGTCGCGATACCGCCCGCCGCAGCCGCGCGGCTCGAAATTCATCACACCCCAGGGTGCAGCGCGGCTGAAACAAGAACTGGATCACCTTTGGCGCGTGCTGCGGCCGCAGGTGACGCAGGCCGTGCAGGAGGCCGCGGCGCAGGGCGACCGCTCCGAGAACGCGGAATACATCTACGGCAAGCGTCAGCTGCGCGAGATCGACCGGCGTGTCCGCTTCTTGCGACAGCGACTCGACGGCATGGTCGTCGTGGGCTCCGCGCCGTCAGATCGCTCGCGCGTGTTTTTCGGCGCGTGGGTGACGCTGGAGGATGATGCGGGCGGGGAGGTGGAGTACCGCATCGTGGGCCCGGACGAGTTCGATGCGACGACGGGATATATCAGTATGGATTCGCCGCTGGGGCGCGCGCTGATGAAGAAGGCGCTCGATGACGAGGTGAAAGTGGAGTTGCCAGCGGGCGCAAGGACGTTCGTGATCGTGGCGGTGAGATATGAAGAAGCGGAGTCGGGCTGAAGCCCGACCTACAGCCCCAAAACCGTGAGCACCTTGCGCAATCCGCTCGCGGCGCCTTCCAGATCGCGGCGCCGCTTCTTGTGCATTCGCTCCTGCAACGTCCCGCGACGCTCCTGCAACCAGCGATCGCGCTCCGCGCTCTGCGCGTGCGTCTTGTCATACGTCATGCGCGACTTGCAGAAATCGCGATACGCATCCAGGTCGTGATGCAGGTCGCGGCTCACCAGCTCGATCATGATTGCGTGATCCAGCAGCACGCTCGGTGAACCGGCATCGGTCGACGAGCTGAAGCAAGCGAGCGCATTCAGCACTCGCTGCCGATCTTCCGCGCCCAGCTGCCACTCCAGGTCGCCGACCATCTTCAACATCGTGTCGAGATGCGAGTAGCGCTCCTTCACGAAGCCGGCGAGCTGCGCGCGATTCGCCGTCTCCAGCACTTCGCGCGCGCCGCCGATGATTGCGTCGGCGGGCTCGTTGCGGGCGCGCAGCTGCGTCTGCTGCGCGATGGCAGCGAGATGCTCGAGATCCGCGTCGTCGAGTTTGAAGCTGACTCGAACGCTCACACCAGCACGTTCTTGAACTGCCACGGATCGCTGCGATCCAGGTCTTCCTCGAACAGCTCGCCGCGCTGATACAGCGGCGTCCAGTCGGTGTAAGCGCCGACCACGGGGCCGAGATACGGCATGCACACTTCGAGGTTGCGGCGGAAATCCATTTCGTCGGGCTCGGTGACGCCGCGCTGCGGATTCTCCATCGCCCACACCATGCCCGAGAGCACCGCGACGCAGACCTGCAGACTGGTCGCCGTATTGTGCGGCACCAGCTTGCGCGCCTCGTCGATCGACAGCTGCGAGCCGTACCAGTACGCATTCTTCTTGTGGCCGGCGAGCAGCACGCCGAGCTCGTCGATGCCTTCGATGATCTCGGCGTTGAGAATGCGCTTGCGCTCCTGCAGGTGCCAGTTGCGCCCCGCGAACTCGTGCACCGACAGCACCGCGTCCTGCGACGGGTGATACGAATAGTGAGCGGTCGGCCGGTAAACGACCTTGCCACCTTCGCGATGCGAGAAGTAATCGGGAATCGAGATCGATTCGCCGTGCGTGATCAGGAAGCCGTGGAACGGTCCGGCCTTCGGCGTCCAGGTGCGCACGCGCGTGCTGGCACCGGGCTGCAACATATAAATGGCGTTCTGCGGGCCGAAGTCGAAACGATGACCGCGCGGCGGCAGCGTCTTCTCATGCGTGCCCCAGCCCAGCTCGGCGGGCTGACTGCCTTCGCTGACGAAGCCATCGACCGACCAGGTGTTGACGAACTCGCCCGGACGCTTCGGCACGTTCGCGACCTGCGTGTCGCGCTCGGCGATGTGGATCACCTTCACCTGCAGCTTGTGCGCCAGCGCAGCCCACTGCTCGCGCGTGCTCGGATTGCCGGCGTTGACGCCGGTATCGGCCGCCAGGTTCAGCAACGCCTGTTTGACGAAGTGCGAAACCATGCCGGGGTTCGCACCGTGCGTGATCACTGCCGTCGGACCATTCGGGTGCGACTTGCGCACTGCCAGCGCTTCCTCGCGCAGCGCGTAGTTGGTACGCCGCGCCGGCGAAATCGACGGATCGGTGTAACCGCCCGGCCACGGCTCGATGCACGTATCGAGATACAGCGCGCCTCTCTCGTGCGCGAACTTGATCAGCGAGATGCTGGAAACGTCCACCGACAGGTTCAGCAGGAAGTCGCCTTTGCCGATCAGAGGCTCGAGCACCTGGCGGTAGTTGTCGCGCGTCAGCGGGTTGACGACGAACTTGATGCCGTACTCCGCCGCCTCGCGTTTGCCCGACTCGTCGGCGGTGACGATCGTAATGCGCTCGGGCTTGATGCCGATGTGCCGCAGCACGAGCGGCAGTACGCCCTGACCGATGCTGCCGAAACCGACGAACACGAGACGGCCGGGGAACTGAACGTGGACCGGAAAATCAGGCATGGCGGGCTACTTCCGAAGTGAGGGAAAACGGCGGGCGCGAGTTTACTGATTTCTTCACTCTTTCCAATGCGGCGGCACGGTGCGCTCGTAGCCGGGTAGCGTTTGCACGCGGCCGACCCACGCGGCGATCGCCGGGAAGTTGCCTTCCAACGGTACGAAACGCGCGCGCAGCTCCTGCGCCTCGCGCCGCTCGAGACTCCGCAGCAGCATCTGGATGCCCGGAAACACGATGATGTCGGCCGCCGAGAACGCCTCCCCGACCAGCCACGCCGAGGTCGCCAGCCGCTGCTCGATCGTCGCCGCTTCCTTCAGCACGTAGCCCATCGCGCGCTCGACTTCCTCCATGCGGCCCTCGACGCCCTGGAACAGGATCGCCTGGATGATCCGCATGATGTGTTCTTCGGCGTACGACTGGTACTCGCAGATCACGCGCATGATCGTGCCAGCCTCCTCGGCCGTGCGGCCGAACAAGGGCGGCTCGGGATACTTGCGATCGAGGTACTGCAGGATCGCCAGCGACTCGAAGCAGACGTAGTCGTCATCCTTCAGCACGGGCACGCGGCCCCGCGGATTCATTTTCACGAGCGCAGGCGCCTTGTGCTCCTGTTTCGCGAACTGCACGAGGTGCGAGACGTACGACAGCTGTTTGTATTCGAGCGCGAGCAGCGCCCGCCATGAATACGGGCTGCCGCTGCCCCACCAGATTTCCAATGCCATGGTTCCTCGACTCCTGTGCGCCGGGCGCGATTGTAACGGTGCGGCCGGGTGAGCAAACTACTTCCATGAGCGCGCCCACCTCGAAGCCTTGGCGAACCCTGATTTCCGCTGCGGAACTGGCGCCCCACATCGGCGCTTCGGACTGGCTGATCGTCGATTGCCGGTTCGAGCTCGGCAAACCCGACACCGGCGAGCGCGCTTACGCTGCCGGGCACATCCCGCACGCAATATATGCGCATCTCGATCGGGACCTGGCCGCGCCGATCACGCCGTCCAGCGGGCGTCACCCCATGCCGCAGCCGGAACAGTTCGCCGCCACGCTGACGCGTTGGGGCCTGACGCCGTCGACGCAGGTGGTCGCGTACGACGCCGACAATGCGGCGTACGCGGCACGCTTGTGGTGGCTGCTGCGCTGGGTCGGTCACGAAGCAGTCGCCGTGCTCGACGGCGGTTTCAAGGCGTGGACCGCCGCTGGATTGCCGACGAGCACCGAGGTTCCACGTCGGCGGGCCGGTCACTTCGTGGCACGACCGAATCGCGATCTGTGGCTCGACACTGGCGAAGTCGCCGAACGTGCTCAACGCGCCGACTGGCGTCTGCTCGACGCACGCGCGCCGGAACGCTTTGCCGGCAAGGTTGAGCCGATCGACCCGGTCGCAGGTCACGTCCCCGGCGCACGCAATCATCCGTTCGCCACCAACCTCGGCAGCGATGGGCGCTTCGCGCCGGCGCAGGACCTGCGGCAACGGTTCGAGCAGTCGCAGGACGGCGTCGCCGACGATCACACAATTGTCATGTGCGGCTCCGGTGTCACCGCCTGCAATCTGCTGCTCGCGATGGAAGCTGCCGGCAAACGTGGCGCGCGACTGTATGCAGGCTCGTGGAGCGAATGGATCCGCGAGCCATCGCGACCGATTAAGAAGGGAACCGACTAGTCACTAGCGAATTGTATTTCTGCTATCGTTCGCGCGCCGAACTGGCGCATTACGAGCACGCAGCCGACCTTGGACCAACCTGCGAAAAGATTCACGCCGAGTCCTGCCTGGGATCATGAGGACTCGCTCGACCTGTACCAGGTCACGGCGTGGGGCAAGCCGTACTTCGGAATCAACGAGGCGGGTCACGTCGTGGTGCGTCCGGACGGCACGCCGGATCGCGACATCGATCTGTTCGAAGTCGTCGAAGGACTGAAGGCGCGCGATCTCACCACGCCGGTCGTGGTGCGCTTCTCCGACATCCTGCATCACCGCCTGACGCGTCTGCACAACGCCTTCGCGCAGGCGATCACCGAGAACGACTACAAGAACCGCTACTGCGCGGTGTTCCCGATCAAGGTGAACCAGCAGCGGCTCGTGGTCGAAGAGGTGTATCGCTACGGCAAGGAATTCGGCTTCGGTCTGGAAGCCGGCTCGAAGCCCGAGCTGCTGGCCGTCATGGCCATGACCGAGGATGCGCCGGAGCGCATGATCGTCTGCAACGGCTTCAAGGACGACAGCTACATCGAAGCCGTCATCCTCGCGACCAAGCTCGGTCGCACGATCATCCCGGTGATCGAGAATTTCGACGAGCTGCGGCTGGTGCTGCGGAACGCGGACAAGTACCAGGTGCGCCCGCGCATCGGCGTGCGCGTCAAGCTGGCGAGCGAAGGCGCCGGGCGCTGGCGCGATTCGGCCGGCGAGAAATCCAAGTTCGGGCTGTTCGTCAGTGAGATCCTCGAGCTGGTCGACACGCTGCGCGAGCACGAGATGCTCGACTGCCTCGAGCTGGTCCATTGCCATCCCGGCAGCCAGCTGCAGGACATCCGCCGCGTCAAGGACGCCATCAACGAGCTGGCGCACGTCTATGCCGAACTCAAGCTGATGGGCACCGGCGTGAAGTACATTGACGTCGGCGGCGGCCTCGGCGTCGACTACGACGGCAGCGGCACCAACTTCGAATCGTCGATGAACTACACGATCAACGAGTACGCCAGCGACGTCGTGTATCGCATCGCCAGCGTGTGCAACGCCCGCGAGATCGAGCATCCCGTGATCGTGAGCGAGTCGGGGCGCGCCACGACCGCGCATCACAGCGTGCTCATATTCAATGCGCTCGGCTCGTCGGCGCTCGATCAGTTCCGCGTCGCCGGCAGCATCGAAGAAGACTACACCGGCCAGGAAGAGCTGCCGCAACCGGTGCTCGACCTGTTCGAAGCACATCGCACGGTGTCGGAGCGCCGGCTCGTCGAGTGCTATCACGACGCTCTGCAGGCACGCGAACAAGCGCTGCAGATGTTCAATCTGGGTTTGCTGAGCCTGGAGTTCCGTGGCCTCGCCGAGCGTCTGTACTGGGCCACGTGCGCACGCATTCGCGACTACTGCCGCAAGCTGGAGCGCGTGCCGGAAGAGCTCGAAGGCCTGGAGCTGATCCTCTCCGACACTTACTTCTGCAACTTCTCGGTGTTCCAGTCGCTGCCGGACAGCTGGGCGATCGGCCAGCAGTTCCCGATCATGCCGATTCATCGGCTGAACGAGAAACCGACGCGCAACGCCGTGCTCGCCGACATCACCTGCGACTCCGACGGCAAGATCGACCGCTTCGTCAGCCAGCGCGACGTGAAGCGCACGCTGGAATTGCACGAGCTGAAGTCAGGCGAGGAGTACTACCTCGCCGCGTTCCTGGTCGGCGCCTATCAGGAAACGCTGGGCGATCTGCACAACCTGTTCGGCGACACCCACGTGGTGCACATCCGTCTGCACGACGAAGGCGGCTGGTGGATCGAAGAGATCGTGAAGGGCGACACCGCCGGCAAAGTGCTCAGCTACATGCAGTACGACGTCGACCGGCTGTTCCCGCAGTTCGCCCGGGACTGCGAGCGCGCTGTTCGCGAAAACCGCCTGACCTTGGCGGAGAGCCAGGCCCTGCGGCGCTTCTACGAAGAGGAGCTGCACGGCTACACCTACCTCGAACCGGATTGATGGACTTCAAAGCCCTGCTCACCGTGTTCGCGACCATCTTCATGGCCGAGCTCGGCGACAAAACCCAGCTGGCGACGGTGCTGTTCGCCGCCAACGCCAAGCACAGTCCCTGGCTCATCTTCGCTGCCTCTTCGGCAGCCCTGGTCTGTGCGGCTGGTCTGGGCGTGCTGGCGGGGGGCTGGGTGGCTCGTTATGTCGATACCCGGCTGCTGTCGGTCGTGGCCGGCGCCGGCTTCATCATCATCGGCGCCTGGACGCTGATTTCGGCCCTGCGAGCCTGAACCGCCCTGCGGTCCGGCCTTGTTGCATTTGCAAAAGGCAGGGGCCGCCGGGCCAGCGTTGCAAGGCAGAAAACGCTGACGTAGTATCGCCGGCGGTCAGCTGAACTACGCATTCACAACTCAAAGAGCGACCGCCTCGACATTCCTTCTTGCCCGTTCCCGGGACATCTCCGCAGCCGTTCTTTCCGTACCGGAATAGTTGTCTTGTCAGCGACCAAACCCGCAGTCCGTCTCCACAATCCGGGGTTCTCGAGACCACCGGGAGCGGCGCGCTGCGTAACTCCTGTCTGGCCTCAAGAGTGACATCGATGACGACGATCTACGTTGGAAATCTGCCTTTCAGCGCGACTGAAACAGATGTGCGCGGCCTGTTCGAAAAGCACGGTGCCGTCCAGTCAGTCAAACTCGTGAACGACCGCGAGACCGGCCGCCCGCGCGGCTTCGGCTTCGTGGAAATGTCGCCGTCGGACGCGCAAACCGCGATCCAGCACATGAACGGCTTCAGCATGGGTGGCCGTCCGCTGCGCGTGAATGAAGCGCGCGAGCGCGAAGCGCGCCCGCCGCGTCAGAACAATCGCTGGTAATCACGACTAGCCCGGCGAAGTAGCCGGGCTACGCCGATTCCACTATCTTCGCGCTTCATTGAAGCGCAGGAGATGAGTGGCAGTGATTTTGCGATTCGCGCTGTTGCTCGTGGCCGCTGCCGGCCTGGCGGCGAGCGGCTGCGCCACGCAGCGTGGCGGCGATTCTGCTTCCCCTCCCCGCGCAACGCTGGCGTTCTTCGGGCTGCGTCCCGACATGACCGTCGTCGAAGTCTGGCCGGGCGGCGGCTACACGGAAATCCTTGCGCCGCTGCTGAAGCAACACGGCCGGTTGTACGAGGCGCATCTCGATCCAGCGTCGAGCGAATACTCACGCCGCACCGTCGATGAGTTCCGCGCCAAGCTCTCGGCACGTCCGGACCTCTACGACAAAGTCGTCGTCACCGCGCTCGCCGCCCCGCCTGCCACCAGCGCGCTCGCGCCGGCGGGCACGGCCGACCTGGTCGTGACCTCCGAGAGTCTCCACAACTGGATGATGTTCGGCTGGCCGCGGGAGGCGTTCGCAGCGATGCACGCGGCGCTGAAGCCGGACGGCGTCCTCGGCGTAGTCGAGCACCGCGGCGATCCGCGGCGACCCCAGGATCCGAAAGCGGCGTCCGGCTACGTCAACGAGCAGTACGCGATCGAGCTGATCGAGAGCGTCGGCTTCAAGCTGGTCGGGCGCTCCGAGATCAACGCCAATCCCAAGGACACGAAGGACTACGAGAAAGGTGTGTGGGCGCTGCCGCCGACGTTCGCTGCGGGCACCAAGGATCGCGAGCGCTACGCGGCGATCGGCGAGAGCGACCGGTTCACGCTGAAGTTCATGAAGGTCGCGCGATGAAGCGGCTCGCACTCCTCGCTTGCGTCGTACTCGTCTGCTCGGCCCACGCCGAAGAGAACGACGCGAAGCCGGCCGCGCCGACCGAGACTGCGGCGGCAACTGCGCTGAAAGCGAAGGGTCGCATCAAGCTGCTCGGTGCCGAAGTGCCGCCGGGCACGACCAGGCGTCTCACCTGGACCAGCGGCACGGCGATGGAAGGATTCGTCGTGCCGGTGCCCGTGATCGTGCTCAACGGCAAAGGTCCCGGCCCCGTGCTGTGCCTGACTGCAGCGGTGCACGGCGACGAGCTCAACGGCATCGAAGTCACGCGGCGCGTGCTCAAAGACGTCGACGTCGAAGAGCTGAACGGCGCGGTGATAGGCGTGCCGATCGTGAACATCCAGGGCTTCTATCGAGGCACGCGCTATCTGCCCGACCGTCGCGATCTGAATCGCTACTTCCCCGGCAACCCGAAGGGCAGCGCCGCGACGCGCATGGCGCATTCGTTCTTCACCGACGTGGTGAAGAACTGCTCGGCAGTGGTCGATCTGCACACGGGCTCGCTCAATCGCACCAATCTGCCGCAGGTCCGCGCCGATCTGCGCTTGCCGCAAGTTCAGCGCATGACACAGGCGCTGGGCGCGACGGTGGTCCTGCATAGCGGCGGCGAGAAAGGTTCGCTACGACGCGCAGCGACTGAAGCTGGCATTCCCGCCGTGACGTTCGAAATGGGCGAGCCGATGCGAGTGCAGCCCGAACAAGTCGAGCACGGCGCGAAAGCGATCGAGACGTTGATGTACTCGCTCGGCATGACCAAGCAACGTCGCTACTGGGGCGATCCGGAACCCGTGTACTACGCATCGAAGTGGGTGCGCGTCGATTACGGCGGCATTCTGTTTTCCGACGTCGCACTCGGCGAGCGCGTGAGCGAGGGCGAGCTGCTCGGCGTCGTGACCGATCCGATCTCGAATCAGCAGCATCGCATCTACGCGCCGATCAGCGGCCGGGTGCTCGGCATGGCGCTCAACCAGGTCGTGCTGCCCGGGTTCGCTGCGTATCGCATCGGCACGGCGACTTCGAAGTCCGACGCCGCGATCAAGGCCGGCGAAGATGCCGGCGACGACACCACCGAAGACGAAGCGACACCCGAGGACGAAGACGCGCCGCCGCGCGGCTGAGGAAAAAGCTCGTGGAGAAACTGACGTTCACCGGTTTCCTGATACGCGCGGCATTCGCGCTGACTCTGGTGCTGCTCACTTACAACCCGAGCGGCTTTTCGTTCGTGCACATGCTGAAGACGGGCTTTCCGGCGATCACGCCGCTCGAAGCGGTGCTCGGCCTGCTGCTGCTGATCGGCTGGGCCGTGTTCCTGCGCGCAACGCTGCATTCGATCGGGCCGCTCGGCATGGTGCTGCTGCTGGCGTTTTTCGCCGCGCTCATCTGGCTGATCGTATCGTGGGGCTGGGTGCAGCTGTCGAGCACCGGCGCCATCGTCTGGATCTCGCTCATCGTGCTGTCGCTGATCCTCGCAGTCGGCATGTCGTGGGCGTCCCTGTATCGGCGCTGGTCCGGCCAGGCGACCGTCGAGGACACGGACGACAATTGAGATGGTCGAGATCAAGCACGTCTTCACCGGCCGCGTCATCGAAGTGAACGTCGAGCGCGTGCCGCTGCCGAACGGCACGGTCGCGGATCTCGAAATCATCCGTCATCCCGGCGGTGCCGCGGTGGTCGCCATCGACGCCGACAATCGCGTCTGTCTGCTGCGCCAGTTTCGTCACGCTGCCGACGGCTGGATCTGGGAACTGCCGGCGGGAAAAATCGACAATCGCGAACCGCCGTTCGACACGGCGCGCCGCGAGCTCGAAGAAGAAGCCGGCATGGCGGCCGCCAGCTGGCTGCCGCTCGGGGATTACCTGAGCTCGCCCGGCGTTTTTACAGAAGTCGTTCATCTGTTCCTCGCCACGCAGCTCACCCCACTGCCGCAGCGCCCGGAAGAGCACGAGGTCTTCGAGGTCCATTGGCTGCCCTTCAGAGACGTCCTGCAGATGGCGCGCTCTGGCGAGCTGCGCGATGGCAAATCGCTGGTAGGCGTTTACCGGGCCGCTGAGCACGTTTCCGGCGCCACCTAAAGACAGCACGCCGCCCCGTCGATAGAGCTGACAGCTGCGCTGTGCCATTCGGGTACTGGTTCACACTTTCGCGCCTTGCTGCGTGCGCCGCGGCGCACTTGAATAGCAGCGGAACTCATACACTTGGACCGGCCAGATTTAGGGATGACGGTGCTTTGAACGAAGACGAACTGAGAAAGCTGGGTTTGCGCTTGCGACCGCGCGTCGTGGAACCGCGCGTGCAGAAGCCCAATCAGCCGGGTCAGATCGCGTTCGACGATCGCGGCAACGCCATCTACGAGTGGCAGGACGATTCGCTGAGCGCAGCAGGCGAGGCCGGCGATCGCAAGCGGAGCAGGGCGCTCGCGCATCCGGGTCTGGCGATCGTCGAGGACGAAGGGCCGAAGAACGCAGCGATCCAGAACAATCCGAAGGGACTGCGCAACGGCTACAACCCGTACGAGAGCGGTCTGCTCGCCCGCAAAGGGCCGGCCAAGAAGCGCGATCTGCGCGAGCTGTCGAAGTGGATGGAAGCGAAGAAGAACGCCAAGCCGAACGGCCACGAAGAATAAGAGTCAGGCTGAAGCCTGACCCACGATCCCCGCAGAGCACCTGGGTCAGGCTTTAGCCTGACACTGCCAGACTTCTGATCTTCTCTTGATGCCCTCTGCGGAAGAACGTCCGCAGCTCTGCCAGCCATAGCTCCGGTCGCTGCCGCCGCACTCGCAGGAATCTCTCCTCCAGCGAGCGACAGAAGCGTGCCGCGTGCCGGTTCGCTTCCTCGTAGCGATGGCGGCTGATCTCGTCCAGCTGCGGCAGAAAACTCACCGCATGAAACATGCGCGCGTGCAATGCCTGCGGAAAACGACCGGCCTGTTGCCGAGTCATCAACGCGACTGCCGTTGCGTATTTGTCGACTTCCGCCTGCAGCTCCAGCTCCAGCAGCGACACGTTGCGACCGCGCGCGAGACTCCACACCAGATAGTGGAAGTGACTGACGCCTTCGAGCGCCGTACAGAAGTCCGGCAGGTTGCGCTCATCGAGCGCGTCCAGCGGATCGCGACGCTCGAGCCGCTCCAGCACGCCGCGATCGAGAAACAGGCCGACGCGCACGCCCTGCTCTTCTTCGAGCACGTACACCTGCTCGTCGGCCGCGTGCCCCGCCTGGTCACCGACCGCCTGCTGCAAACGACGGCGGTCGCTCAGTACGAAGTCCTGTACGTCCTCGCGAACTGGTGCGTCGTAGAGCTGCGCCAGCAATGTCTGCATGCGGCGCAGGAGCTGCATGTCAGTGCTCGTTCCTCGCGCTCTGCAAGACCGGCGCAACACCGAGCCGCTGCAGGATCGCGAAGGCGCGCGGACTGCCGGTCTTCATCCAGATCTCGTACAGCCGCAGGATGTCTTTGTCGGTGTGCGTGTGCGCCATCTCGGCGACTTCGTTGAGCACGTCAACGAGGCGCTGGAATTTCTGCGCAAGCTCGAGGAACACCGCTGCAAACGCCTGTCCGCGGATCGAGCCGCGCATGTTGTCCGCAAGCGTGCCGTAGGCGCGGCCGCCCATCGCGATGTGGTAATCGATGTCGATCAGCTTGCGCGCGAAACTCTGCGCGAAGAAGCCGGCGACGAACAGCGAGACGTCGCCGAGGCGGCGCAACGCTTCATCGCGCTGTTGCGAGGAGGACGCTGCGGCAGCGTCGGCGAGCATGCGGGCAAGAGGTTTGAGGCGAATACCCTCGGACGTGCTCTCGTAGAGCTCCTCCGAGCGGGCAAACATGGTGAGAACGTTGACGACGTAGTGTTCGGTGTGGTCGTCCACGTCGACGCGTTGCTTGCGTAACGCCGTCTGCACCGAGTCGTGAAAGAACTCGCGCAGATTCGTAACTGCGACGAGCGGCTTAGTAGCCTCGTGCTCCTCCATCGCCTGACACCTTTTTGACGCGACTGTTCGCCTTAGCCTTCACATTCGGAAATCCGTACCAGGTTTGAATCCTCAATATTTGAATTCGGAGGGGACCGTTCGGTTCCGCTGCCGTATCAATCGTACATAGTGATCGCGCCAAACCGGGGCAGAGTCTGTGCTGTAAATCGCGGAATGCGCGTGTCGTGCGTTGGCAGCCGGCGAGGGCGACTGCTGAAAGGAGAGCGAGTTCTCAAAAGCCGTTCTTCAAATGAAGAAGGGCCCCGCGGCACTTTCGCACCGCGGGGCCCTTTGTTGCTTCAGGTGAAGCCGGAACGCCTTACCAGCGTCCGCCGCCACCACCACCGCCGCCACCGCCGCGGGGACCGCGACCACCGCCGCCGCCACCGCCGCCCTGCCGTTCCTGCGCCTCGTTGACGCGCAGCGGACGGCCTCCCATGTCCTTACCGTTCAGCGACTGGATGGCTTTCTGCGCGTCCGGACGCGGCATTTCCACGAAGCCGAAGCCACGCGGACGACCGGTCTCGCGATCGTTGATCAGCGCCACCGACTCGACAGTGCCGTGCTGCTCGAACAGCGCGCGCACCTGAGCCTCGTCTGCCGAGAACGGCAGGTTACCCACATAGATCCTCGTCATATCGGTACTAACTCTCTCTGCTGAAAAAGCCCCGAGCGCGGATAGCTCCCCACTGCGAGGCCTGGTTACAAACGGGCTCCGCCCGGTCACTCGCGTGCCGACACGCGAGCGACGGTTGGCTCCCAGGCCCACGTTCGCGGTCTCGTCGGATTTTTCAGAAGTTGGCCGGAGGGTGAGGGTCGTCAATGACCCGGCTGGCCAAGCCAGAGAAAAAAGCGGGCAAAGGCACTACGAACGGCGCGGAATGTACGCCAAACGATTTGGCAAGGCAATTGGGCCGAAACGCATATAGATCCCTGACTTACAAGAGCTCGACGAGCTCTGTCAGTGAGCGGACCGTATACGTTGCAGGCGCAATCTGTGTAGGCCATTCGCTGCCTTCGCGGTCGATCCAGATCGCATGCATGCCGGCGCCGCGCGCACCTTCGACGTCGAGCAACGGATCGTCGCCGACGTACACGACTTCGTGCGATTGCAGGTCGGTGTCCTCGATCACCTTGTGAAAGATCGCAGGATCCGGTTTCAACGCACCGACGTGCCGCGCGGCAATCGTGCGCTCGAAAAAATGCGCGATGCCGATCTTGCTGAGATCGGCGTTGCCGTTGCTCGCGGTGAACAGCCGATAGCGCGCGCGCAATTTCTCCAGCGCGGGCAGAACATCCGGGTAGAGATCGACCTCGTTGCGCGCCCTGATGAAAGCGTCGAACGCCTCCTCCACCATCGCTTCGGCGTAGCCAAACTCTTGCGCATGCTCGCGCAGCGTCTGCTTGCGCAGGAAGGTGAAGTCGTGACGCATCTGCGGATGCGCAGCGGCGGTCTGCTCGCGTGCGGCTCGCATCATCTCGATCGTCATGCTCGCCACGACGCGCGGATAACGCTCGGCGAGAAAGTCGTACATCTTCTGCTCGGCACGCATGATGACCGGCCACACATCCCACAGCGTGTTGTCCAGGTCGAAACAGATTGCGCGTACCTTCACGCGCGCACCGCTGCCAAGCCGCGCTCCAGGTCCGCTTTGAGATCGTCGAGATGTTCGAGGCCGACCGAGATGCGCAGCAGGCCTTCAGTGATGCCGGCGCGCTCGCGCTCGGCGACGCTGATCCGCGAATGCGTCGTGCTCGAAGGATGCGTGATCGTGGATTTCACGTCGCCCAGATTCGCGGTGATCGACAGCAGCCTGGTCGCATCGATGAACGACCAGGCTCCGGCGCGAGCGTTGCCGACTTCGAAAGCGATGATGCCGCCGAAGCCGCTTTGCTGGCGGCGCGCGAGCGCGTGCTGAGGATGCGATTCCAGTCCGGCGTAATGAACCTTGCGGACGCCTTGCTGACGCTCGAGCCAGCGCGCCAACTCCAGGGCGGCAACGGAGTGCGCGCGCATGCGCAGCTCCAGCGTTTCCAGTCCCTTCAGGAACACCCAGGCGTTGAACGGGCTCATGCTCGGCCCCGCCGAGCGGATGAAACCGAACACGTCGCGACCGACCAGCTCCTGACTACCGACGATGGCGCCGCCGACGCAGCGTCCTTGTCCGTCGAGATACTTGGTCGCCGAGTGGATCACGAGATCCGCGCCGAGCTCGAACGGCTTCTGCAACGCCGGCGTGCAGAAGCAGTTGTCGACGGCGAGCAGCACGCCGCGCTCGTGCATGATGTCGGCGATCGCGCGGATATCGGCGATCGCGGACAATGGATTGGACGGCGTCTCGAGGAAGGCGATGCGCGTGTTGCTGCGAATTGCCGCGCGCCACGCTGCGTTGTCGTCCAGCCGCACGTAAGTGATCTCGACGCCGAACTTCGCCATGTAGCGATTGAGCAGCGCGATGGTCGAGCCGAACACGCTCTCCGAACAGATGATGTGATCGCCGGCCTTCAGCAACGCCATGCACATCGCGAGGATCGCGGCCATCCCGGAGCCGGTGCCGACGCAGGCTGCGCCGCCTTCCATCGCCGCCAGGCGCTCTTCGAAGTAACGCACGGTCGGATTCGTGAAGCGCGAATAAATGTTGCCCTTCTCGGTCTCCGCGAACCGCGCCGCCGCTTCGGCGGCATTGCGGAACACGTAGCTGGACGTGGTGAAGATGGGCTCCGCGTGCTCGCCTTCGTGCGTGCGTTGCTGACCGGCGCGGATGGCCAGCGTTGCCAGATGATGAGTGTCGGACATGGCGGTCATTATGCACGTAGACTAGCCGGCCTATGCTCACCCTCGTCATCGGCAACAAAGAGCTCTCCTCCTGGTCGCTGCGGCCCTGGCTGATCCTCAAGCACTACGGCCTGCCGTTCAGCGAGATCAAGCTGCCGCTCGACACGCCGGAGTTCTTCGCGCAGATCGTCAAGTACACTTCGGCCCGGCGCGTGCCGGTGCTGCTCGACGGCGAGGCGAAGATCTGGGACTCGCTGGCGATCGTCGAATACTTGAACGAGAAGCTCGGCGGGCGCGCCTGGCCGGCCGATCCGCTGCTGCGGGCGCACGCGAGGTCGGTCAGCGCCGAGATGCACTCGGGCTTCATGACGCTGCGTCAGACCTGGCCGATGCATTCGACCGGCAGCAATCCGCACGTGCCGCTGCCACCCGAAGGTCGCGCCGACGTCGCACGCATCCAGGCAATCTGGGATGACTGCCGGACGAAATACGGCAACCGCGGGCCGTGGCTGTTCGGCGAGTTCTCGATTGCGGACGCGATGTACGCACCGGTCGTGCTGCGCTTCAACCACTACGGCGCGACCGGTCTGACCGCACATTCGCAGGCGTATGTCCGGCACTGGTTGCAGGACGCACAGATGCGCGAATGGATCGCCGGCGCCGAGGGGGAGCTGTAGGTCGAAACCCCACCGTACAACCCCAGACAACAACAGGGTCGCGCCGCTACAATCGATTGCATGCGGTGGGCATCAGCAGTCGATACCGATAGCAACCTGAGCTCGGCCGTGGAACGCGCCGCCGGTACCGTCTTCACCGGCCTCGGTCGCCAGGAACCCGATCTGCTGTTCGCCTTCGTCGGCGCCGACCATGCAGCGCGCTTCGACGCAGTCAGCGATCTGCTGCTGCGCGAGTTCGAGAGCGCATTCATCTTCGGCTGTTGTGCCGGCGGCGTGATCGGCGGCGGTCGCGAGATCGAAGATCGGCCAGGCGTCTCGCTGACCGGCGCCCTGTTGCCCGGCGTGAAGTTCAAAGGCACGCATCTCGATGCCGCACAGGTTCCGCCGGTATTCGCCGAGGCGCGCGTCTGGGAAGACACGTTGCGCATGACGGCGAATCAGCAACCCGCGTTCCTGCTGCTCGCCGATCCGTACAGTTTCGAAACCGAAACGTATGTTCGCGGCCTCGATCGTGTGTATCCGCGCGCGCCGAAGATCGGCGGGCTGGCCAGCGGCGCGCGCCAGGTCGGCGGAACTGCGCTGTACCTCGGCAGCCAGGTCTACCACTCGGGCTGCATCACGCTCGCGCTGACCGGCAACATCGAGATCGACGCCGTCGTCGCGCAGGGCTGTCGCCCGGTCGGCGAGCCGATGTTCGTAACGATGGCGCACGAGAATCTCATTCGCGAGCTCGACGGACGTCCGCCGCGCGAAGTGCTGGCACGCCTGTTCGAGCGACTGCCCGCGGCCGATCGCGAGCTATTCAGCCAGTCGCTGTTCCTCGGCCTCGCGATGCGCACCGATGCGAGCGAATACCTGCCCGGCGACTTCCTGATTCGCAACATCCTCGGCATGGATCCGCAGAGCGGCGCGCTCTGGGTGAGCGCCAACGTGCCGGGCAACAGCGTCGTGCAGTTCCACCTGCGCGATGCACAGACTTCTGCCCACGACCTCATCCGGACGCTCACCGGCTACGGCGCCACGCATCCGCTGCAGCCCGAGGCCGGTGCCCTGCTGTTCTCCTGCCAGGGCCGCGGCATGGAGCTGTATGGCCAGGCCGATCACGACAGCAATGCATTCCGCAGGCTGGTCGGCGACGTCCCGCTCGGCGGTTTCTTCTGCAGCGGCGAGATCGGCCCGATTCAGAACGCGACCTACCTGCACGGCTACACCAGCGCGTTCGCGGTGTTCCGGGAAAAGAAATAGACTTTGCGCCCTTCGCGTCCTGCGCGTCTTCAATCCGGGGTTCGTTCCCATGCCCATTGCACGTTCGCTGCTTGCGTCGTGGCTTGCGCTCGCATTCGTCGGCACCGCCGCCACGGCGGCCGAGCGTCATCCGTTCTCAGTCGAAGATCTCGTCCGGCTCAAGCGGGTGGCCGATCCTGCTCTGTCGCCCGACGGCAAGACGGTCGTGTTCGCGCTGCGCGAGACCGACATGGCAGCGAATCGCGGCCGGCAGGATCTCTGGTCGCTCGATATCGCGACCAAGGGCGCGCAGGCGCGCCGGCTGACTTCGAATCCCGAGAACGACAACGCGCCCGAGTGGTCGCATGACGGCCGCTACATCTACTTCGTGTCCGGACGCAGCGGCTCGTCGCAGGTGTGGCGCCTCGCTGCCGCCGGCGGCGAAGCCGAGCAGGTGACGGGTCTGCCGCTCGACGTCGGTTCGTTCCGTATCGCACCGGACGGCAGCAAGCTGCTCGTTTCACTCGACGTCTTTGTCGACTGCGACGATCTCGCCTGCACCAACGATCGTCTCAAGCAGACGGCGGATTCGAAGGCGACCGGACGCATCTACGACCGCACGTTCGTGCGGCACTGGGATACGTGGAGCGATGGCCGCATCTCGCAGCTGTTCGTGTTGCGATTGGAGAATGGCCGCGCGGTCGAGCCGCAGTCGCTGACCAAGACGCTGGACGCCGACGTGCCGTCGAAGCCGTTCGGCGATGCGACCGAATACACGTTCTCGCCCGACAGCAGCAAGGTTGTGTTCGACGCGCGCGTCAAGGGCAAGTCGGAGCCGTGGTCGACGAACTTCGATCTGTACGAGGTGAGCGTCGGCGGCGGCGAGCCGCGCAATCTCACCGCCGACAATCCGGCGTGGGATGCACAACCGGTGTTCTCGCGCGACGGCAGCATGCTCGCGTGGCGCGCGATGCAACGACCGGGATTCGAGGCTGACCGCTTCCACATCGTGTTGATGGACCTGAAGACCGGCGAACGCCGCGCGCTGGCGCAGGACTGGGACCGCTCGGTCGACCAGATCGAGTTCTCCGCCGACGGCAAGACGCTCTACGCCGTCGCAGATCACTTCGGTCAACGACCCGTGTGGGCGATCGACGTGAAGACCGGCAAGCCGACGATGCTGACCGGTCCCGGTCACGTCGATTCGTTCGCCGTGGGCGAGAAGGAGATCGTGTTCGCGGTGTCGACCCTGAAGTCGCCCGCAGAGCTGTACGCACTCACGCTCAAGGGTAACGACTTGCGTGAGCTGCCGCGCATGAACGCCGACGCGCTCGCACCCGTGCAGATCGGCGAGCCCGAGCAGTTCACGTTCGCCGGCGCAAACGGCGAGACCGTGTACGGCTACGTGATGCGGCCCGCCAACTTCGATGCGAAGCGTCGCTACCCGGTCGCGTTCATCGTGCACGGTGGACCGCAATCGTCTTTCGGTAACGCCTGGAGCTATCGATGGAATCCGCAGACGTACGCCGGCGCCGGCTACGCGTCGATCTTCATCGACTTCCACGGCTCGCCGGGCTACGGCCAGGCGTTCACGGATTCGATCAGCAACGACTGGGGCGGCAAGCCGCTCGAAGATCTGCAGCAGGGCCTGCAAGCGGCGCTCGCGAAGTATCCCTGGCTCGACGGCGATCGCATTTGCGCGCTCGGCGCTTCGTATGGCGGCTACATGATGAATTGGATCGCCGGCAACTGGAACGAGCCTTTCAAGTGCATCGTCAGCCATGCCGGCATCTTCGATACGCGCGGCATGGGCTACATGACCGAGGAGCTGTGGTTCAGCGAATGGGAGAACGGCGGCACGCCGTGGGAAGTCCCGCAGAACTATGAGAAGCACAACCCGCTGGATCACGTCGCGGACTGGAGCAAGCCGATGCTGGTGATCGCGGGCCAGCTCGACTATCGCGTGCCGTACTCGCAGAGCCTGTCGATGTTCAACGCCCTGCAACGGCGCGGCATCCCGAGCCGCTTGCTGGTGTACCCGAACGAGAATCACTGGGTGCTCAAGCCCGCGAACAGCATTCAGTGGCATCACGAAGTCGAGAAGTGGCTGGACCAATGGACGTCTGCTGCAAAAGAAAAAGGAGCGGAATGACATGCGTCTGTCGCGCCCGCGCCTCGCGCCGCTGCCGTCGAACGAGTGGGATGACGAACAGCGCGAGTTGCTGACGCGCGGCAATCCGCCGCGCGTGCTCAACGTGTTCGCGACGCTGATCCGCCACCAGGATCTGTATCGCCGCTGGATGCCGTTCGCGAATCACGTCCTGTTCAAATCATCGCTGCCGCCGCGCGAGCGCGAGATGGCGATCCTGCGCATCGGCTGGTTGTGCCGCTCGGGGTACGAGTTCCATCAGCACACGCGCATCGGCAAGGAAGCCGGGCTCAGCGATGCAGAGATCGAGCGCTTGCAGAGCGATCCCGATACGGCGGGCTGGACCGAGGCGGAAGCGGCGCTGCTGCGGGCAGTCGACGATCTGCACGGTGATCAGTTCATCAGCGATGCCACCTGGCAGCGCCTCGGCAAGCACTACGACACGCGCCAGGTGATCGATCTCGTGTTCGCCGTCGGCCAGTACATGATGGTGTCGATGGCGCTCAACTCATTCGGCGTGCAGATCGAGAGCTGACATGAGCGAGCGCGATCCCGCGACGATCTGGACGCCGCCGGAAGCGACCGGTGGCACGCCGGGTCGCGGTCGCCTCGCCGGCCGCAGAGTTCTGGTAGTCGGCGCCGGCTCGCAGCCTTGCGACGATCCCGACGCGCCGCTCGGTAACGGACGCGCGATCGCAATGTTGTGTGCGCGTGAAGGAGCAGCCGTCGCGTGCGCGGATCGTGATGCCGCAGCGGCGCATGAGACCGCGCAGAGAATTACGAGCGAAGGCAATCGCGCGAGCGTCGTGATCGCCGACGTGACGGACGAAGCTGCATGCAGTCGCGTCGTTGCGCAGGCCGAAGCATCGATGG
Organism: Steroidobacteraceae bacterium; assembly: GCA_035493235.1. Lineage (GTDB taxonomy): Bacteria > Pseudomonadota > Gammaproteobacteria > Steroidobacterales > Steroidobacteraceae > Steroidobacter. Next base: position 19,980 of record DATJIP010000010.1, read on the forward strand.
GCGGGCTCGACGGCATCGTCGTCAACGTCGGCATCGGTTATGGGCGCGGTCTCGAAGGCACCGGCGCAGACGCGTGGGACCTGACGTTCTCGATCAACTTGCGCGCGCACTTCCTCGTCGCGCGCGCAGCGCTGCCGCGGCTGCAACCGGGCGGGTCAATCGTGTTCGTGAGCTCGATCGCGGGGATCAAGCCGGGGACGGGGATTCCCGCGTACGACGCGTCGAAGGCTGGCCTCGCGGGACTGTGCAGACATGTCGCGTTCGAAGGCGGACGGCGTGGAGTTCGCGCGAACCTGGTCGTGCCGGGGTTGATCGATACGCCGCTGGGAAGAGTTGCGAGTAAAGGGCGACCGTCGAGAGCGACGACGAGCGTGCCGTTGGGAAGACAAGGGACGGCGTGGGAAGTGGCGTATGCGACAGTGTTTTTGCTCGGCGGAGAGTCGAGCTATGTGACGGGGCAGCAGATCGTCGTCGACGGCGGGTTGTCGTCATTGAGATGAAGAGTCGGG
>DATJIP010000011.1:0-4708 GCA_035493235.1 Steroidobacteraceae bacterium
GCGATCGTGCTGAGTCTCGGCTCGGCACTCGTGCAGCTGGTGCGCAACAAGGGTGAGTCGTCGCAGAAGATGGCGCGCGCGCTGACGATCCGCATCGGCCTGTCGATCCTGCTGTTCGTGCTGCTGCTGGTCGCTTGGCAATTGGGCTGGATCCAGCCGCACGGCAGCTGATGCGTATCGCGAATCGCAATTTCTCGCCGACGCTGTTCGCCATCGTGCTGACGCTCGCGGCGGTCGCGTTGTTCGTGCGGCTCGCGTTCTGGCAGCTGAGCCGCATGGCCGAGAAAGACGCCTTGCAGGCCAGGTACGCGGCGGGTCAGCGAGCAGTCGTAGAGCTCACTGAGGCCAATGCCGCCACGCTCAATCAGTATCAGCGTGTCAGCGCGCATGGCCACTACGTCAGTGCTCACCAGATTCTTCTCGACAGCATGCCGTCCGCGATGGGTCAGCCCGGCTATCGCGTCGTCACGCCATTCGAGCTCGAGCAGGGCGGCTGGCTGCTCGTCGATCGCGGGTGGCACCGGCCCGGCGCAACGCGCAGCGATCTTCCCGATGTTGCCGTTGCGGAAGACGCGAGGTCGGTGACGGGCCAGCTCAGCGTGTTGCCGCGTCCTGGCGTGCGGCTCGCCGCTGTGCCAGACACCAGCAACAAATGGCCACGCGTGCTGAATTACCCGGAGCAGGCAACCGTCGAGCAAGCGCTCGGTCGCAAAGTGCTGCCCGGTCTGGTGCTGCTCGACCTGGATCAGCCCGACGGGTTCGAGCGGGTATGGCAGGCGCGCATCGACATGGGGTCGGAGCGGCACCTCAGCTACGCAGTGCAATGGTTCGGCTTCGCGATTGCCGCCATCGCGCTGTTCATCGTGCTCGGGTTCCGGCGCGGTCAGCAGCTCGACGAGCGGTCGAAATGACCACGCCGACGGCTGCGCCCCGCGCGCGCAAGCAGATCTGGATCCTCATCGCGCTGTTCTTCGCGCCGCTCGCCTTGGCATTTCTTTTGTATTACGGCGGCGGCTGGCGGCCGCCCGGCAGCACCAACAAGGGCGAGTTGATCTCGCCGCCGCGCCCGCTGCCGGACGGCGCGGCCTGGCACGGGAAATGGACGCTGGTGTACGTCGGCGACGGGCGCTGCGACGAGCAGTGTCGCGCGGCGCTGCTCCTGACGCGTCAGACGCGACTCGCCCTCAACGCCGACATGACGCGCGTCCACCGCGTCTTCCTGGTAACCGGCAACTGCTGCGATCGGACTTATCTCGCCGCCGAGCATCCCGACCTGGGCGTCGAGCAAGTGGACAACGCGGCCGGCGCGGCGCTGCTGGCGGTATTTCCCGACGTGGCGAGCGGCTCGATTTACATAGTCGATCCGCTCGGCAACCTGATGATGCGGCACGCGCCGTCGGTGGGGCTGTCGAAGGATCTGCTGGAGGATCTGCGCAAGCTCCTGAAGCTCTCTCATATTGGATAGAGCGGGATCGGGCGGGATCAGGGGTGCCCCCTTATCTTCCAAACCCAAAATCCCTGTGCGAAACTCGATCCCGAGCGGGTCCGCTCACATAAAGATTAGATGATGATGAGGTAGAGCTTTGTAGTCGAAGGTTTTTGTCTCGGGGGACTCAATGAAGGCTTTGTATTTCCTTGCCCCAACGCTTGCGAGCACGCACGACGTCTCGGACGACCTGCACGAGGTCGGCGTGGAAGATTTCTACTTACATGTCATATGTAAGGACGAATCGGGGCTGCGGAAACAGCACATCCACTCCAGCAACTACCTCGAAACGCTCGACGTCGTCCGCGACGGGTTCATCGGCGCCGCGCTCGGCCTCGCCGCCGGCCTCATCGGCGTCGCGCTGCTCAAGTATTTCGATCCGTTCGGCCCCGAGTACGAGGTGCCGGTGTACGTGTACGCGATCCTGGTCGCGGTCGCGACGCTGTTCGGCGCCTGGGAAGGCGGGCTGGCGGGCATAGGCGCGGAAAACAAGAAGCTGGCGCGCTTTCATGACGATATCGAAGCCGGCAAGTTCCTGGTGCTCGTGTACGTGCGCAAGCAACAGGAAGACTCGGTCACCAGGATGATGAAAGAGCGTCATCCGGAGGCCGAGCTGGTCGCTATCGATTCCCATTTCATCAATCCGTTCAGCAAAGTCTCGCGACTGGGCTGGGACGGCGCCGGCGCTGCCGGCACACTGGAGAAGGCGTGAAGTCCAATCATCGAAGCCGAAGCCGACGCGTAGTTCGGCTCGAACCAACTGACCAAATGTATTAGCGCTCGCGTGACGGGCGCCGGGAGGGCTGGCGAATGGTATTTGCCTGGGCACTGATCCTGCTGGTAGTTGCAACTCTGGCGTTCCACTTCGCCGCGCTGTACGGCGTCTTTGGCGACCCCTGGTGGTTCACCGAAATCGCCTCGAACTGGAAGATGATGGACCAGACCGTCAACGTCACCTTCTGGGTCACCGGTATCGTCTTCATCGTCGTCAACTTGTTCATGGCCTGGTGCGTGGTGCGTTATCGCCATCGCAAGGGCAGGACCGAAAAGGCTGCCTACGAGCCTGAGAACAAGAAGCTCGAGTGGTGGCTGACGATCATCACTTCCGTCGGCATCGCCGCGATGCTCGCGCCGGGCCTCGCCGTGTGGGCGAAGTTCGTCACGCCGCCGGACGACGCGTCGCTGGTCGAGGTGGTCGGCCAGCAATGGGCCTGGAGCTATCGCTTCCCGGGCAAGGACGGCGAGATGGGCGCTTCGGACATGAAGCTCGTGACGCTCGACAATCCGTTGGGCATCGACCCGAAAGATCCGAAGGGCGCTGACGACGTCATCGTCAACAATCCCGAGCTGCATCTGCCCGTCGGCAAGAGCGTGAAGTTCCTGTTGCGCGCGAAGGACGTGAACCATCAATACGCGGTGCCGCAGTTCCGCGTGAAGATGGACATGGTGCCGGGCATGGTCACGCATTTCTGGCTGACGCCGACGCGCACCGGTTCGTTCGATGCGCTGTGCGAGCAGCTCTGCGGCGTGGCGCACTTCGCGATGCGCGGTCGCGTCGTCGTCGACGAGCCGGCGAAATTCGACGAGTGGCTCGCGGCGCAGCCGACGTTCCAGCAGACCTCAGGGCAAGTCGCAGGCGACCCCGCGGCGGGCAAAGCGCTGTTCACAACGTGCACGGCCTGTCACGGCGAAAACGGACAGGGCAACAAGGAGATCGGCGCACCGAAGCTGGCCGGCCAGAGCGGCTGGTATCTCGCGCGTCAGCTGGCGAGCTTCAAGCACAGCATCCGCGGCTCGAACGAGAACGATACGTACGGCAAGCAGATGATCCCGTTCGCATCGATGCTCGCCGACGACACCGCGGTCCGCAACGTCGTCGCGTACATCGGCACGTTGCCGGATGCGCGCCCCGACACGAGCGTCGGCGGCAATCCGGAGCGCGGTCGCAAGCTGTACGCCACCTGCGAGTCGTGTCACGGAGCGAAGGGCGAAGGCATCTGGTCGACCAACGCACCGCGGCTGGCGGGCATGAGCGACTGGTACCTGGAGCGACAGCTCGAGAATTTCCGGCAGGGCATTCGCGGCACTCATCCGCAGGACTTCCACGGCGCGCAGATGCGCTCGATGGCACGGGCCCTGAAGGATGAAGCGTCGATCAACGACCTGCTCGACTACATCCACACTCTTTGAAGGCACGCTTTAGAGGAATCATCGATGGCATTCGTCGCAATCGCTGACCGCGATCATGAGCACGCCTTGCATGATCCCGAAACGTTCATCCGCAAGTACATCTGGAGCCAGGATCACAAGGTCATTGCGATCCAGTACGCGCTGGTCGCGATCGGCATCGGCCTGGTCGCGCTGGTGATGTCGGTGCTGATGCGCTTGCAGCTCGGCTTCCCCGACACGTTCTCGCTGATCGCGCCGCACGACTATTACCAGTACATCACCATGCACGGCATGATCATGGTGATCTACCTGCTCACGGCGCTGTTCCTCGGCGGCTTCGGCAACTACCTCATCCCGCTCATGTGCGGCTCGCGGGACATGGTGTTCCCGTACATGAACATGCTGAGCTTCTGGTTCTACCTGCTCGCGGTGCTGGTGCTGGTGCTCGGCCTGTTCGTGCCGGGCGGACCGACCGGCGCGGGCTGGACGCTGTATCCGCCGCAGGCGATCGCGCCGGGTACGCCGGGCCACGGCTGGGGCATCATCTGCATGCTCGCCTCGCTCGGCATCTTCGTGGTCGCCTTCACGATGGGCGGCCTCAACTACGTCACGACGATCCTGCAGGCCCGCTGCAAAGGCATGACGCTGATGCGCATGCCGCTGTCGGTGTGGGGCATCTTCACCGCGACGGTTCTCGGCCTGCTCGCTTTCCCGGCACTGTTCGTGTCGTGCGTGATGATGACGCTCGATCACTCGCTCGGCACCAGCTTCTTCATGCCGGCGGTTGCGCAGATGGGTGGGCAGACGGTGCACAGCGGCGGCTCGCCGCTGCTGTTCCAGCACCTGTTCTGGTTCTTCGGACATCCTGAGGTGTACATCGTGGCGCTGCCGGCGTTCGGCATCGTCTCCGATCTGCTCTCGACGCACGCCCGCCGCAACATCTTCGGCTACCGCATGATGGTGTGGGCGATCCTGGCGATCGGCTGCCTGAGCTTCGTCGTGTGGGCGCACCACATGTACGTCAGCGGCATGAACCCGTACTTCGGCTTCTTC
>DATJIP010000012.1:0-11275 GCA_035493235.1 Steroidobacteraceae bacterium
CGCTCGGGGACGACCATCCTGCTGACGCTGCTGTCGCAGAGCGACGGCGTGGCGACGCATCGCTATCGCGATTTCCCGTTTCTCGAAATCCCGTTTCTGTGGAACTGGTTTCAGGATCGCTTCGCCAGTCAGAGCGCGAGCGGTCCGCAGGAGCGCATTCACGCCGATCGCATCAGGATCACCCCGGACAGTCCGGAAGCATTCGAAGAACCGCTGTGGCAGAGCCACTTCGATTGGCTGCACGATCCGCTCCGGGTTCACGTGCTCGATGAAACAGTCACGCGACCCGACTTCGAGGACGCCTTCTGCACGCACTTGCGCAAGATTCTGGCCTTGCGCGGCGGGCAGCGTTACTTGTCGAAGGCCAACTACAACGTCACGCGCATCAGGTATCTGGCAAAGCTGTTCCCGGACGCCCGCTTCATCGTTCCCATTCGCGAGCCGGTCGCGCACGTTCATTCACTTGTTCGGCAGCATCGCCGCTTCAGTCGCCTGGCTGAGGAGGATGCGCGCGTCCCGGAGTACTTGCGTGCCGCCGGTCACTACGAGTTCGGCGCGCAGCGCGTGCCGATCAACGTACGCGCGGAGGAGCTCGGCGGTATCGAGGCAGCGTGGAACGACGGCGATGACTATCGCGGCTATGCGCGCCAATGGGCTGCGATCTACAGACATGTCGACGAGCTGCGCGCATCGCGACCGGATCTCGCCGAGCGCATCACGATCATTCGCTACGAAGACCTGTGCAGCGAGCCGCGACGTGCCTTCGGCAAGCTGTTGGCCGCAACCCAACTCGCGGATCGCACTGGGCGCGCTTTCGCAGCGGCCAACGCGGTCGTGGCTCCGCCCGCGGAAAGAGCGAATGGTGTTACCGGTCCCGAGCGTCGCGCAGTGTGGGACGAGGTCGCCGCAGTCGCCGCTGTTTACGGATACGAGCCCCGCCTCTGACTTGCAGGCGCTGGGTTCCTGGCGCATGGTGCGAGCGACAACAACTTCAGAAAGAGTGGCTCGTGAAGCGTCGTACATTCGTCACCCTGGCCGCTGCGACTTTCCCCGCAACCGGCTGGCACAACAGAGCACGTGCTCAAACCTCCGCGAGCACTACTTTCCTGGTCGCGCACGGCGCGTGGTCGGCCGGATGGGCGTGGAGAAAAATGCACCCGCTCATGCGCTCGGCAGGACATGAGCTCGTCACGCCGACGTACACGGGGCTGGGCGAGCGTGAGCACCTGGCCAATCCTGCGATCGATCTGGAGGTGCACATCCGGGACATGCTCGGCGTCATCAAGTGCGAGCAGCTGCGCAACTTCATCCTCGTCGGCCATAGCTACGGCGGCATGGTCGCCACTGGTGTTGCGGATCGTGTCCCCGAGCTGATCCGCAAGGTCGTCTACCTCGACGCCTTCGTGCCAACGGACGGACAGGCGCTGGTCGACCTGCTGCCGCTTGCGGGGGTCGAGCGCATGCGAGCCGGCGCGAAAGCGAACGATGGCTGGCGCGTTCCCTCGAACCCAATTCCTCCCGATACGGCTGCGGCAGACGTGCAATGGATTCAGTCGCTGCGGATGCCGCAACCCATCAAGACGTTCGAGACGCCGCTGCGGCTACGCAACGGCGAGACGAAGATCCCGCGCGCCTATATCTACTGCAAGCGAACGACTGCCGACGATACGTTCCGGCCATTCGCGGCCCGTGCGCAACGGCAGGGCTGGGACTATCGCGAGATCGACGCCAGCCATTCGCCGCACGTGACGGCACCGGAATCGCTGACGCAACTCCTGCACGCCATCTCATCGAGAAATTAAGCTCGCTCGGTTACCAGCCCGAGAACCTTTCCCAGCGATCGAGCACTGCCGGCGCGGTCCCGTCGACGACGTGATAGCACCCGTGCTCGGACGCGGTTGCGCAGGCGTGATTGGGCAAGACTCGCAGCAGCGTGCCGACCGGAAAGCGCCGTGGATCGATCGATCCCCCGTCGCGTCGCGCGACGATGCCGTGTTCCTGATTGGTCGACACGACGATGAAGTCCTCCGCGAGCGCTCGTCCGCCCACGTCGCGCACGAGGCCGTAACCTTGATCCACACTGTGAGTCGACGTGCCGCGGTCGCGCGATAGAGCCGTCCAACCGCCATCGGTGATGATCCAGCCACGCTCGCTCTGGTGACCGATTACTGACACGAGCACGGACAGAGCGATGTCATCGACACTGCAGACGCCGATTCCGGCCATCACCAGATCCTGGAACATGTAAACGCCGACGCGCACCTCGGTCACACCGCTGAGATCGCGCGCGAACGTTCCAGTCGGCGTCGAACCGACGGACACGATCGGCACCTGATACCCCGCGGCTCGCAGGCGCTGTGCGGCGCCGACTGCACCAGCGCGTTCGCGCTCGGCAAATTGCGCGAGCGCATCGGCACCACGACAGTTGTACGAGTCGCCCGCGTGCGTCAGCACACCCGCCAGCGTGACGCCAGCCGTACTGGTCAAGGCGTGGCCGAGATCCAGCAACAGCTGTGATGCCGGGCTCACCCCCGAGCGATGCCCATCGACATCGAGCTCGATGAGCACCGGCACGCGCAGATGCGCCGCACGGGCAGCCTCTGCAAGTTGCCTGACCGCGTCGACACTATCGGCAATGACCTTGAGACTCGCTCCGTTTCTCAGCAGCGCAATGACATGCGCAAACTTTGCCGGCGCAATGCCGACGGCATAGACGATGTCGTGGATGCCATGAGCGAGGAAGTACTCGGCCTCTTTCAGCGTCGAGACGGTGATACCGCCTGGCGTGTCGCGCAGCGCGCGCCGCACGACATCGATCGACTTGGCAGTCTTCACATGGGGACGCAGCACGCCGCCGAGCCCGCGGATGTGCGCACTCATGCGCTCGAGGTTGCCATCGAGCTTGCTGCGATCGAGTAACAGCGCGGGTGTTTCGAGTTCGATCAACTGCATGAGGCTCGCTAGCCTACATCAGTTGCTTCCTACCGCAATGGTGGCGAGCACGTCGTTGCCGACATCGTGCAGCCGCAACGGCGTATTAGAGAGGAACTGGGCGCAGTTGTCGGCCGGGGTCGGCCGGGCGAGCAGAAATCCCTGGGCAAACCGGCATCCCAGGCCGCGCAGCATTTCGAGCTGCGGCCAGCCTTCGACGCCCTCGACGATGATGTCGATGCGCAGGTGCCGCGCCATCGCGAAGATCGCGGCGACGATCGCGTAGTCGTTCGAGTCGCTGACCAGATCGCGGATGAAACTTCGGTCGATCTTCAGGTTGTCCACTCGCAGCTGCTTCAGGTAACCGAGGCTCGAATAGCCGACGCCGAAGTCGTCGATGGAGATGCGCACGCCGAGTCCGCGGACCTGGTTGATGACTGCTTCGCTGGACTTGCCCGAGCGATGATCGACCTTCTGCAGCATCACGCTCTCCGTGAGCTCGATCTGCAGCATCGACGGATCGATGTCGTACTGCTTGGTCACTTCGACGATGAGCGCGTGCAGGTCGGTGCGCATCAACTGGCCGGCGGACAAGTTGATTGCCACAGGGACCAACGTCAGGTTCTGCGCGCGCCAGCGCGCCATGTCGGCACCTACACGCCGCCACACGAACTGGCCGATCGGATCGATGAGTCCGGATTCCTCCGCAACGGGCAGGAATCTCGCCGGCGGGATGAATCCCTCCTCGGGATCCTTCCAGCGAATCAGCGCTTCGAGCGCCACGACCCGCCGTGTTTCGATATCGAGTATCGGTTGATAGTGCACGTCGAACTGTTCGAGCTCGAGCGCCGCGCGCAGTCGTGCTTCGAGGTTCACGCGCTCGTGCAGCTTGCGGTCCATCACGGGGCTGAAGCTCTGGAAGTTGTTGCGCCCGTATTCCTTGGCCTGATACATGGCCGTATCCGAGTGGCGCAGCAGCGCGCCGACGTCGTCGCCGTCGCGCGGAAACATGCTGAGCCCGATGCTGACGGTGGTGACCAGCGGCTTGTCGGCGATAACAAGCGGCACGTTGAGGCTCGCAAGGATGCGCGCCGCCGTCTCGTTGGCTTGCTCGACAGTCTTGATCTTGTTGAGGATCACGACGAACTCGTCGCCGCCCATGCGTACGACGATGTCATCCGCTCGCACCGACGACTGAATGCGCTGCGCGACTTCCTGCAGCAGCTTGTCGCCCATCTCGTGACCGTGAGTATCGTTGATGTGCTTGAAGCGATCGAGGTCTAGGAACAGCACCGCCAGCGGCGTGCGCGTCTTGCGCGACTCTTCCACGGCAAGCGGCAAGTGCGCTGCGAGGAACAGCCGGTTCGGCAGGCCGGTGAGCTGATCGTGATGGGCCAGGCGGTCCAGCCGCTGCTGCTTCTCCAGCAACTGCGCTTCGACCTTGCGCTGAATCGCTTGCGAGTGCTTGGCCTGTTCGAGGAACTCTTCGTGCTTCGACTCGACTTCCTGCAGCCGCGCGTTGAGTGCGCTGGTCTGACGCCGCAAGAACAGCAGGCAAGCTGCACTTGCGATCAGCGCGATCGACAGACCGGCGACCAGCAGGACCATGCGCAATCCTGTCATTCACCAGAATCTGGGGGCAGGTCACACGACACAGTTCTACGGCTCAGGCCACTGCCGGGGGCCTCCAGACGCCGAAGATGTGAACCGTGGCCGGCGCCGTTTGACAGAAGATCGCCTCAGTCGGCCTCGCGTTGCCCCGACGTCCAGCCCTGACTTTCCAGCCATTGTGCGCAGCGGTCGAACCAACGGTCACGCGTCGTCGCATTGTTCAAGCCGAAGCCGTGGCCGCCGGCCGGGTAGATCAGCAACTCCGTCGCAACATGTTGCGCTTGCAACGCCTCGGCGAACCGCATGCTGTTGCCGACTGCGACAGTGGGGTCGTCCGCGGCATGCACGAGAAACGTCGGCGGCGTGCGAGCTGTGACGTGCAATTCGCTCGAGTAATGCTTGATGAGATCCGCTGTTGGCGCCGCGCCGAGTAGTTGCTCGCGCGAGCCTTTGTGGGCCAACTCGTCGCTGAAACTGATCACCGGATAAATCAGGATCAGAAAATCCGGGCGCAAGTTTGCAGTTCGCCATTCAGGCAGCACCGGCTCCTCGAATTGCGTCCCGGTCGTCGCAGCGAGATGCCCGCCTGCAGAAAAGCCCACGACGCCGATGCGGTTACGATCGATATGCCACTCGTCGGCGCGATTGCGCACCAGACGGATCGCCTGCTGTGCGTCCTGCAGCGGCCCGCGTGTCTTGTCGACCATGTGCCGGTCGCTGGGCGTGCGATATTTCAGAACGAATGCGCTGACGCCGAGCTCGTTGAATGCACGCGCGACGTCGTGCCCCTCCTTCACTATCGACAGGCCGCGGTAACTGCCGCCGGGCAGTATGATGACCGCGGCGCGTTTCGTATCGCGGGAGCGCGACTCATAGACAGTGATCGTCGGTCGCGAGACGTTCAGGCGGAACAGGTACGTGTCATTCGGGTCGCGGGTGGCCTCTTCATCGGGCGCGGCGATCGAGTTTGGAATGTCGCCATCGTAAAGCGGCATCTCCTGCTGTCCCCTCGCGAGCAGCGGAGCCAGCAGCAGGACGGGTAGAATCGTCCATCCAGGTCGTTGCATCGAGCGAGGTTACTATGGCCAAGGCGTATTGGGTCGCCTGTTACCGTCAGATTTCGGATCCCGCCAAGCTGGCGGCCTACGCGAAAGTTGCGGGACCCGCAATCGAAGCCGGCGGTGGGCGGTTCCTCGCCCGCGCCGTGGCAGCGAAAGCCTATGAGGACGGCAAGCTCGATCGCACGGTCCTCATCGAATTCGATTCCGTCGATCAGGCCGTCGCGACTCACGACAGCGCAGAGTACAAGCGAGCTCTGGCGCTGCTGGACGGCGGCGCCGTACGCGACATGCGTATCGTGCCGGGACTCTGAGAAATCGAATCAAGCGATCGCGCGCAACAGGTCCGGGCTGACCTGGTCGAGTCGCTGGCAGCCCAGCAGCGCCATGTCTCGCAGCAACTCCTCGCGCAAGAGATGCAGCGCGCGCTCGACTCCGCGCTGACCACCTGCCGCCAGGCCGTATAGATATGAGCGGCCAATTGAGCAGGCATCCGCGCCTAGCGCGAGCGCCTTGAGAACGTGCGTGCCCCGGCGGATGCCGCCGTCAACGATGATCTCGAGCGCATCGCCGACAGCGTCGCGAACCGATGCAACGCAGCTGACAGGCGCTGCTGCGCTATCGAGCTGACGACCGCCGTGATTCGAAAGCATCACCGCAGTTGCGCCGATGCTCGCAGCCTGTCGAGCGTCTTCCGCTCGCAGCAGTCCCTTGATTACGAATGGACCGCCCCACTGCTCGGCAAGCCAGGCCGCGTCGCGCCAGCTGATGCTGCGGTCGAACTGCTTGTTGACGTAGTCGATCAGCCCGATCGTGCCTGAGCCGATGGCGTCGACGCGATGCGCGACGTTCGCGAGCTGGAAATCCGGATTCAGCAGCATGCCCGCCGCCCATGCCGGATGCGTGGCGAAACTCCAGGCACTGCCCAGAGTCAGACGCGGCGGCATCGACATGCCGTGGACCCGATCGCGCTCGCGATTGCCCGCGAGCGGCGTGTCGACCGTCAGGCACAGCGCCTGAACCTTGGCGGCTTGACAGCGCTGGACCAACTCGCGCGTCAGGCCGCGGTCGCGAAAGATGTAGACCTGGAACATGAGAGGGCCGGCACCAAGCGCAGCGATGTCCTCGATGCTGGTCGTCCCCATCGTCGAAAGACTGTAGAGCGTCTTGTACGCGCCCGCCGCGCGCGCCACGGCGAGTTCCTTGTCGCGATGGAACAGCCGCGACATTCCGGTCGGTGCCAGAAAGAGCGGCAGGTCGATCTTGCCGCCAAGGATCGAAGTCGACAGGTCGATCTGCGAGATGTCGCGCAACACGCGCGGCAGGAACTCATAGTCATCGAAGGCACTGGTATTCCGCGCGAGCGAGCGCTCGTCGTCAGCGCCGCCATCGATGTAATGAAACATCGGCGCCGGCAAGCGTCGACGCGCGAGCGAGCGCAGATCGGCAATGTTGAAACAGCGGTCGAGCCTCATGTGCAAATAAGCTAGCATGCTCGCAAACAAAAGGAGACGTTGTGAGCTTCGGCGAACGCTGGCAGGAGATCCGGAACGGGTTCGAGCGGTCCTTCTGGGTTGCGAACTTCACCGAGCTGTTCGAGCGGCTGGCCTACTACGGCCTGCAGGCCGTGCTCGCGATCTACCTGCACGAGCGGCTCGGTCTCAGCGAAGCGGAAACCGGCTCGATTCAAGGCATTTTCGGCTTCGTGGTCTGGTTTCTGCCGATCCTGGGCGGCGCCATTGCGGATCGGTTCGGCTTCCGGCGCACCCTGGCCACCGCTTACGGGATTCTTGCGGCGGGCTACTTCCTGTTCGCGTCGATCGGCGGCGATTGGCTGGCGCCCGCCGGCGCTGCCCTGCCGCTGTATTGGGTGGTGCTGGTCATCCTGATCGTGCCGGCACTGGGCCCGGGACTGGTGAAGCCGGTGGTTGCAGGAACCACGGCGCGTGCATCGCGCGAGAACGTGCGCTCGCTGGGCTTCTCGATCTACTACACGATCGTGAACGTCGGCGGCATGCTGGGGCCGCTGGTCGCGAGCTTCGTTCGCACGTCGCTCGGTCCCGAGGCCGTGTTCATCATGAGCGGCTCCTTCTCGCTCGCGATGCTGCTGGTGACGATCTTCGCCTTCAAGGAGCCGACGCGGCCGCCGGGGACTGAGGTGACCAGCATCCGCGAGACGCTGCGAAACATGGTGGTCGTGCTCGGCAATCTGCGCTTCGTCGCGTTTCTGCTGATCTTCTCGGGCTTCTTCGTGATGTTCTGGCAGATCTACATCGCACTGCCGCTCTATGTGCGCGGCTATGTCGACCCGAACGCACCAATCGATGCGCTCATCGCGATTGAGGGATTCGGCGTGATCAGTACGACTGTGCTGATCGCATGGCTCACCAAGAAGTGGCGACCGTTACCCGCGATGGCAGTCGGCGTGGCGATCACGGCCGTCGCCTGGCTGATTCTCCTGCTCGGCAACGGCTCGCTGTTCATCGCGGCGACGCTGTTCGTCATAGCGTTGGGCGAGGCGTTGCAGGCATCGCGCTTCTATGAGTATTGCTCGCGCCTCGCGCCGAAAGGCCAGGAAGGCGTGTTCATGGGATACGCGTTCCTGCCGATCGCCATCGGGTTCCTGATCGCCGGGCAAATCGGCGGACGACTGGTTCGTTACTTCGGAGACGTGCGGCACGAACCAGCGCAGCTCTGGATCGTCGTGTGCGCGATCGGGCTTGCTACTGCGCTCGCGCTCGTCATCTACGACCGGGTCGTGATGCGCGAGCCAGCGCAATCCACGTGACCAGTCCAGTACGCATCGGCATCTTGGGCGCTGCGCGAATCGCGGCCGCCTTTGTCGCGGGCGCACGGTTGTCGTCTCAGGCCGAAGTCGTTGCGGTCGCAAGCCGCGAAGCTGACAAGGCAGAGTCCTTTGCTCGCTCTCACGGCATTGCAAAGGCCATGAGCTACGAGCAACTGCTCGCCGCTCGTGACATCGAGGCCGTCTACATTCCACTGCCGAACAGCTTGCACGCCCACTGGTCCATCGCAGCGGCGCGAGCAGGCAAGCACGTCCTGTGCGAGAAACCCCTGGCGCTGACGGAAACCGAAGCGCTCGATATGTATGCGGCCGCTGCTGCGGCTGGCGTAGTACTGCTGGAAGCATTTCCCTTCCTGTTCCAGCCGCAGATGGCGCAGATCGAGCAGCTCGTTGCGAGCGGTGCCATCGGCCACATCCGTGCGGTGACCGCGTTCTGCGGCTTCTCGCTCAGCAATCCGGCCGACATTCGGTTCGATGCCAGGCTCGGTGGCGGAGCGCTGCTCGATGCCGGCTGTTATGCAGTCAGCTTCATTCGTCAGCTGTTGGGATGCCGACCCTCGCGTGTCTCTGCATCAGCCCGCTGGCAAGGCGACGTGGATCAGACACTGGCCGCGACGCTCGAATTCGACAGCGGCACGCTTGGGCAGATCGCCTGCAGTTTCGCCTCGGGGCTCCATCGCAGCGCCATCGTCGCGGGAAGCAGTGGCGTGATCGAGACCGAGTATCAGAATCACACGATCCGGTCCGAAGCTCCGAGCTTTCGGCTGCGCCGCGGCGGCGACTGGCGCACACCGGTCGAAACAATCGCCGTGCCGCGCGCCGACGGCTTCCATCTCGAGATAGATGCCTTCGTCGGCTACATCCGCGGCAGCAACAACGACTCGCTTGCGAGGCGGCGCGCCGCCAGCATCGACAACGCGTGGACGCTCGCAGCGATCCTCGCCACCACGCGTCGAGCGAACTAGCCGGCGCAACGTGCGACGTGCGCCGGCTAGTTCTTTACTGCTATTGCGGAAGTCCGAAAGCGTAGAGCTTGTTATTCGGTGTTCCGAAGCCGAAGTTGCTGTAGCCCGAACCCCAGTACACCACGCCGTCGACGATCGCCGCGCCGGACAGGCACGAGCCGCCGCTCTTGTAGTTCCACAGCTCAGCACCGGTCGCTGCGTTCATCGCGTACATGTATCCATCCGCGTCGAGCGAGCAGCCGAAGACCACGCCGTTCGCAACGCTCGTCGGACCCGACGGACCGCCGCCGTTTTGCGACGGGTCTCTGGGATCGATCCTCTGCCACAAGATCTGACCCGTAGCAGTGTCCAGTGCGCTCCACGCACCCTTGTCCGTTGTTACGCCGCCGACTGTCGTCCACGGAATGTGGTTGCTGTTTGGGTTCGACACATAGACGCGCGCGCCGTCGACCGCCGAGCCCCACTGCAAACCACCGGTCGTGCCGCCAGGCGACGTCTGCGTGACCCACATGACTTGACCGGTGTCCGGGTTCAGCGCCCAGTACTGGCCGCTCTTCTGCCCGGCACCCACCATCTCGTTGCCAGTGGTCTTCACTTTGAAGAGAGCAGGCCCCTGACCGAAGTCGAAGTCCGGCCCCGCGGGTTGCGGACACAGGTCGCCATCGCCGAAGAACGGGATGCAGTCCACCGTCCAGGCATCGTACGGAATAGCTCGCGTCGCCCAGCGAATCGCACCGGTCTTCATGTCGAGCGCGAGGATGCTGTCGAAGTGATCATCGGCCGGCAAGCAAGCTGCCTTGGCAACTGGATCGTCCCCAGCGGCCGCTACGCAAGCCAGTACTGAGTCCGGCACCGAATAGTTGTTGCCGGTAGCGACGTAGAGTTGCTTGCGCTTGGTGTCGATGGAGGCCGTGCTGCCCCAGATGGCGTTGCCGGTGAATCCCGGCGGCGCGACATAGGTCTTCCACAGGATCTGACCCGTCGCAGCGTCGAGCGCCAGCATGCTGCCGCGGAACGACAGCTGATAGCCGGGCACGAACGCAGCGAGCGCTTCCTCCTGAGAGGCAACGCCGACGTACACGCGTCCATCGAACACGTTGGCTGCCTGCGTGATGATTGCAGCGAAATGCGACTCTGCTTGCGTGACCCACGCCACTGCACCGGTGGCCTTCTTGAGCGCGACTATTTTGCCGCCAGGTCCGCCGCCGGCGAGGATCGCACCCTGAGTGCCGAAGATGATTTTGTCGTCGGTGACCGCTGGTGTTGAGCGTGACTTGTCATTGGGTATGCCGGTGACATTCGAGAGCTTCACTTTCCACTTCAGCGCGCCGGTCGCTTTGTTGACCGCTGAGACGTATCCGCCCCAATCAGGGAAATACACCGTGTCGCTATCGACCGCCGGTGTGGCGGAAACGTCGCCATCGGTCGTCGCGGCCCACTTGACCTCGAGCTGGTTCACGTTCGCAACGCTCAAGGTGTGTTCGGACGGCTGCGAGCGAGTGTTCTGTCGATCCCCGCCGGAAGTATTCCACTCGCTGCCCTGCCCCGCGTAAGCGCAGTGCGCGCTCAAGGCGGCAATGGCCGCGACCGAGACTGCTATTCGTCTACGCATCATCGATCATCTCCTCGTCATGGTTAGCTGATTCCAACGAGTCGCCCGCCGGTTGACTCTTCGTGTGTTCTTTCGGGCGAAACCTCAGCTCGAGAGAGGAGCTACCGCCGAGGCGTCCTTCTTATTCGATGCAGAGTGCCGCAGCGCTCTTACATTGGCGTGCAATTTACACCGTTGTGAATACGATGTGTTTGCCTCTCGCGCGTAGTTTTTTGCGTGTCGCGCGTACTTCCACCAAGGAGGTAAGCCTAAAGACTTAGAGGCCGAGCGCGGTCTTCGCGATGATGTTGCG